>NZ_SPKP01000011.1:115604-434650 GCF_023127835.1 Pseudomonas sp. B329 | reverse complement strand
TACCCGGCAGCATGGACGCCACCAACTCGGCCTTGGTCAAGCTGCCGAGCGGGGCGAAGAACCTGATCATCGGCGGCATGAACGACAACACGGTGCTGGGCGGCGTGCGCGCCACCGAAAGTGCCGGCTTCAAGGCGGCCAACGTCATCGGCATCGGCATCAATGGCACCGACGCCATTGGCGAATTGAAGAAAGCCGACAGCGGCTTCTTCGGTTCCATGCTGCCGAGCCCGCACATCGAGGGTTACAACACCGCGCTGATGATGTACGAGTGGGTCACCAAAGGCACTGAACCACCGAAGTACACCGCCATGGACGAAGTCACCCTGATCACCCGCGAGAACTTCAAGGAAGAGTTGACCAAAATCGGGTTGTGGAAATGACCGCTGCGGCCCTGCGTTTTGACGCGATCGGCAAAACCTTTCCCGGGGTCAAGGCGCTGGACGGCATCAGCTTCACCGCCCACCCCGGGCAGGTGCATGCCCTGATGGGCGAGAACGGTGCGGGCAAGTCGACGCTGCTGAAAATCCTCGGCGGCGCCTACATTCCCAGCAGCGGCAGCGTGCAGATCGGCGCGCAGGTCATGGCGTTCAAGAACGCTGCCGACAGCATCGCCAACGGTGTCGCGGTGATCCACCAGGAACTGCATCTGGTGCCGGAAATGAGCGTGGCCGAGAACCTGTTCCTCGGGCACTTGCCGACGCGTTTCGGTGTGGTCAACCGCGGCGTGCTGCGCCAGCAGGCACTGGCATGTCTCAAGGGCCTGGCCGATGAGATCGACCCCGACGAGAAGCTCGGGCGCCTGTCTTTGGGCCAGCGCCAACTGGTGGAAATCGCCAAGGCGTTGTCCCGCGGTGCCAACGTGATCGCCTTCGATGAGCCGACCAGCAGTTTGTCGGCGCGGGAAATAGACCGGCTGATGGCAATCATTGCGCGCCTGCGCGACGAGGGCAAAGTGGTGCTCTATGTGTCGCACCGCATGGAAGAAGTGTTCCGTATTTGCGACGCGGTGACGGTGTTCAAGGACGGTCGCTACGTGCGCACCTTCGAAGACATGAGCACGCTGACCCACGACCAGTTGGTGACCTGCATGGTCGGTCGCGATATCCAGGACATCTACGACTACCGCCCGCGCGAGCACGGCGAAGTGGCGCTCAAGGTAGACGGCCTGCTTGGCCCGGGCCTGCGCGAGCCGATCAGCTTTGCGGTGCGTAAGGGCGAGGTCCTTGGGCTGTTCGGGCTGGTGGGGGCAGGGCGCACCGAGCTGTTTCGCCTGCTCAGTGGCCTGGAGCGCGCCAGCGCCGGCAGCCTGCAGCTGTGCGGGCAAGCCCTGCAATTGCGCTCACCCCGCGACGCCATCGCCGCCGGTATCTTGCTGTGCCCGGAGGATCGCAAAAAGGAAGGCATCATCCCGCTGGGCAGCGTCGCTGAAAACATCAACATCAGTGCCCGGGATGCGCACTCCACCTTTGGCTGGCTGTTACGCGACGGCTGGGAGAAAGCTAACGCCGACCGGCAGATCCAGGCGATGCGGGTCAAAACCCCGAACGCGGCGCAGAAGATCCTGTACCTCTCCGGCGGCAACCAGCAGAAAGCCATTCTTGGCCGCTGGCTGTCGATGCCGATGAAGGTCCTGCTGCTGGACGAGCCCACCCGCGGTATCGACATCGGCGCCAAGTCGGAGATTTACCAGATCATCCATAACCTGACGGCCAGCGGCATAGCGGTGATCGTGGTGTCCAGCGACCTGATGGAGGTGATGGGCATTTCCGACCGCATCCTGGTGATGAGCGAAGGCGCCCTGAGCGGTGAACTGCCCCGCGCCCAAGCGGATGAAGCGCGCCTGTTGCAACTGGCGCTCCCGCGTTCGCGGGCTTGAAGAAATAAGAGGGGTTGGCTATGTCTGAAGTTAAAACTGCAAAGGGTTTCTGGCCGGGGTTCAACCAGCGCAAGTTTCTCGACGACTGGGTGATGCTGCTGGCAGCGTTGAGCATCTTTGTACTCAGCGCGGTATTTATCGACAACTTCCTTTCGCCACTGAACATGCGCGGCCTGGGGCTGGCGATATCCACGGTGGGCATCGCCGCGTGCACCATGCTGTTCTGCCTGGCGTCGGGGCACTTCGACTTGTCAGTGGGGTCGGTGATCGCTTGTGCCGGGGTGGTGGCGGGCATCGTGATCCGTGACACCGACAGCGTAGTACTCGGCGTGTCGGCGGCACTGGCCATGGGGCTGGTGGTGGGGCTGATCAACGGCATCGTGATTGCCAAGCTGCGCATCAATGCGTTGATTGCCACCTTGGCGACCATGCAGATCGTGCGCGGCCTGGCGTACATCTTCTCCAACGGCAAGGCAGTGGGGGTGATGAATGAAGATTTCTTCGTATTCGGCAATGGCCAACTGATGGGCGTACCGGTGCCAATCATCATCACTGTGCTGTGTTTCGTGTTCTTCGGTTGGCTGCTCAATTACACCACCTATGGGCGCAACACCATGGCCATTGGTGGTAATCAGGAAGCCGCGCTGCTGGCCGGGGTGAATGTCGATCGCACCAAGATCATCATCTTTGCCGTGCACGGTTTGATCGGCGCATTGGCCGGGGTGATTCTCGCGTCGCGCATGACCTCGGGCCAGCCGATGATCGGCCAGGGTTTCGAGCTGACGGTGATCTCTGCGTGCGTGCTGGGCGGGGTATCGCTGAGCGGCGGCATCGGCATGATTCGCCATGTAATTGCCGGGGTGCTGATCCTGGCGATCATTGAGAATGCGATGAACCTGAAGAACATCGACACGTTTTACCAGTATGTGATTCGTGGTTCGATCCTGCTGCTGGCGGTCATCATCGACCGCATGAAGCAACGCTGACCCAAGCCATACTCCTGTGTTCAGGAGGGCGGTATTTGCCATAATGCCGCTCGTTTTCGTACTACCACATAGGCCCGATATGCAGGAAAACGCCCACACCCCCGTCAAAGACGCCGCCCCTACCGGCACCCAGACCTTGTTGCGCGGCCTGGGCGTGGTGCAAGCGGTAGCGGCTGGTGCGCGGGATCTGAAAGAAATTGCCCGGCGCATCGGCACCACGCGCAGCACCACGCACCGCCTGGCCAGTTGCCTGGTGGACGAGCGTTACCTGCGTGTAGTGCCGCAAGTCGGTTACCTGCTGGGGCCAAAGTTGATCGAGTTGGGCTTCCAGGCCCGCGAAGAGTTGCCACTGGTGAGCCTGGCGGTGCCGTATCTGGACGAGTTGTCAGCCCTGACCGGCGACACCATCCACTTGGCGATCCGCGAATACGACGATGTGCTTTACCTGCACAAGAACCCTGGCCGCAATGGCCCGGAAATGCGCTCGCGGGTCGGCCACCGTATGCCGCTGGCGCGCACCGGTATCGGCAAGGCGTTGTTGCTGGATGATTCGCCGCAGGAGTGGCAGCGCCTGTACCACGCCAGCTTGCCGCCGACGGGCAAAAGCCTGCAATGGCCGCAGCACCCGGAGCAATCCTGGGCGCAGTTCGAACAACGCATGGGCGAATATGTAGCGGGCGGGTATGCGTTCGACCTGGAAGACAACGAACCGTCGATCCGCTGTGTGGCCGCACCGGTGCGCGATGCCGGCGGGCGAATTGTCGCCGGCATCAGCATCGCCAGTACCGTGCCCTACATGCCGCTGGAGAAAATGGCCGAGCTGATCCCTGTGATCAAACAGGTCGCAGCCCGGCTGTCAGCGGAGTTGGGCGCCAAAGCCTGATCAGGCTTTGAGGCTCGCCATGTCGATAACGAAGCGGTACTTCACGTCACCGGCGATCATGCGGGTGTAAGCCTCGTTGATCTGGCGGATGTCGAGCATTTCGATGTCGCAGGTGATGTTGTGCTCGGCGCAGAAATCCAGGACTTCCTGGGTTTCGGCAATGCCGCCGATCAGCGAACCGGCCAGCACTTTACGGCCCAGCACCAGTTTCGCGGCGTTGACGGGCGGGTCTACCGGCTCGATCAGGCCGACCAGGATATGCACGCCGTCAAAGCGCAGTACATCGAGGTAGGGGTTCAGGTCGTGCTGCACCGGGATGGTATCGAGCAGGAAGTCGAAGTGCCCGGCAGCGGCCTTCATCTGCTCGGCATCGGTGGACACGATCACATGGTCGGCGCCCTGACGGCGGCCTTCCTCAGCCTTGCTCGCCGAGCGGGTGAACAGCGTCACCTCGGCGCCCATGGCCTTGGCGAACTTGATGCCCATATGGCCCAGGCCGCCCATGCCGAGAATGCCGACTTTGTCGCCGGCTTTCACGCCGTAGTGCTTGAGCGGCGAGTAGGTGGTGATGCCTGCGCACAGGATCGGCGCAGCGCTGGCCAGGTCGAGCTTGGCCGGGATCTTCACCACGAAGTGTTCGCTGACTACGATGCTGTCGGAGTAGCCGCCCATGGTGTTGCTGCCATCCACGCGGTCCGGGGTGGCGTAGGTCATGGTCGGGCCTTCGAGGCAGTATTGCTCAAGGTCTGACTGGCAGGCTTCGCAGTGGCGGCACGAATCCACCATGCAGCCCACGCCAACCAGATCACCGACTTTATGCGCGGTGACGTTGCCGCCGACGGCGGTGACCTTACCGACAATTTCATGGCCCGGCATCAGCGGGTACACGGCAATGCCCCACTCGTTGCGAGCCTGGTGGATATCGGAGTGGCACACGCCGCAGTAGAGGATCTCGATGGCCACGTCATCGACACGCGGGCTGCGGCGTTCAAACGACATAGGGGCGAGGGGAGTGGTGGCCGACTGGGCGGCATAACCGATGGCGGTGTACATGAAGAAACCTCGCAAAAAAGCAATGACAAGTGAGGCGAGCCATTCTGCGTACCGAGCGCACCGGCGGCCATGGCGATTGCTCCGAGTCTCATGCCTATTCGTCCGACACTGCCTCAAGTTTGGATGTATTGGTCGCCAGACCTGCGATGATGCTCTCATCCCTAATTCGCGAAGTTTTTTGCCATGTTGCTGACCCGCCATCTCGATGCCAATGCCACCCTGGTCGCCTTGATTGAGGGCCTTGCATCCCGCGACGGTTTTTCCCCGACTCATCTGCCCGGTGTAAAGGTATTGCGCGCCAGTTGCGATGTGGCGCGTGGGCCACAGATCTACGAGCCGAGCCTGATGTTCGTGGCCCAAGGCAGCAAAGTCGCGTACCTGGGCCCGCGTACCCTGGAGTATGGCGCCGGGCACTATCTGATCCAGGCGATGCCGGTGCCGTTCGAGTGCGAGACTTTTGCCATGGCGCCCGATGCGCCGCTGTATGGCGTGACGGTGGGCATCGACCGGGTGGTGTTGGGCGAGTTGGTGATTGCGATGGGTATGCAGGCCGGGCCGCCGCCTACGGCGCAGACGTTGGAGTCGATGAGTTCGGTGGTGCTCGATGACGTCATGCGTGGATGCGTCGAACGGCTGTTGCAGTGCCTGCACGATCCGCTGGAAAGCCGGATCATGGGCCCGGCGCGGGTGCGCGAATTGTTGTTCACCGCCTTGCGCGGGCCGCAGGCGGATGTGCTGCGTGCATTGGTGGAACAACAGGGGCAGTTTTCGCGCATCGCCACCTCATTGAATCACCTGCATGCCCATTATGCCGAACCGCTGAATATCGAGACGCTGGCCGGGTATGCGCACATGAGTGCGTCGACCTTTCATGAACATTTCAAGCGTTGCACCTTGTTGTCGCCGGTGCAGTACCTCAAGCGCCTGCGACTATTGAAGGCCCAACAGCTGCTGCTGGTGGAGGGCATGAGCGTGGCGCAGGCGGCGCACAGCGTGGGGTACCAGAGCACGTCGCAGTTCAGTCGCGAATATAAGCGTTACTTTTTGCGTAACCCTGGTGAAGAGCGAGCCGCCTGAGTCTGCCGGGTACGCCTGCCAGATAAGCCTTGCTTGCATGAAGATCGAATAGGGGGGCAATACCTGATAACTGTTTAAGCGCGGTGGCAACGGAACTGCTCTGGCTCGTAATGCACTCACGATTGCACCAGGCGAATTAGCGTCTGGGACCAAGGAGGTAGTGCGCGTGAAAGTTCAGCCCCTCACTCATACGATGCTTATCAGCACTCAGCAATCCGTTTCTGCACTGCCTGCAAACCCTGTAACCGCAGGTGAGGTTAACGGTTCGGCAGGCATGAAAGTGAGTGTTGTCAACAACACGACAGTCGCCCCTGACCTGAGTCACGAACTTGATTTTTCCAAGGGTGTAATTTACGGCTCGCTCGATGTAACACCGCCTACCGCGAGGTATACGTTTGGCGAGCGTGAACGGCGAATCAATGCCTATGCTGGTCGCGTTGTTGCGCAGATACGGACTATGGAAACTGGCGACGAAGGCCAACGCAATATCAGATTCCAGCACCTGCGTCCGTTCTTGGAGCCTGCAGGTTATTTCAGCGGTGGATTGCTGGCGGCGGGGTACGACCCACATCAAAAAATCACGGTGACGTTCCAGTCTTACGTCAAGGAACTCAATGGTGTCTCGCATCTGACTAATCAGGATGAACGCACCTACTTGGCATGGCAAATTGCAGCCGGTGCGTTGAAGCACGATAAAGTGGCGCCGGGGGGCCAGTTGAACGCCCAAGGCATGCATATCAATGCGCAGGCCAAGGAAGTGATCAACGACCTTGAGGCCCTGGGCAGCGTACTTCAACGTCATTGGGAGCAAGAAATAGCCAAGCCGATGCGCGACCCTGAGGGCAAGCTAGCAGAGCGCTCGGGGAAAGCGGACGCCTATGTGCTCAAGGGGACATTGCAAGGTCTGCATGACGACAAGGCTACGTTCAGTCAGCTTACGCCGGCGTGCCAGAAAGCCATCATTCGTACACTTGAGGACAATGGAAACGTCGTTGTTCCAAATATATACGGTTACTCTCTGGCAGGTTATGCCTTTGTTCCTTATGTCCATTATCACGGTGATTATGACCATCGACCTGATAAAGGCTTAATGGTCGATTTGAGACGCGGCACTGTCAGTGAATTGCACGGGGATGATGACTTTGCCAAATGGGCTGAAAGAAATCGTGCTCATGTGCAGAACAGTTTCAACGCCCGTGACCGGCAAGGCGGCAAAGACGCGCATTGGCCAAGGGCAGACTATGTTCTGGGGGCGCTTATTCACGGTAATAGCGCCACCTTCCCAGGCAGAAAAAATCTGCTTGCGGATAGGGCCGTACCCGTTCGGGAGACATTCAATTACACCCAATCGAGAGACAGCGATTATTACCTGAAGTTTGGCGATCTGAAGAGCGGCATTGCCTCTCACTTTCAGGCTGTTAACGCAAAAGACGCAAGGTGGGCCGACCAGACTGAGGTCTTTGGTGCGTCGCAGCAGAACTGGAAAGCCGCGAAAGAATTTTGGGGCAATACCTTCGGTTACCTGCCCATCATCGGTAACACCGGCAACATTGTCTTCGGGGTTCATGACGCCGTTGATGGCATGACGCAAAATGATCGAGTAGCCGGCGGTGCCGCAGCGGTGATCTCAGGTCTGCAACTGGCCCATGAAATTGCCATGGCGAAGGCAAATGTAGAGTTGGGAGAACCCTCGTTAACCAATAGCACTGCCGCCCAACACTACCGCTGGGAACTTGACTCACAGACAAACGACCTGCAATTGATGAGAGCGCCCAATGCTGGCGCTTCTTTTCCAGGTATGCGGGAAATCGAGTTAGGTGGCAGACCCTATTACGTCGCCAATGCCCCTGATGCCGGGGACGGCACGCATTACATTTTGCGTGTAGTCGATCCACATGACCCCGACCAGTTGGCCAGTAGCGCCATTGTTGCCAAGCCCGATGCTCAGGGTGTTTGGCGTCGAAGAGGAGTCACGGGCGGTGGGCTGGATGAACTTGAGGGACGATTGAAAGACCCCGTCGGGTTTGGCTCCCGTGCGATGGTGTATGCCGACCCGGACGATGCTGACTATGTGATCAAAGTAACGTTCCCTTTACCGGCTGCCAAGCGCATTGCCGATATGAAAAATGAGGTGGCGTTATTTAACCGATATTATGGAGAACAGCGTGCGACGTTCCTTGGCAGCAATGCTGCTGACACCGTTTCCTATATGCGTATGCCCAAAGTGCCGGGAGAATCGCTTGAGCAACTGATGGCCGGGGATAAAGCCTTGCCAGAGGGCTTATCAGCCAGCGTGTTGAATATGCTGGTCGAATTGGAAAACGCCGGCATTGCTCACAATGATTTGGCCGCAAGGAATATTCTTTACGACGCCAATACTCGCAAGTGTTATCCGGTGGATTTTGGTTCGGCGAAGACGGCAGGGGTTAACCTGGCACAGTCCGATGACCGCTACAGTATTTGGGAGCTGAGGGAGCAGATTCAATCGGATAACCAATCTTTTGAAGAAATGGTCGAATTGTTGGAGTCGTTGAAAACCAATGCCGTCAGTTGAGCCGATCAGCGATTTCAACACCGCTGACAGCGCGTCCACCGGCTGAATCGAAGAAGCCATTGATTCAGCCGGTGCAGCCTGAAGAACCACTATTCGAGCAGCCTTACATATTCGGGTAAGTCGGCCCGCCCGCACCTTCCGGCGTTACCCAGGTAATGTTCTGCGAAGGGTCCTTGATGTCACAAGTCTTGCAGTGCACGCAGTTCTGGGCGTTGATCTGGAAGCGCTTCTCGCCGTCCTCCTTGGTCACCACCTCATACACGCCGGCCGGGCAGTAGCGCTGCGCCGGTTCATCGTAGAGCGGCAGGTTGGTGCCGATCGGGATGCTCGGGTCTTTGAGCTTCAGGTGGCACGGCTGTTCTTCTTCATGGTTGGTACCGGAGATGAACACCGAGCTCAGTTTGTCGAAGCTCAGCTTGCCGTCGGGTTTGGGGTAGGCGATCTTCTGGCTGTCTTTGGCCAGCTTCAGGCAGGCGTAGTCCGGCTTGGTGTCGTGCAGGGTGAAAGGAATCTTGCCGCCGAAAATGTTCTGGTCGAGCCAGTTGAAACCGCCGCCGATGATCGCGCCGAACTTGTGCACGGCCGGGCCGAAATTGCGGCTGGCGAACAGTTCTTCGTACAGCCAGCTGGCTTTGAAGCTGTCGACATACGCGGTCAGTTCATCACCCCCTTCGGATTCGGCAAACAGGCGGTCGGCCACGGCGTCGGCGGCGAGCATGCCGGACTTCATGGCGGTGTGGCTGCCCTTGATCTTGGCGAAGTTCAGGGTGCCGAGGTCGCAACCGATCAGTGCACCGCCCTTGAAGACCATCTTTGGCAACGAGTTCAACCCGCCTTTGCAGATCGCGCGGGCGCCGTAGCTGACCCGCTTGCCGCCTTCCAGGTATTGGGCCAGCACCGGGTGGTGCTTGAGGCGCTGGAATTCATCGAAGGGCGAAAGGAAGGTATTGCTGTAGGACAGGTCGACGATCAGACCGACCACGACTTGATTGTTTTCCAGGTGATAGAGGAACGAGCCACCGGTGTTCTCGTTACCCATGATGTCCAGCGGCCAACCGGCGGTGTGCACCACCAGGCCTGGCTGGTGCTTGGCTGGATCGATTTCCCAGATTTCCTTGAGGCCGATGCCGTAGTGCTGGGCGTCGGCGTCGCTGTCCAGGTTGAAGCGCTGGATCAGTTGCTTGCCGATGTGTCCACGGCAACCCTCGGCGAACAGAGTGTATTTGCCACGCAGCTCCATACCTGGGGTGTACAGGCCGTCTTTGGGCTTGCCTTCGCGGTCGACGCCGAGGTCGCCAGTGATGATCCCGCGCACCACGCCGTTTTCATCGAACAGGGCTTCCTGGGCGGCGAAGCCTGGGTAGATTTCCACGCCCAGGTTTTCGGCCTGCTGGGCCAGCCAGCGGCACAGGTTGCCCAGGGAAATGATGTAGTTGCCTTCGTTGTGCATGGTCTTGGGCACAAAGAAGTCGGGAACCTTGGTGGAAGTATCGCCGCTGCGCAGTACATAGATGTCATCGCGCACCACCGGGGTGTTGAGCGGGGCGCCGAGCGCTTTCCAGTCCGGGAACAGTTCGTTCAGGGCGCGGGGTTCAAACACGGCACCGGAGAGGATGTGGGCGCCGACTTCGGAGCCTTTCTCGACCACGCAGACGCTGATTTCCTTACCGGCTTCGGCGGCCTTCTGCTTCAGTCGGCAGGCGGCAGACAGGCCAGCCGGGCCGGCGCCGACGATGACCACGTCGAATTCCATGTATTCGCGTTCCACAGGCTATCTCCTACTCAAGGCTCAACAGGCTTTTTTTTCTAATGGGTGGAGGTTCGGTAGCGTCATGCACAACGGCACGACCCACCTGTCTCTCTAGGTGGCGCATTATATATAGACCACTGGCAGCGTCCAATACAAACGTTTGTTTGAATTGCCCGCAGCCTAGGTAAATCAAAGCAACGGGGCTTATGACTGACCATTTTGCCGTATTGACCAGAATAGGCGTTCCGGTCAAGATACGGTCGGTTTCGCGCTTCCCGTAGGCAGACTGCAGGTTTCAAGAGCACGTCCAAAGGTAAGCTGGTGTGCAGTTTACACGCCGCGATAAAGAATGACCTCTCAGTCACCGCTGACGAACGGTCATCATTTTCCCGTGTGCAAGGCCACTGCCGAGGTCTTTGGAGGTGCCCTTGTGTGCCGATGAGCATCAACCGCCAGGTTCGCCTAGGCGACTTTCTTTTCACCGGAGAGTAACGAGGAATCCATGAAGGTTCTTGTAGCTGTCAAACGCGTTGTCGATTACAACGTGAAAGTTCGCGTCAAGGCGGACAATTCCGGCGTCGACCTTGCTAACGTCAAGATGTCGATGAACCCTTTCTGCGAAATCGCTGTGGAAGAAGCCGTACGCCTGAAAGAGAAAGGCGTTGCGACTGAAATCGTCGTGGTGTCCATCGGTCCGACCACTGCCCAAGAGCAGCTGCGTACCGCTCTGGCCCTGGGCGCCGACCGCGCCATTCTGGTGGAGTCCGCTGAAGAACTGACTTCCCTGGCCGTTGCCAAACTGCTCAAGGCCGTTGTCGACAAGGAACAGCCTCAGCTGGTGATCCTGGGCAAACAAGCCATCGACAGCGACAACAACCAGACTGGCCAGATGCTGGCTGCACTGACCGGTTACGGCCAGGGTACCTTTGCTTCGAAAGTCGAAGTGAGTGGCGACAGTGTTGCGGTCACCCGTGAAATCGACGGCGGCGCCCAGACGGTTTCCCTGAAACTGCCGGCCATCGTCACCACCGACCTGCGTTTGAACGAGCCGCGCTATGCGTCCCTGCCAAACATCATGAAAGCCAAGAAGAAGCCGCTTGAATCGGTGACTCCGGATGCTTTGGGCGTTTCCACCGCCTCCACCAACAAGACCATCAAAGTTGAAGCGCCGGCTGCACGCAGCGCGGGCATCAAGGTCAAGTCGGTGGCTGAACTGGTCGAGAAACTGAAAAACGAAGCGAAGGTGATCTGATCATGGCTATCCTCGTAATCGCTGAACACGACAACAAGGTGCTGGCCCCGGCCACCCTGAACACCGTGGCTGCCGCCGCTAAAATCGGTGGTGACATCCACGTACTGGTTGCAGGCCAAGGCGCTGGCGCCGTGGCTGAAGCGGCTGCAAAAATTGCAGGCGTGAGCAAAGTCCTGAACGCTGACAATGCCGCTTACGCGCATCAGTTGCCGGAAAACGTGGCTCCTCTGGTTGCAGAGCTGGGCAAAAGCTACAGCCACATCCTGGCTGCCGCTACTTCCAACGGCAAAAACATCCTGCCACGCGTTGCCGCGCAGCTGGACGTTGACCAGATCTCCGAGATCATTTCGGTAGAAAGTGCTGACACCTTCAAGCGCCCGATCTATGCCGGTAACGCCATCGCTACCGTGCAGTCCAACGCCTCGGTCAAGGTCATCACCGTACGCGCCACCGGTTTCGACCCGGTTGCCGCCGAAGGTGGTTCAGCCGCCGTTGAAGCCGTCTCCGCTGCCCACGACGCGGGTACTTCCAGCTTTGTTGGCGAAGAGCTGGCCAAGTCGGACCGTCCTGAACTGACCGCCGCCAAGATCGTCGTTTCCGGCGGGCGTGGCATGCAGAATGGTGACAACTTCAAACACCTGTACGCCCTGGCCGACAAGCTGGGCGCTGCGGTCGGCGCTTCTCGCGCAGCCGTGGACGCAGGCTTTGTACCCAACGACATGCAGGTCGGCCAGACCGGCAAGATCGTTGCGCCACAGCTGTACATTGCCGTCGGTATTTCCGGTGCGATCCAGCACTTGGCCGGCATGAAAGACTCCAAGGTGATCGTTGCGATCAACAAGGACGAAGAAGCACCGATCTTCCAGGTGGCCGATTACGGCCTGGTGGCGGACTTGTTCGAAGCCGTACCAGAGCTTTCGAAGCTGGTCTAATCCAGCTGCTTCACTTATAAAGAGCCCGGTCTTATGACCGGGTTTTTTTTTACTTATCAGGAGAACCTTGCCATGGAGTTGCGCCCCTGGACTTTACTGCTGGGCCTCACGCTGCTGCCGAGCCTGTCATTCGCCGCCGGCAAATGCGAACGCCTGGTGATCACCGGCAGCCCGGACGCACCGCCCTTGCTGTGGCGCGACCCCCAGGACCCCACGCACCTGATCGGCGCTACCGCCGACGTGTTGCAACAAGTGGGCAAGGACCTTGGGTTGAAAATCGACCTGCTCTACGGCGGCAAACGCTCCCTGGCCTTGGATGAGGCGCGCAGTGGGCGCATGGATATTCTCGCTGATGCTCCACTGAATCTCGGTGAGCTGGACAACTTCGACTACATCCATCCGGCGTTGATGCAGACCGACTACCTGGTCTGGACGCGCAGGGAGTCGCCGCTGGCCTATACCACGGCGGCTGACCTGCACGGCCACAAGGGTGCGGTATCGGAGCGCGCCCGTTTGAGCGCTGAATTCGAAACCTTCGCCGGCCAACAGCTCAGCCTGCAACGCCTGCCGAATCTCACGCCGGCGTTCCAGAAACTGTTACTGGGGGAGGTGGACTACGTGCTGGCGGGACGCTATTCCGGCATGGCCATGGCCCAGACCTTGGGCATGAGTAACGACTTGGTTGCCCATGAGGTGCCTGTCGATCAGCCCGGGTTGTACCTGGCGATTTCCCATAACTCGGCGTGCAATGATCCTTGGCTGCGCGGACAGCTGACCAAAAAGATGACAGAATTGCCCGCGTCCGGTGTCGCGCAAGCCGCGCTGCAGCGCAATCTGGAGCGCTGGAAAGCGCAATTGCAACAACCCGTCGGCACCCCAACAAAGTAGGGATTTACAGTGATTTTTCGACCTCTTTTCGCGGCCCTCGCCGTTGTCGCTCTGGCGGGATGTGCAACCGATCCTGCGCCGAATGAACAAATGCGCCTGACCCAGCAAGCCCTGGAGCAAGCCAACGCGGTCGGGGTCAACGCCGATGAATCGCCCGAACTGAAACTGGCCGAAGAAAAATTCGCCAGGGCCAAGTCCAACATGGCCGACCAATCCTACAAGCGCGCGCGTATGCGGGCCGAGCAGGCCGAGCTGGATGCGCGCCTGGCCGAGGCAAAAGTGCTGACCGCCAAGAGCCAGGAACAATTGAACGTGCTTAATACCCGTATCACTCGCCTGCGCAAGCAACTGCAATTGGGAGACGCGCAATGAGCCCGATGATCCGTGGTTTGAGCTGTGCGTTGCTCTTGGGCAGTGCGGCACTGGGCGGATGCGCCAGCCAGCCCAGCAGCGAGCAGGCATTGCAGCAGGCGAGCGATGACTTCCAGAAGGTCAAGGAAGACTCCAATGTGCTGCGCTTTGCGCCCAAGGATGTGATCCGCGCCGGCGAGTCCCTGGCCCGTGCCGATCGCCTGTCCAGCTACTGGGGGAGCGGCTCCGACGTGGTGCATTACGCCTACCTGAGCCAGCGCTACAGTGCCATCGCCCGCGAACACACCGAGCAGGGCCTCAATGCCGAGCGCGGCACCCAGCTCGAGTTGGAGCGTCAGCGCCTGCAACTGGCCCTGCGCGAAAACAAGCTGGCCAGTGTGCAGCAGCAGGGCAAGTGGGTTGAAGCGCAGATCGCCAGCCTCACCACCCAGACCGACCGAGGCCTGGTGATGACCCTGGGGGATGTGTTGTTCGATACCGGCGAAGCCGAACTGCAAAACTCGGCCAGCCGCACCGTGCTCAAGATCGTGCAGTTTCTGCAACTGAACCCCAAGCGTCGGGTGCGTATCGAGGGCTATACCGACAACACCGGGGGCGAGCAGGAGAACCACAAACTGTCTCGTGACCGCGCCCAATCGGTGGCAGACCTGTTGATGGACCTGGGTGTCGACGACAAGCGTATCGAAGTCCAGGGTTACGGTGATCAATACCCGGTGGAAGCCAATGCCTCCGAGCGTGGCCGCGCGCAGAACCGCCGGGTGGAAATCGTGTTCTCTGACGAGAAGGGCCAACTGGGTGCCGCTCGCTAAAGTCTGACGCAATTGCATGTGGGAGGGGGCTTGCTCCCGATAGCGGTAGTTCAGTTGCAACATCTTCGACTGATACACCGTCATCGGGAGCAAGCCCCCTCCCACATTTTGTCACGCGTACTCCCTTCACAGTTTTTGCTGTCACTACGGTTCGCGCTCGATTATTGTGTTAACTGTCCCCGTACACTTCTAAACTGTGCTGGTATGTTTCACACAAAAATAAAATAGCCGTGAAATCGAGTGCTGCGTCATGACCAATCTGTTGCTTTACCAACGTATTGCCCAGCAACTGGCTGAGGATATCCGGCGCGGTGTCTACCAACCGGGAGAGCGCGTGCCCTCTGTGCGCAAGATGAGCTCCCAGCTCAATGTGAGCCATGCCACGGTGTTGCAGGCCTACGCCAACCTGGAAGACCAGGGGTTGATTCGGGCGCGGCCGCAATCGGGTTATTACGTGCACCAGACCCCGGCACTCACGGCGCCGACGCCAGACATCGCCCGGGTCGAGCGCCCGGGGCTGGTCACCCGCAGCAGCATCATCCAGCAGGTGTTGGTCGAGTCACGCCGTGAAGGCGTATTCCCCCTGGGCGCTGCGGTGCCGAGTGTGGACTACCTGCCGGTACGGGCGCTGCACCAGCAGTTGGCCAAGGTCACGCGGTTCCAGAGCCCACGGGCCTTCAGCTACATGTTCAGCCCCGGCTTCGAACCGTTGCGTCGCCAGGTGGCGATCCGAATGCGCGATGCCGGCGTAGTCGTGGATCCGTCCGAAGTGGTGATCACCCACGGCTGCGTCGATGCGTTGCAGATGTCCTTGCGCGTGCTGACCCGGCCCGGCGACTTGATCGCCGCCGAATCACCGACTTACTACGGCTTGCTGCAACTGGCCGATTTGCTCGGCCTCAAAGTCATCGAGATCCCCAGCGACCCCGCCACAGGCATGAGCCTGGAAGCCCTGCAATTGGCGGCCAACCAATGGTCGATCAAAGCGTTGGTGCTGACCACGCGCCTGAGCAACCCCTTGGGCGGCACCATGCCGGAGGAGCGGCAGAAGCAATTGCTGCGCCTGGCGTCGGATTTCGATATCCAGATCGTCGAGGACGATATCTATGGCGAGCTGATGTTCGAACTGGGCCGCACCAAGGCCCTGAAAGCCTATGACCGTCTTGACCGGGTCATCTATTGTTCGAGTTTTTCCAAGACCTTGTCCCCGGGCGTGCGCATCGGCTGGATGATCGCCGGCAAGTACCAGCAGGAGATTCAGCGCCTGCAAATGTTCAGCACTCACTCCGCCTGCAGCGTCACGCAGATGGGCGTGGCGGCGTACCTGGAAAACGGCGGCTACGACCGTCACCTGCGTTACATTCGCCAGGAATACCGCAAGAACCTCAGCGCCTTCCAGCTGGCGGTACAGCAATATTTCCCCGAAGGCACCCAGATGACCCGTCCGACCGGCGGCTTTATCCTGTGGGTCAGTTTGCCGGGGCGGGTCAATACCCAGGAGCTGCACGTGCGTGCCCTGCAACAGGGCATCAGCATTGCACCAGGGCTGATCTTCAGTAATACCGAACAGTTCAACCACTGTATCCGTCTCAATTGTGGCACCCCGTGGAACCGCGAGGCAGAGCGTGCATTGATGACCCTGGGCATGCTTGCCAGCCAGCTGTGCCAGGAAACTGCAGCAGGCTTTTGAGGGGGGCAGAGGGGACAACATTGATCTGCGCCCTTGTCATGCCACGCACAACAAGCGAGCATATGGCCTTCTGCCGTTAATGCTGTTGGCGATATGACGTCTATTTTCCGCGTAACTTTGGTGATTGGCCTGTTAAGCCTGTGCAACGTCTGCACTGTGCTGGCTGCAACGCCGGTGGCTGACGTTAAACCCGCCGCGAGTGCCGAGCAAAAAACGTCGGTCAAGCAGCCAACGCCCGCAAAAAAAGCCCCAGCCACCGTGAAAAAAGCGGTGAAGACCAAAAAGCGCGCACCTGTGGCGAGCAAGTCCAAGTCGGCCCATGAAGTGGCCCAGACCAAACTGCCACCGGCACAGTTGGACCTGTCCCTGCCTTCGGACATGGTCAGGCACTTGCAACCGATCGGCACCATGCCCAAACCCAAGAGCGTGCCCTTGCTGCCGCCGATGTTTGGCGAAAAGCCTACCGATAACAGCGCGTTCCAGATCAACGGCCGCTTGCTCAGCAATGAGATGAAGCTGCAACTGCGTAACGATGAGCGTCGCGATGTAGAAGGCGCCGCGCTGGATTTCGAATTCAAGCAATAAACTGTTCAGTCACAGGTGACCCGGGTTGCCGACCATCTGTCGCAGACTAGTCGGTCATCTTTGTTTTGTGCGAAAAACCCCTGTTGGACCATTTTAAAACGGCTGTTTAAGGGCGTACTCTAGCCCGGCCATCCTATTGAGTCGTCGAGGACCTGCTGGTCATGAAATGCCGTGAAGGCTGTGGCGCATGCTGCATCGCCCCCTCCATCAGTTCACCGCTGCCGGGAATGCCCCAGGGCAAACCTGCAGGCGTGCGTTGCCTGCACCTGTCGGTGGAACAACTGTGCCAGCTGTTCGGTCAACCGGAACGTCCGGCGGTGTGCAGTGATTTCAAGGCGGATATCGAGGTCTGCGGTAACGACCAGGCCGATGCGATTCGCTTGATCGGCTGGTGGGAGCAAATGACGGCGGCTTGATGGGCTTTACTATCGGAACTTCAACAACAAGGAATACAACGATGGGTTCGCTGAAACGAATGGCTGTGGTGTGCGGTTTTACGATGATGTTCGCGGCCACTGCCCAGGCTGAGGATTGGCAAGTTGCCAAGGACGAAGACGGCATCAAGATTTCGCTGAGCGAAATGGCCGGCTCCAAGTACAAAGCCTATCGCGGTGTGACGGTAATCAAGGCCCCCGTCGCCAAAATCCAGGCTTTGCAGGAAGACGTCGCGGGGGCCTGCGTGTGGATCCATGAATGCAAATCCCAGAAACTCGTCGACAAGAAAGGCGACGAGGCATGGACCTACACCCAGTTCAAGGCGCCGTTCCCTGTGACGGATCGTGATTCGTATATCCACGTCACCACCACCAAAGCCGCTGACGGCAGCATTACGCGCAAGCTGGTAGGCGTGCCGACTTACAAGCCTGAAGAAAAAGGCTACGTGCGAGTGGCCCAGGTTGATGGCTTCTGGAAACTGGTGCCCAAAGGTGCCAATGAAACTGAAGTGACCTACCAGGTACACACCGAGCCAGGCGGCAGCGTGCCGTCGTGGTTGGCCAACAAGTTCGTGGTGGACGCGCCGTTCAACACCTTGAAAGCCTTGAAGGAACACGCTGAAAAATAAGCGCTGTTTGATCAGGTGCCTCCGGGCTTGAGTGGAACGTTTGGCGAGCCCTCAAGGTCCAGATAAATGTAAGCCCACCAATGGGTTTTATCGAGGAGGCACCGATGCAAAAGTGGCAGATTACCTTCGTTGATGATCACGGTGTGAAGTCCGTGGAGCAGTTCACCTGCGAACAAAAGCCCAGCCTCGAAGATGCGGCGCATATGATTCGCAACAAGCTGGTGCCAGTGGCTGCCGAGCTCGACCTCAATGATCTCGAGGGCCGTAAGCCCGAGCCAACGGTAAAGATTCTTAAAGACCAGAACAGTATTCAGATTCTCGATATTTCTCCCTCCGTCTGAATATTCCCTGTCTGCCTTTCAAGCACCTCTGGTGGAGGTGATAGCTTCGCGCTACTCTGCAATCGAGATCAGCGAATGAATCGCTAAGGTCTGGTCTTGTCAGCTACATGCTTGTTTTCCAGCGGTGTTGTTCCTGCCGTAGTACTCGCGCCAGCAGGGCGCGAGCTTCGGGAAGCACGGAAAGTCTATCCATCATTTGAGGAGCACTTTTCATGAGCACAGCCTATCAAGAAGACATCAGCACCAACGTTCTGCGCCGCATGAAAGAAGGCGGTTTTGATTTTTCGCGTTTTCACCCCATCGAGTTCTACGCCATTTTCCCGGATGAGGAACGGGCGCGCAGGGCTGCGGGTCGATTTCGTGGAGAGTCCCTGAATGCCCAGGTCAGTGCGCGCGATGACGGCGCCTGGTACCTGGAGCTGAGCAAGGTCATGTTCGCCACCTACGACGGTATAGGAGACTTTGAGCAAGACTTTGAAGCGGTGGTCGAACCGCTCGGCGGCATCATCGAAGGATGGGGCGTCAAGCAGGAGGTGCGTGGGTTACCCATGTAGCAAGTGTTATGAGCAGCGCAGCGTATCGGCTGACCTTTGGGTCGGCCGTTTTTGTTTGCAGGGCTGCACATCGCAGTCTTGCGCGCAAAAAAAACCACCCGGATAGGGTGGCGGAAAGGGAACCTTGAGGAGTAAATCAGTACAACAGGTAACACATTACCGATTGCGCAAAAGCGTTGGCTGTAGGACATCTCCTGATCAGCTGATGGAAGCGATTATGTGCGGTGTCCGCCGAGCCGTGAAATCAACTCTGACTATGCTGTTGATAGTTAAAGCGCGCGTTGCAATGAAGCACCCCACATCACAGCGGGCGTTCTGCGCACCAGGACGGTGCGGCGAAGCCGCTTGGTTTATTCAACTCATTGATAACCAAGTGTTTATGTCGATGGCACGGGCCTTGCGAAGGTTCTTGCGTCCCAGTGACAAGGAGTACGGCATGATCCGCACTTATTACGATGAAATGTACGATGGGGCAGGGCAGGTGCGCGCCCATTACCGCGAGTTCGCCCGCTGGCTCGCCGATACCCCTGCCGAACTGCTGGCCCAGCGTCGGCGCGAAGCCGATTTGCTGTTCCACCGCGCCGGCATCACCTTCACCCTCTACGGAGACGAGCAGGGCACCGAACGCCTGATCCCCTTCGACACCATCCCGCGCAGTATTCCCGCCAGTGAATGGCGGATCGTCGAACGTGGATGTATCCAGCGGGTCAAGGCGTTGAACATGTTCCTCGCCGACCTGTATCACGAACAGCGCATCATCAAGGCCGGTATCGTGCCCGCCGAACAGGTGCTGGCCAACGAGCAATACCAGTTGGCAATGCAGGGGCTGGATCTGCACCGCGATCTGTATTCCCACATCTCTGGGGTAGACCTCGTACGTGATGGCGATGGCACCTACTACGTGCTGGAAGACAACCTGCGCACGCCCAGCGGTGTCAGCTACATGCTCGAAGACCGCAAGATGATGATGCGTCTGTTCCCCGAGTTGTTCGCCGCCCAGCGCATCGCGCCCATCGACCATTACCCCAACCTGCTGCTCGATACCCTCAAAAGCGCCAGCCCTCTGGATAACCCCAGCGTGGTGGTGCTGACCCCGGGGCGCTTCAACAGTGCGTTCTTTGAGCATGCCTTCCTGGCCCGGGAAATGGGTGTGGAACTGGTGGAGGGCGCGGATTTGTTTGTGCGTGATGATCGCGTGTTCATGCGCACCACCGACGGCCCCAAGGCTGTCGATGTGATCTACCGCCGCCTCGACGATGCTTTCCTCGACCCCTTGGCATTCAACCCCGACTCGATGCTCGGTGTCCCTGGCCTGCTTGCGGCCTATCGCTGTGGCAATGTGGTGCTGGCCAATGCCATCGGCACCGGGGTCGCGGACGATAAATCGGTGTATCCGTTCGTGACAGAAATGATCCGTTTCTATCTGGATGAAGAACCGATCCTGCAGAACGTTCCGACTTTTCAATGCCGCAAGCCTGACGAACTGTCCCACGTACTGGCTAATCTGCCCGACCTGGTGGTCAAGGAAACCCAGGGCTCCGGTGGCTACGGCATGTTGGTTGGCCCGGCGTCCACGACGGCCGAAATCGAAGCGTTCCGTGCGCGTATCAAGGCCAAGCCCCACGCCTATATCGCACAGCCGACCCTGTGCTTATCCACCTGCCCGACCTTCGTCGAAAACGGTATCGCGCCCCGGCATATCGACCTGCGCCCGTTCGTGTTGTCCGGCAAGGAAACCCGGGTGGTGCCTGGCGGCCTGACCCGCGTGGCGCTGCGCGAAGGTTCGCTGGTGGTCAACTCGTCCCAGGGCGGCGGCACCAAAGATACCTGGGTGGTCGAGGACTGATGCCATGCTGAGTAGAACTGCCTCGGATTTGTACTGGATGTCTCGCTATCTGGAACGCGCAGAAAACCTCGCGCGTATGCTGGATGTCAGCTATTCGCTGTCGCTGATGCCCCAGGATGGGCGCGGCGATGGCCTGCACGAACTGGCCATGCCGTTGTTGATCACTGGCACGCTGGAGGATTATCACGAGCGTCATGGCGAACTTCATGCCGAACGGCTGCTGCATTTTTTCGCGCTGGATGCGGCCAACCCGGCCAGCATCTACAGCTGCCTTGGCGCCGCGCGGGCCAGCGCCCATGCGGTGCGTGGGCGTATTACCGCCGACATGTGGGAAAACATCAACGCCACCTGGCTGGACATTCGTGACATCGCCCAGCAAGGGCTGAGCCACTACGGTATGAGCCGGTTTTGTGAGTGGGTCAAGGAGCGTTCCCACCTGTTCCGCGGCGCCACCTACGGTACCATCATGCGTAACGATGCTTTCCGCTTTATCCGCCTGGGTACCTTTATCGAGCGCGCCGATAACACCCTGCGCCTGCTGGATGCCCGCTATGAAATGGCCGGCGACCAGGCGGCGGTCAGCGATGGCACCGCTCACGCGTATTACCAGTGGAGCGCATTGCTGCGTGCGCTGTCGTCATTCGAGGCGTACACCGAAATTTATCGTGATGCCCCAGGTGCCCGGCAGGTTGCCGAGCTGCTGCTGTTACGTGCTGATGTCCCGCGTTCACTGCGGGCGTGCAGTGAAGAGATCGACCAGATCCTCGCCAGCCTGCCCGGTCTTAACGGCCGCCCGGCCCAGCGCCTGGCCGCCGAGATGGATGCGCGCCTGCGCTTCACCGCCATCGACGAAATCCTTGAGGAAGGCCTGCACGCCTGGCTGACCGACTTTATCCCCTTGGTCCGCCAGTTGGGCGACGCCATCTACAGTTCTTACCTGGAGGCGGCATGAGACTCTCCATCAGCCACGAAACCACCTACCACTACGAAGACCAGGTACGTGCCAGCATTCAATACCTGCGCCTTACACCCCACGACAGTGAGCGCCAGCACGTGCTCAGCTGGCAACTCGACCTGCCGCGCCCGGTGCGCGCCCAAGTAGACCCCTTCGGCAACATCCTGCATGTGCTGACCCTGGATGAACCCCACGACGCCATCATCATCGGAGCCCGCGGCCAGGTAGAAATTGATGAGTTGCGCGAGGCCGAGCACGAAAGCCAGTCGCCCTTTCCGTTCCTGCGCAGCACGCGCCTCACCGAGCCCGACGAAGCCTTGCGCCGGTTTGCCGAACAACACTGCCATCAGCGTCGCGACCGCACCGCGTTGATCGATCTGATGCAGGCCCTCAACCAAGCGATGATCTACACGCCAGGTGCGACTGCCGTCGATACCTGCGCCGCCCAAGCCTTCGCGGGCGCGGCGGGCGTGTGCCAGGACCACACCCATGCATTCCTGGCCTGCGCGCGCAGCCTGGGGATTGCTGCGCGGTATGTGTCGGGGTATTTGTACACCGAAGACAGCGCGCACCTGGCCAGCCATGCCTGGGCCGAAGCCTGGCTGGATGGCGCCTGGTACAGCTTTGACGTGACCAACCAACTGGCCCGTCCGGAGCGGCATTTGAAGCTCGCCGTGGGCCTGGACTACCTCGACGCCTGCCCGGTACGCGGTATGCGCCGTGGCGGCGGGCATGAGCAGATGCATGCCAAGGTATTTGTAGCCCCGACCTTGGTTTCCGTGCAGCAGCAATAAACTTCCTGAGCACAGCAGGCCAGATGTGGGAGGCTTAAGGTTGCTGTTTACGCCCCGCCATATGCTGCAAATACCCCACCAGCAAATCCAGCTCGTGGTCTGGCAACACGCTGGCGGCAAACGCCGGCATCTTGGCCTGTGGCCAGTGCCTCAGGCTTTGTGGGTCGCGGATGTAGCGCTTGAGGAAATCGCCACCGAAATACTCGGTCGGGTTATAGGGAATATTCAGGTCCGGCCCCATTTGCGCATCGCCGGCACCATTGAGGCGATGGCAAGCCAGGCAGTTCTTCTGGAATAACGCAAAGCCTTGGTTCACCGGGTCATCCGCCGCCAGCTTCGGGTCGGGCAGCAACGCTGGAAAGCGCTCGGCGACCGTCTGCAATTGCTTGATCGTGGAAATCTGGAAGGGCCATTGTTCCGGGCTGATATGCCCGGCTTGGGGGTTGGTCCACACCAGGTAGAACGGCCCGGCGCTGGGTTTTCCTTGCGCCAGCGCCGGCCACGGATGGGCCGGGTCTTCCACGGCCAGCCAGGCGCGTGCACCGGTTTTTTCCAACAAGGGCGCGGCGGTGAGTTCGGCGGCAAAGCCATCAAGGGCAACGGCTTGCAGGTGGTTCGCAGGCTTCAGGCCCGGCAGGAGTACCGCCAGGGGCACCGCGCGATAGGTCATGTCGCGCTTGTAAGACACGTCGTCGACGATTTGTACGTCCTGCGCCTCGGGGTGCTTGAGCAACTGCGCGGTCTGCCAGGTCTTGCTGGCGTGGTCCAGCTCAATGGTCAATTGCGCAGCCGCAGCGGGCAGGCTCAGCAAAGCAGTAAAAAAAGCGAGGATCAGTTTCAAGGCACAGGCCTGACGATAAATGGCGATAGCGCACAAGATACCCGAAACGCACAGGTAAAAAGACAGCGCCCGCAACGGTAGCGCTAAGCGCAGTATCCCGGCAGGTGCTGCCAAACGCTGCTGGTCCGGTGCTGTGTAAGCACGAAGACCGGGTGCTGGATCGTCACCCGATAACCTTGGTTAAATTGGGCAAGATCAGAATCAGTGTGGTGGCGAACAGAATAAGTCCCGCCTGACGTACTTTCGAATGTTTGAACATGGCTGACTGCCTATTTGTTGTTATTCCTGAGCGTCAAATGCGTGCCGGTTTATTTCAGTATCGCGAGATGACATTGCACTTTTCTTACAACTGCTCCAGCAAAACCCGGCAGCAGTGTCCTACAGGTTCAACCTTAGAGCGCCCGATCTTCTTCGCTTAGATCCATTTCATATCAGCTAATCAGCATTTGCGCTAAAAACGGCATGAGGCTTATTGCCATCTTGGCGCGAGCCCTAGGGCTAGACAGCTAAAACGATTAATCAGGTAATTCCCGTAGCTACCTACCGTTCGTCCGAGCGAGGGGGTCAAAAGCAATGAGCGCATCCGTCATTGAAACCGTGTCAATCGGGCCTAAGGTAGGGGGCATACACCCACAGCGGTTCGAGGATGTCATGACCCAAGCTTTGATCTTTGATGCGATACGCACGCCCCGAGGCAAAGGCAAGGCCGATGGTGCCTTGCACAGCGTCAAACCGGTAAATCTGGTGGCCGGCTTGCTCACGGCGCTGGCACAACGCAGCGACCTCGACACCCGCCAAGTGGATGACATCGTCCTGGGCTGCGTCACGCCGGTGGGCGACCAGGGCGCCGATATCGCCAAGACCGCCGCCCTGGTGGCGGACTGGGACATCAGCGTCGCCGGCGTCCAGGTCAATCGCTTCTGCGCCTCGGGGCTGGAAGCAGTCAACCTGGGGGCAATGAAAGTGCGTTCCGGCTTCGAAGATCTGGTCGTGGTGGGTGGCGTCGAATCCATGTCCCGCGTGCCCATGGGCAGCGATGGCGGCGCCTGGGTGCTCGACCCGCAAACCAATATGCACAGCCACTTCACCCCTCAAGGTATTGGCGCTGACCTGATTGCCACGCTGGAAGGGTTCACTCGCCAGGATGTGGACAGCTTTGCCCTGCAGTCACAACAGAAGGCCGCCAGGGCGCGGGCGGACGGTTCCTTCAACAAGTCGTTGATCGCGGTGCAGGATCAGAACGGCATCGTGCTGCTGGATCATGACGAATTTATCCGCGGCGACTCGACCCTCGAAGGCTTGGGCAAGCTCAAGCCCAGCTTCGAAATGATGGGCCAGATGGGCTTTGATGCTACCGCGCTGCGGGTCTACAGCCATGTGGAACGCATTGACCATGTGCACACGCCGGGCAACAGCTCCGGCATCGTTGATGGCGCGGCATTGATGTTGATCGGCTCCGAGGCCAAGGGGCGCGAGTTGGGCCTGCAACCGCGGGCGCGCATTGTCGCCACGGCAGTCACCAGCACCGACCCGACCATCATGCTCACCGGCCCCGCACCCGCCACCCGCAAGGCGCTGGCCAAGGCCGGCCTGCGGGTAGAGGACATCGACCTGTTCGAAGTCAACGAAGCGTTTGCCTCGGTGGTGCTCAAGTTCATCAAAGACATGGGCATCGACGCCGCACGGGTCAACGTCAACGGCGGCTCTATAGCCATGGGCCACCCGTTGGGCGCCACCGGTTGCGCAATTCTCGGCACCTTGCTCGACGAGCTGGAAGTGCGCCAGCAACGCTACGGCCTGGCCACCCTGTGTGTCGGCGGTGGCATGGGAATCGCCACCATCATCGAACGCCTCTGAGCCCAAGGAATTTGTCATGACCGATGCCATTCGTTACGAAAAAGGCCAGGACCAGATCGTGGTACTGACCCTGGACATGCCCGGCCAGAGCGCCAACACCATGAACGCCGTCTACCGCGAAGCGATGGCGGCCACCGTCACGCGCCTGGAAGCAGAAAAGGACCAGATTGCCGGGGTGGTGATCACCTCGGCCAAGAAGACCTTTTTTGCCGGTGGCGACCTCAATGAACTGATCAAGGTCGACAAGGCCCACGCCAGGGATTTCCATGACAGCGTGCTGGTGTTGAAGGCGCAGTTACGCCGCCTGGAAACCCTCGGCAAGCCGGTGGTGGCCGCGATCAATGGCGCGGCTTTGGGCGGTGGCTGGGAAATTTGCCTGGCCTGCCATCATCGGGTCGCGCTGGACGACAAGTCTGTGCAGTTGGGCCTGCCCGAAGTCACCCTTGGCCTGTTGCCGGGCGGCGGCGGGGTGGTGCGCATGGTGCGGATGCTGGGTCTGGAAAAAGCCCTGCCGTATTTGCTTGAAGGCAAAAAAGTCCGGCCAGCCCAGGCCCTGCAAGCCGGCTTGATTGATGAACTGGCAGCCGATCGCGAGCAACTGCTGAGCAAGTCCCGAGCGTGGATTCTCGCCAATCCCGAGGCCAGGCAACCCTGGGACAACAAGGGGTATCAAATCCCTGGCGGCACGCCGTCCAACCCCAAAGTCGCGCAGATGCTCGCCATTGCCCCGTCGATTTTGCGCAGCAAAACCAATGGCTGCTTCCCGGCACCGGAGAAAATCCTCTGCGCCGCCGTTGAAGGTGCCCAAGTGGATTTCGACACCGCACACCTGATCGAAACCCGCTACTTCACCGAACTGGTGACCGGGCAGGTGGCGAAAAACATGATCGGCACCTTCTGGTTTCAGCTTAATGAAATCAATGCCGGCAGCTCACGCCCACAGGGTTTTGCCCCTCACGCCACCCGTAAGCTCGGTGTACTCGGCGCCGGGATGATGGGTGCGGGCATCGCCTATGTCAGTGCCTGTGCGGGGGTCGAGGTGGTGCTCAAAGACATCAATCTCGCCGCCGCCGAAAAAGGCAAAGCCCATAGCGCTGCCTTGCTGGACAAGAAAGTCAGCCGTGGGCAATTGACCGCCGAACAGCGCGAAGCCACCCTGGCGCGCATTCACCCTACGCAGGATGACGCTGACCTGGCCGGTTGCGACCTGATCATCGAGGCCGTGTTCGAAGACCGCGAACTCAAGGCCAGGGTCTCGGCCGCCGCACAAAGCGTGGTCGGTGCCGATGCGGTGATCGCCTCCAACACTTCCACCTTGCCCATCAGCGGCCTGGCCACGGCGGTGCCGGACCAAACCAGGTTTATCGGTCTGCACTTCTTCAGCCCCGTGGACAAGATGCCCCTGGTGGAAATCATCAAAGGCACCCACACCAGCGATGAGACCCTGGCCCGCGGTTTCGATTTCGTCCTGCAAATCAAGAAAACCCCGATTGTGGTCAACGACAGCCGTGGCTTCTTCACCTCGCGGGTCTTCGGCACCTTCACCAACGAAGGCATTGCCATGCTCGGCGAAGGCGTGGCCGCGCCGATGATCGAGACCGAAGCGCGCAAGGCCGGGATGCCGGTGGGGCCGCTGGCGGTGTCCGATGAAGTGTCCCTCAGCCTGATGAGCCATATCCGACAGCAAACCGCCAAGGATCTACAGGCCGAAGGCAAGGCACTGCCGAATCATCCGGCGACAGCGGTGATTGATTTGCTGGTGAATGAATACAAGCGCACCGGCAAGGCGGCGGGCGGCGGTTTTTACGATTACCCCGCCGGTGGTCAGAAGCACCTGTGGCCAGAGTTGAAAGCCCGGTTCGAACGGCCCGGCAATCGAATTTCACCCCAGGACGTGCGCGACCGCTTGCTGTTTATCCAGGCCATCGAAACCGTG
The DNA here is from genome assembly GCF_023127835.1 of Pseudomonas sp. B329. NCBI lineage: Bacteria > Pseudomonadati > Pseudomonadota > Gammaproteobacteria > Pseudomonadales > Pseudomonadaceae > Pseudomonas > Pseudomonas sp. B329. The sequence goes on along the minus strand of NZ_SPKP01000011.1, from coordinate 407,753 downwards.
CGCTGCGTGGAGGAGGGCGTGTTGATGTCCACGGCTGACGCCAACGTCGGTTCGATCTTCGGCATCGGCTTTGCCGCGTGGAGTGGCGGCGCGCTGCAGTTTATCAACCAATACGGGCTGAACGATTTTGTCGCCCGCGCTCGTTATTTGGCCGAAGAGTATGGGGAGCGCTTCTCACCACCGGCGTTGTTGCTGGAGAAAGCGGCGCAGGGCGGAGTGTTCGGCTGAGCAAAATGTGGGAGGGGAGCTTGCCTTGAGGGTGTATTTCAAGGCAGGCTCTGGGGTGTGCAATATTCCCATCGCCGTGTCAGGTATTTTTTATGTCGCTACGCGTCTGCATCCTGGAAACCGATATCCTGCGTCCAGGCTTGATCGATCAGTACCAAGGTTACGGGCAGATGTTCAAGCGCCTGTTCGCCAAGCAACCGATTGCCGCCGAATTTGTCGTCTACAACGTGGTGCAGGGCGAATACCCGCCTGATGACGAAGTGTTTGACGCGTACCTGATCACCGGCAGCAAGGCCGACTCGTTCGGCACTGACCCCTGGATCCAGACCCTCAAGGCTTATTTGCTCACACGGTACGAGCGTGGCGACAAGTTGCTGGGTGTGTGCTTTGGCCATCAGTTGCTCGCCCTGCTACTGGGCGGCAAGGCCGAGCGTGCCAGCCAGGGTTGGGGCATGGGCACCCACGCCTACAAGCTGGATGCCAAGACGCCATGGATGAGCCCCGAGGTGCCGGAGCTGACGCTATTGATCAGCCACCAGGATCAAGTCACCACGTTGCCGGACAATGCCACGGTCATCGCTTCCAGCGAGTTCTGCCCGTTCGCCGCTTACCACATCGGCGATCAGGTGCTGTGCTTCCAGGGCCATCCGGAATTTATCCATGATTATTCCCGCGAGTTGCTGGAGATTCTTCAGACAACCCTGGGTGAGAAGGTCTACACCAACGGCGTGGCCAGCCTGGATCGCGACCACCACGGCGTAACCGTGGCGGAGTGGATGATGCGCTTTGTCGCACACAAGCCGGATACCGCGGCCTAAAGCCAGCCTGAACGCTTGAAGCTGGCCCACAAACCGCCACAGCCCACAGCAATAAACCCGAGCACCGCAAAATAGCCGTAATGCCATTGCAGCTCGGGCATGTTCTGAAAGTTCATCCCGTAGATCCCCGCCACCGCCGTGGGGAACGCCAGGATCGCCGCCCACGCGGCGAACTTGCGCTGCACCACGCTCTGGCGCGACGCCTCCAGCAACACACCGATCTCGATGGTCTGGCTGGCAATGTCGCGCAAGGTGGTGAGGTCTTCCATCTGCCGGGTGACGTGGATCTGCACGTCGCGGAAATACGGGCGCATGTTTTTGTCGATAAACGGAAAGCTCAGCTTCTGCAACTCTTGGCTGATTTCCACCATCGGCGCCACATGACGCTTGAGCCGCAGCACATCACGACGCAGGCCGTGGAGGTGCTGGATATCTCGCTCATTGAGTGAACTGCACAGCACATTGCGCTCCAGCTCATCGATTTCGGCGTGAATCGCCTCGCTGACCGGCTGGTAGTTCTCGGTGACGAAATCCAGCAGCGCATAGAGTACGAAGTCTTCCCCATGCTCCAGCAACAGCGGCCGCGCCTCACAGCGTTGGCGCACAAAACCGTAGGACGCCGAGTGACCGTTGCGTGCAGTGATGATGTAGCCGTTGCCGGCAAAGATATGGGTTTCGATAAACTCCAGCTTGCCGTTCTCGCGCACCGGTGAGTAGGTGACGATAAACAGCGCGTCACCGAAGGTTTCCAGCTTCGGGCGGCTGTGTTTTTCCATCGCGTCTTCAATCGCCAGCTCGTGCAGGTTGAACTGGCGTTGCAGGTTATTCAATTCCTGGGCGCTGGGCTCTTCCAGGCCGATCCACACAAAGTGACCGGGCTTGGCCGCCCAGGCCGCGCCTTCATCGAGGGTGATATCCGAGACTTTTTTTCCGGCGCTGTAGACGGCCGCCGCAACAACTCTACCCATGGTGCTGATCACTTCTTATAAGAGGACAGATGTTGGGCAGCTTAGCCTGAATGACGTTCCGTTGTTGCTGACTGACATTGCCCATTCCCTTGCAGGAGCGAGCTTGCTCGCGAAGATCATCAACGATGACGCCGCGCTATCGGGTGATCCGCGTCGCCTATACAGTTTTCGCGAGCAAGCTCGCTCCTGCAAGTTCACGGTCCATTGTTTCAATGCATGCGGTCATTTGCGCATGACAGTCCAGCATCAATTGAGGGATGTCATCTACCGTCATGCCAGTGGTAGGAATCGGCGGCAACGACCGTATCAGCACTTCCCCGCTGTTCCAGCGGTTGAGCTGCATCTGCGTTACATAATTGCTGACACACACCTGCACGATAGGCACGCCGGCCGCAATCGCCATATGAAACGCACCTTTCTTGAACGGCAACAGCCCTTTACCCAGGTTGCGGGTACCTTCCGGGAACACCCAGATCGACGTGTCCTTGTGTTGCAAGGTCTGGGTGGTGGTGAGCATGGCGCGTCGGGCCTTGTGCGCATTACCGCGGTCGATCAGCACATTGCCCGCCAGCCAGAACAACTGGCCGAACAGCGGCACCCATTTCAGACTTTTCTTGGCGATACATACGGTGCGGTGCGGCACTACATTGCCAAGTACAAACAGGTCGTAGTTGGACTGGTGGTTGGCGATCACCACACAGGTGCCGGGCTTGTTGCGCAGCGAGTCGACATCCGTCTTCACCTTCAGGCGCAAGATCCACATGGCTGGCAATGCGTAAAGGCGGGCGCAGAGGCGGCTGTTGTCCGGATTGAATGGCCGGCATACCCCTAAAAGTACGCCCAATACCCCGGCGATCATAAAGTGCAGGACCATCAACAACATACGTAACAGAAAAAGCATCGAAGCGGCCCATCGGGACAAAAGGTGGCGCAGTGTACGGATGTGCACTGTATTCGGCAATTGCCCCTACAGAGGTGGGAGATAGGCGATGTTTAAGCGCATGTTTCCACATATGCCCACAAAGGCCGGCTAGAGCGGCTACGGATATGTCGGATTCATTTGTAAGAAAAAGCCCGACGCTAGGTCGGGCTTAGGTAAGACGGGTGTAGGCATTAACTCAGATTGTGGCCCTGATCCTGGATGATCGCATCATCCAGGGCTTCCAGCAGTGCGCGGCGCACTTTCAACTTGGTGTGCTTGTGGGCATTCATATTGATCTTCTTCAACTGACGTGCCGCTTCCAGTGCGGCTGCGTGCAATTCCTCCGGTGCTACCACCTTATCGAGGAAGCCCGCTTGCAAGGCGCCTTGCGGGTCAAACATCTCGGCATTGATTACTGACCGATGGAACGCCGACTTGCGCAGCCGATCCCGCGCCAACTCGATACCGGCGTGGTGCATGGTCATGCCGATCGCCACCTCATTCAAACCAATGCTGAACGGGCCTTCGACGCCGATACGGTAATCGGCCGACAACAACAGGAACGCGCCCTTGGCTACCGCATGGCCCGGGCAAGCCACAATCACCGGGAACGGGTGCGCCAACAAGCGCCGCGCCAGGGTCGAGCCCGACGTCACCAGGCTGATTGCCTCCTTGGGGCCGGCGGTCATTACCTTCAAATCATAACCACCCGACAAAATCCCCGGCGTGCCCGTGATGATCACCACCGCCCGATCCTTCTCGGCCTGATCCAGCGCCGCATTAAACTCACTGACCACCGCCGGAGAAATGGCATTCACCTTGCCATTGCTCAGGGTCAGGGTCGCGATACCGTCTTCGAAGTGGTAGGCAATCAACTCACTCATGACGCGGTTCCTTGTAGGGTTTGTTATAGAGGTAGATGCGCAGACGTTACTCACCACGCCCGCGCTGGTAAAGCGCCGTGACTGACTACCCAGTCAGGCTTTTCCCGCCTCCCCAAGGGTAGACGGCCCGCAGCAGGGCGCAGCAACCGTCCCAGACGCCTGCCGCCGATGCCCGAGAATGGCACAATCATCACCCCTTGCCGGGCGGGGAATGGCATAACCGTCTAACCGCATGAAAATTCTGAAAAAAACCTTTGCCATCAGAAAGGCTTTCGACTACATTAGCGCGCCTCGACAGACTGAACTGGTTTGCCGAGATACGGTGAAGTGTCCGAGTGGCTTAAGGAGCACGCCTGGAAAGTGTGTATACAAGAAATTGTATCGAGAGTTCGAATCTCTCCTTCACCGCCAAATTCGATGTAAACAAAACCCCTGGTTTCGAGAGAAACCAGGGGTTTTGTGATTTCTAGGGTTTGAAAAGTCCAGCTTTATCAGATCACGCGCTTGGCATATCCATTCGCCTTCCTATGACGTCCAGCAAATCGCAGCCGTCGCGCAAAGAGATGGAACAAAGCAACGCAAAATCACTGAGTACAACCGCATCACTACTGATCTCACCGCGTAGTGCGAGGTTCTCAAGGACTTGTGTAACGGCACGAACTCGATAGGTCGCAGCGTCGAGGAGTATTTCCAATGGCACGGTGGTATCGACAAAAAGGGCAGGTGTGGCGCTGTCGTTGCTGGTGAGGGCTATGTATTGGTTCATGTGTAACTCCACAAGACAAATATAAAAACAATGAGCTCTTTTCACGCTAAACCGCCAAAAATGGCAGCCGCATGAAAATAACGTCGTCTACGTTCCGTCTTGTTTTCGAGTCGCCAAACCCGGCCGCCGTATGGGCGACCGGGTGACTATAGACATTGCGATTTTGAAACGGGAGCCCCACATTTCTGCTAGAAGGGCTTGTTGTGCTCGGCGCAGGCGCCGAGAAGAAAGCCTTGAAAGCTGCCCTGCTTTGGGCAAAAGCTCATATCGCTGATCTTAAGCGGGTATGGGATGAACAAAACCGGAGGGACTGACATATGACCAGCAAGCTTCGTATTTCTGCTGTGCAACCAGTTGCCGGCAAGCATGCATTAGAGATCGAATGGAGCAACGGTAAGCGACACACTGTTGACCTCACCGATCATATAAATACTTTTCCTGTCCTCACACCACTCTTGGATTTGGCGCTATTCAGCCAAGTGGAAGTTGGTGAGTGGGGCTTTGATGTGACATGGGGTAATAACCTAGAACTGTCCGCTGTCACGTTGCACCGTCTGGCGTTGGAGCAATCTGGTGAGGTCATGCTGACCCAGGATTTCAGAAAGTGGATGCTCAGTAACAATTTATCCCTTTCCGCAGCTGCTGTTGAACTGGGCTTTTCTCGTAGGACTATCACCGCGTACAGCAGTGGTGCTGCGCTTATTCCCAAGCATGTCGGGTTGGCATGTAGGGGGTGGGAGTATGAGCATAAAGGTTACACGGGCCACCACGCTTAAACGGGCCTGTTCTCCATCAGGGCGGCCAATAGAGCCGCCCTGATACATCCGCACCGCGCTCAATGCCTATGCCGATGATTCACATCCGGAAAATGCGCATGGCTGTGCTTCATCACCGCATGCACATGCGCATGGCTATGAGGCTGCGCCGGATCCCACTCAAACCCATGCTCATGCTGATGATGCTCATCATGCACATGCCAATGCCCATGTTCCGTTGCCTCATGCACATGCTCATGGGCATGGCGCTCCGTCAGGTGAAGCCACACGCCCGCGGCCATCAGCGCCGAAGCAATCCAGAACGCCACGGTCACCGACTCGCCAAATACCAGCAGCGCCACTGCGGCACCGAGGAAGGGTGCCGTGGAGAAATAAGCCCCGGTGCGCGCACTGCCCAGCCCGCGTAGCGCCAGCACGAACATCACCAGGCTGATGCCATAGCCGAGGAACCCCACCACCAGGATCGGCGCCAATTGCGCCACGCCCGGAATCTGCGTCCCGAGGTAAAGCGCCAAACTGCAATTCACCAGCCCCGCAATCAAACCTTTGGCACCGGCGATAAAGAGCGCGTCAGACGCCGACACCTTGCGCGTCAGGTTGTTATCTATCCCCCAGCACAAACACGCCAGCGCAATGGCGAGCGGCCCGGTCCAGTCCTGGCTGCCGCCGCCGGCGCCTGTCCATGACAACACCACGCCGCCCAGCACAATGGCGACCATGCCGAGCACGATGCGCCGATCTGCGTTTTCTCTGAATACGACCCAGGCGATCACGGCGGTGAGCACTGATTCGAGGTTGAGCATCAAGGAGGCGGTGGCGCCGGCGGTGCGAATCAGGCCGAACATGAGGGCGACGGGGCCTAGGATGCCGCCGAAGGCGATGGCGCCGAGCAGCCAGGGCCATTGCGATGGGGTCAACCCGGTGGGTTTCCAGCCGCGATCACGGATCAGGCGTACGCCGGCAAGGCCAATGCCGCTGCCCAGGTAAAGCAGGCCGGCCAGCAATATAGGTGAGAGGCCCAGGCCAAGGCTTTTGGCGAGCGGAGTGCTGGCGCCGAACAGGGCGGCGGCCACGAGGGCGTAAATGATGCTGAGGTTCATGGGCCATCCTCGAAGGTCAGGCCCATGATACGTCGCTTGCCGGGGTCAGCGCCCTGGCAGTTTCATACTTTATTGCGCGGTTTTCAGCTTGATCACATCACCGGAAATCTTGGTGGTGTAGCCGTTCAATACCCAGGCCCAGAACCACTTTTCTTGCACTTGGGTGTTGATCAGCGCGTCGCCGCCTTTGGCTTTGATGGCTGCATCCTGAGCGCGTACGAAGCGGTTGTTCTGGCCGATTGGGATGACGCCCAACAGCATGATGCCGGTGGCGCTGGCTTCGCTGTGGCCGAGGACGGTGTATTGGCTGGCGTCGTATTGCTGGGTTTTCATGGCGGTGCCGGTGCAACCTGCCAGAGTGAAACCAAGAACCGCTGCTGCAACTGCTTTAATGACGTATTTCACTTGAAACTCCATGGACTCAACCTCGAGATTCAATTCCCGAGGGGGCGACACTTTAAGCGCTCGGTTGGCAGATTGAAAACAATCTGCCCAGGTTTCATGTTCAGGCTTGTGCGTGCGCCCAGGCGATCAAGCTCGGAGCTGAAGGTCATGCGCGTCTGCGTGTTAGCAAACTCCGGATCAACCGCCCATACACCACGGCGTTGATCAATATCACCACCGCCCCCAGCACCAGTTGAATATTCGCCGTCAGCCCGGCGGGGTAGATCAGCGTCAGGATGTAGTGCTCGATAAACCCACCGCCATAACCGTCTTGCCCGGCCAGGTGACGAAACAGGTTTTCCCAGCGGGTGAGGGGGCAGGGCAGGTGCAGCACCTCTACCGCGATCCCCCAGGCCACGGCGGGCAAGTGCAGCCACATTACCCTGGGCCATTTCAGGGCGAGCAGGCCACCGAACAGTACGAACAGGATAAAGGTCAGGTGAAACAGCACGAGGCCGTCGGCGACGAGTCGGTAGAGCATTGTGGGCACTTCGAAAGGAGGGGCAAACAGTCTAAAGGGTTGCTCGCCGGCAAGGGTGGCCGTTATTGTGCTGAATCCATTTAGTCCTTGCCCCAAGGTTGTGTCGTGATGAATGCACCGCGTACCGCTGTCCCGATCAAAGCCGTGATTTTCGATATGGACGGGTTGTTGCTGGATACCGAAGGCATCTACACCAAAGTCACGCAGATCATCGCCGAGCGCTATGGCCGTACCTATGACTGGGGTATCAAGCAGCACATCATCGGGCGAGGCGCTCAGGATCTGGCCGATTACGTGGTCAAGGCGCTGGATTTGCCGATCACGCCCGCCGAGTTTCTGGAAATTCGCGAACCGCTGATGAGCGAGCGGTTTCCCAAGGCCCTGGGTATGCCGGGCGCCGAAGCGTTGGTGCGGCATCTGAAGGCGCACAATATCCCGATTGCGGTGGGCACCAGTTCATCGCGTAACTCGTTTGGCCACAAGACCACCTTGCACCGCGAATGGTTTGGCCTGTTCGACACCATCGTCACTGCCGACGACCCGGAAGTCGGTGCGGCCAAGCCGGCGCCGGATATCTTCCTCACGGCTGCGCGCCGTCTGGGTGTGGCGCCTGAGGATTGTCTGGTGTTCGAAGATTCGCCGTTCGGCGTGACGGCCGCGAAGGCTGCGCACATGACCGCTATTGCGGTGCCCGATGAGGCCATGGCTGACAGCAAGTACCAGCATGCTGACCAGATTATTCGCAAGCTCGCCGACTTTGATTTGGCCGCCTACGGCTTGCCCCCCATGGCCTGACCCCGCGCGGTCAAAAATGTGGGAGCTGGCTTGCCTGCGAAAGCGGTAGTGCAGTGACAGATGTGGCACTGACACACCGCCTTCGCGGGCAAGCCCGCTCCCACATTTGGTTTGCGGTTTTGCAAAATCAGGCGCTGAAACCACCATCGATGGTCAGGCTGGCGCCCGTGATATACCCGGCTTCCGGCCCGGCCAGATACGCCACAAAGCTGGCAATCTCCTCCACGTGCCCATACCTGCCCACCGCCATCAACCCGATCAAGCTTTCGGCAAACTCACTGTTCGCCGGGTTCATATCGGTATCCACCGGCCCGGGCTGCACGTTGTTGATGGTGATACCCCGTGGCCCCAGATCCCGCGCCAAGCCCTTGGTCAACCCTACCAGCGCCGCCTTGCTCATGGCATAAGGCCCGCCACCACCGAAGGGCATACGCTCGGCGTTGGTGCTGCCGATATTGATTACGCGGCCACCTTCGCCCATGTGCCTGGCGGCTTCCTGGGTGGCGATAAATACGCTGCGCACGTTGATTGCCAGGGTCTGGTCGAAGTCCTCCAGCTTGAAGTCTTCCAGCGGCGCGATGGCCAGCACGCCTGCGTTGTTCACCAGGATATCCAGGCGCCCAAACGCATCGACCGTGGCGTTGACGGCATTGCGAATTGCCGTGGCATCGGCGCTGTCGGCTTGAATCGCCAGGGCTTTGCCGCCTTCGCTGATCACGTCGTGCTGCAACGCCTGGGCCTTGGCGGCCGAACTGACGTAGGTAAAGGCGACAGCAGCACCCTGCGCGGCGAGGCGCTTGACGATGGCGGCGCCGATGCCGCGGGAACCGCCTTGAATCAGGGCGACTTTGCCGGTGAGGTTTTGTGTGGTCATGTCGATCTCCAAGTAGTTGATGGGCTGAGTATCGACCTGCCTCCGGCACGCCGGTAGACCGTGATTGCTATAGTCTGTGTAAACCAAAAGTTTAGAGTGGCCGATATGGAGAGCTTTGGCAGTATCGAATGCTTTGTGCGCAGCGCCGAGGGTGGCAGCTTTGCCGAGGCGGCCCGGCACCTGAGCCTGACGCCCGCAGCCGTGGGCAAAAGTGTCGCCAAACTGGAAGCGCGCCTGGGTGTGCGGCTGTTTCAGCGCAGCACTCGGCGGCTTACGTTGACTGAAGCCGGCAAGTTATTTCTGGAAGAGGTCAGCGCCAGCCTCACCACTATCCAGAATGCCGTGGCCAACCTGGCCAGCGCCGAAGGGCGACCGGTGGGCACGCTCAAGGTCAGCATGGGCACGCTGGTCGGCTGTTTGTATATCGTGCCGCTGCTGGGGGAGTTTCTGAAACGCTACCCCGATATCAGCCCGGATTGGCATTTCGACAATCGCCAGGTCGATCTGATTGGTCAGGGCTTTGACGCGGCCCTTGGCGGCGGCTTTGAGTTGCCCCAAGGCGTCGTGGCACGCAAGCTGACGCCCGCTCACCGCGTGCTGGTGGCATCGCCTGACTATTTGGCGGCACGCCCAGCGGTGTTGCAGCCAGAAGACCTGGAGCACTGCGACGGCATCCTGATTCGCTCACCGCAAACCGGGCGAGTGCGCTCCTGGCAACTGACTCATCGCAATGGCGAGCACGGCCCGCTGAGTCTCAAACCGCGCATGACCATGAGCGACTCGCAGGCCGCCTGCATCTGCGCCGAACAGGGCTTGGGCGTTGCGCTGGTGAGCATGCCGTTTGCCGTACCCTGGCTGGCGAGCGGCAAGTTGCTGCGGGTATTGCCGGACTGGTATGTGAACGACGGCAATATTTGCATCTACTACGCCGAACATAAACTGCTGCCAGGCAAGACTCGGGCGTTTGTGGATTTCATCATCGAGCAGTTTGCCGAGCAGCAGTTAGGCCAAAGATTCAGTGCCATCTAACACCTTGTAGTGATCAAAATGTGGGAGGGGGCTTGCTCCCGATTGTGGTGGGTCAGCTATAGATAAGCTGGCTGATACACCGCTATCGGGAGCAAGCCCCCTCCCACATTTGATCTCAGTGGCCGAACTTGCCGGGCCAACCAATGACTTTTTTGGGTCTTGGCGCCGCATACGTTCTGATTTTGGATGTCGACAACCCCAACCGTACCAACGATTCGGCAATCATCACCGCCGCTGTCACCCCGTCTACCACCGGCACCCCGGTGCGCTGTCGAATCTGCTCATCTAACCCGGCCATGCCGCCGCAGCCCAGGCAAATCACCTCGGCCTTGTCGTCACGAATCGCCAGTTCCGCTTGGCGCACAATGGCCTCCATAGCGGCCAGCGGGTCTGCTTCCAGCTCCAGCACTGCCATGCCGCTGGCGCGCACCGAAGCGCAACGCTGGTAGAGGCCGGCGAGTTTCAGCCGGTCTTCAATCAGCGGCACAGTGCGGTCCAGGGTCGTCACCACCGAGTAGGCGTGCCCCAGGAACATCGCGGTGCTGGCCGCCGCCTCGGTGATATCCACCACCGGCACATTGAGCAGCTCCTGCAGGCCTTCACGGCCATGTTCGCCATAGCCGGCCTGGATCACCGCATCAAAGGGCTGGTCGTAGGCCATTACCCGATCCATCACGGCGATGGCTGCCAGATAGCTTTCAAAATTGCCTTCCACCGATTCTGCGCCGAAGTACGGGGTGAGCCCGACAATCTCGGTGCCCGGTGAAGCCACGGCCCGTGCTTGCTGGGCAATGGTGTCGGTGATGGATTCGGTGGTGTTGACGTTGACCACGAGGATACGCATGGAGAGTCCTTGTTTAATGACTGACGTTATCGACGGCAATGCTTTCGCCGCTGACATCGGCGTAGTGCGGCTGACGCTTGGCGATCAGCAGGTACAGCAACCCTGCGATGCCGGCGCCGAACAGCCAGGAAAACGGTGAAACGCTGGCAAACCCCGGCAACAGCGCCAGCAGGATGGCGATCACCGCGGCAGGAATAAACGCCGCCACGGCGCGCATATTCACCCCCCGGCTGTAGTAATAAACGCCATTGGGGTCTTCGCTATACAGCTGCGGCACGTCCACCTGGCTTTTACGGATCAGCCAGTAATCGACCATGATCACCCCGTACAACGGCCCCAGCAGCGCGCCCAGGCCAGAAAGGAAGTACACAATCACCAGCGGGCTGTTGTAGAGATTCCACGGCAGTATCAGCACCGCCACGAAGGCGCTGATCAAACCGGCGCGGCGAAAGTTCAGGTACTTGGGCGCCAGGTTGCTCAGCACAAAGGCCGGGGCGACGAAGTTGGCCATGATGTTCACCGCCACGGTAACGATCAGGAAGGCCAGGCAACCGAGCACCAGGAAGAAGGTATTGGGGATTGCCGCGATGATTTCGGTCGGGCTCTCGATCACTCGGCCATTGAGCTGGAACTGGCCGCCGCACAGCAGCACGGTAATGGCGGCAAACACCAGGATATTCACCGGCAGGCCCCAGAAATTGCCGACCTGGATGGTCTTGCGGCAGGGCGAAGAGCGGGCGAAGTCGCAAAAGTTGAGGATCAAGGTGCCGTAGATCGCCAGCCACAGCGCGCCACCGGCAAAGATATTGCGCCACATCTCGCCGCCGCTCAGCGGTTCACGGATCGACCAGGCGATATGCCCGCCCGCCTGGAAGTACATCCAGCCGGCCAACGCAGCCACCGTAAGCAAAATCACCGGCCCGGCGAAGCCTTCATAGCGGCGTACCATTTCCATGCCATAGGCGAGGATCACCAACTGCACCAGCCAGATCGCGACAAAACACGCCCAGCCCAGGCTCGACAGGCCCAGGATCGAGTTGTGGTCATAGTCAGCAAAGCCCGGATGAATCGCCGTCAGCAATACACGGAAAACCACCGACGCCAGGTACGTCTGGATACCAAACCAGGCAATCGCAATCACCGCCCGGATCAATGCTGGAATCTGCGCACCGTGGATACCGAAACTGATGCGGCTGATCACGGGAAACGGCACACCGGTCTTCTGTCCCATGTACCCCGACAAGTTCATGAAGAAGTACACCAGCGCCGCGCCGATCCCCAGGGACAGCAATATTTGCCAGCCGCCCAAGCCCAATGCATATAAGCCGATGGCAAACGAATAGTTGGCAATGTTGTGCACGTCATTGGTCCACAGCGCAAAGATGCTATAGCGCCCCCAGCGTCGGCCCTCGACTTTGGTGGGGGCCAGGTCCTTGTTGTGCAGGCGCGGGCTGAGGACCAGGGGGCCGGGGCTTGCAGCCTCGGGGTGGAGGGTGGAGGAGGGCAGATCCAGCGCGATATTGCTCGAAAGACTTGTACGCATTCCGGCAGGCTCCAGCGCATCGGCAGCAAAGCGGCGGATGGCAAAGTGTATGTAGGTTTTGTATTGATTGTATACAAAGCGTACTTTTCACTAAGCCACATGCGTGCCAGTTTTCGTTATATGAAAAACGGGGATAATTTCTTTTTTATAGTATTTTTAAATAAACTACTGAATTAAAAGCAATATAAATTGACCGTTTGAACAGGTATTTATTTTTGATTGGGAGTAGCGTGATTCGGGGGTGTGGGGACTAGCAGAGATGAATGTTACGTTTTGGTGCGCTCGAATATGAGTTGCACACAAAAATGGCACCTATGGTTACAAGGTTGTGTACATTTTATGCTGCGCACAAAACAAAATGTGGGAGGGGGCTTGCTCCCGATAGCGGTATATCAGTCAGAAAATCTGCAACTGACCCACCGCTATCGGGAGCAAGCCCCCTCCCACATTTTTACCTCACCAGTTTGCCAGGCCTCAGGCCTTGCTGATGATATTCCCCGCATGCAGCCCGCATTCCTTCTGCGTGGCTTCTTCCCACCACCAGCGACCTTCGCGCTCATGCTGGTTCGGCAATACCGGGCGGGTGCAGGGCTCGCAGCCGATGCTGATAAAGCCGCGCTCATGCAGGCTGTTGTAAGGCAACTCCAACATGCGGATGTAACCCCACACCTCTTCGCTGGTCATCTGCGTCAGCGGGTTGAACTTGTACAGGGTACGTTCGGGGGTGGAGAAAGCCGTGTCGATTTCCAGCGCAGCCACCTGGCTGCGGGTGCCGGGGCTCTGGTCGCGGCGCTGGCCGGTGGCCCAGGCACTTACACTTGCGAGCTTGCGGCGCAGCGGTTCGATCTTGCGGATGCCGCAGCATTCGCCATGGCCGTCCTTATAGAAGCTGAACAGGCCCTTTTCCTTGACGAAGGGTTCCAGCTTGCTCTGGTCCGGCGAGATCAGTTCGATGTCGATCTTGTAGAACTCGCGCACCTGCTCGATAAACCGGTAGGTTTCCGGGTGCAGACGGCCAGTGTCGAGGCTGAATACCTTGACGTTCTTGTTCAGCTTCCAGGCCATGTCCACCAGCACCACATCCTCGGCACCGCTGAAGGAAATCCACAGGTCATCGCCGAACTGGCTGAACGCCAGCTTGAGAATATCCTGTGCAGACTTGTTGGCATAAGTCGCGGCGAGTTCAGCGACGTCGAAGGCTTGGTTCATCAGGACGGTTCCTACAGGTCAGTGGCGCTGAGCGCTCTATAGGCGGCGATGGTATCAAAATCTGCCGTGCGTTGCGGCGGCGTGCTTGAGTCGCTAGAGTTCGGCAGTCCTTTTGCCCGCTCAACTAATAAATCCAATGGAGTGTCTTGTGGAAATTGCCTGTCTTGACCTGGAAGGGGTGCTGGTTCCGGAAATCTGGATCGCCTTCGCCGAAAAAACCGGTATTGAATCCCTGCGCGCCACCACACGCGACATTCCCGACTATGACGTGCTGATGCAGCAGCGCCTGCGCATCCTCGACGAGCACGGGCTCAAACTGGCCGATATCCAGGCGGTGATTGCTACGCTCAAACCGTTGGACGGGGCCGTCGAGTTCGTCAACTGGCTGCGCGAACGCTTCCAGGTGGTGATCCTGTCCGACACCTTCTACGAATTCTCCCAACCGCTGATGCGCCAGCTGGGTTTCCCGACCTTGCTGTGCCACCGCTTGATCACTGATGAAAATGATCGGGTGGTAAGCTACCAGTTGCGCCAGAAAGACCCCAAGCGCCAGTCGGTATTGGCGTTCAAAAGCCTCTACTACCGCGTGATCGCTGCCGGTGATTCGTACAACGACACCACCATGCTGGGGGAAGCGGACCGTGGGATTCTGTTCCATGCGCCGGAGAATGTGATTCGCGAATTCCCGCAGTTCCCGGCGGTGCATACGTTTGAAGACTTGAAGAAAGAGTTTATCAAGGCGTCGAATCGGCAGTTGAGCCTGTAAGTTATGCGACGCGACTGATTGCCCCATCGCAGGCAAGCCAGCTCTCACCTTTGATCGCGGCGCGGTCGAAGATGGGAGGGGGCTTGCCCCCGATAGGGCCGGTACAGGCCCTACAAACTTTCCAAAGTCTGTAACAACACCCGCACCTTCGTCAGCGACTCCTGATACTCAGCCTGCCACTGCGAATCCGCCACAATCCCACCGCCACCCCAGCAACACACCTGCCCGTCCTTGACCAGCAAACTGCGGATGGCAATGGAGCTGTCCATCTCGCCGCGCACGTCCAGGTACACCAGCGAGCCGCAGTAAAGCCCGCGGCGGGTTGGCTCAAGTTCGTCGATGATCTGCATCGCACGGATCTTCGGCGCGCCGGTGATGGAGCCGCCGGGGAAGCTGCCGGCGATCAGGTCGAGGGCGTCTTTATCGTCGGCCAATATGCCGGTGACACTGCTCACCAGGTGGTGCACGTTGGGGTAGCTTTCCAGGCTGAACAGCTCTGGCACTTTCACTGAGCCGATGCGGCAATTGCGACCGAGATCGTTGCGCAGCAGGTCGACGATCATCAGGTTTTCTGCGCGGTCCTTGGGGCTGGCGAGCAACTCGGCGGCGTTGGCGGCATCTTCTGCAGGTGTTACGCCGCGAGGGCGGGTGCCCTTGATCGGGCGGGTCTCGACCTGGCGTTCGCTGATGCGCACAAAGCGTTCCGGTGACAGGCTCAGTACCGCACCGTCATCGGGCAAGCTCTGGAACCCGGAAAACGGCGTGGGGCAGGCTTCGCGCAGGGCGCAATAGGCTGCCCAGGGATCCCCCATGCAGGGTGCGCGAAAGCGCTGGGCAAAGTTGACCTGATAGCAGTCGCCGGCCTGGATGTAATCCTGGATACGCGCGATGGCTTGGCGGTAGGCCTCTGCGGTGAGGTCTGGTGCCATCGGGCCCTGGAGTTTGAACGTCGCAGAGGTGTCGACAGTCCCGTGGCTGAACAGCGCGATCAACCGTTGTCGTTCGCTATCGGCCAGCGTGGGATGAAACACCAGTTGGCTGCTCCGGGCCTGGTGGTCGCTGATCAGCGCCCAGGCGTACAGCCCGAAGCGCGCGTCCGGCAGGTGCAGGTCATCCAACGCCAGGTGCGGCATGGCCTCAAGGTGCCGGCCGAAGTCGTAGCTCAGGTAGCCTATCAAGCCTCCGGCGAACGGCAACGGTAAATCCGCGGGGATTGCGGCTTCACCCAATCGCGTGAGGTTTTCCCGTAAGCGTTGCAGGAAATCACTGCCGCTTTCGTCCGGCCCTACCGTCAATGTCGCTTCGGGCCAGGCACTGAGCAGGTCATACCGGCCGCGCTCAGCCGTCGGCCGGCCGCTGTCGAGCAGTACCGCGCCTGGAGCATGGCGAATCGCCGCAAAATACTCGGCGGGGTTGGCCCGGTAGGGCAATGGATGTACGGAGCAGGTCAACATGCGGGGTTGGATCAGCCAATGGCGCGGGGGAGGGGGGATTGTAGTCCCCTGTAGGATTTGCTCCTAGAGGGGATGTCGGGGATAGACAGTTCGAAGACCGGATCAGCCTTCCACGGGCGGTATATGCCCGAACATCTCCTGCACAAACTTCACCCGCTCTTGCGGGGTTTCCGTCACGCCGGCAGCCTTGAGTTCTTCCAACCGCGCTTCCACTGCATGGGTGCGCAAAGTCAGGCCGCAGTCGTTGGCAATCTGGATGTTCAGCCCCGGCCGTGCATTCAATTCAAGGATCAGCGGACCTTTTTCCTGGTCCAGTACCATGTCCACGCCGATATAGCCCAGTCCGCACAGCTCATAGCAGCCGGCCGCAAGCTGCATGAAACCGTCCCAGTTGGGCAGTTGCACACCATCGACCGCATTGGTGGTGTCAGGGTGCTTGGTGATGATGTTGTTCAGCCAGGTACCGCGTAGGGTCAGGCCGGTGGCAAGGTCGACGCCTACGCCGATCGCGCCCTGGTGCAGGTTGGCCTTGCCGCCGGATTGGCGGGTCGGCAGGCGCAGCATGGCCATCACCGGGTAGCCCATCAGCACGATGATGCGGATATCCGGCACGCCTTCGTAGCTGATGCTCTTGAAGATCTGATCGGGCACCACGCGGTACTCGATCAGCGCCCGGTCGCGGTGGCCACCCAGTGAGTACAGGCCAGTGAGGATGCTGGAAATCTGGTGCTCGATCTCTTCATGGCTGATGATCTTGCCGGACACCGTGCGATAGCGTCCTTCAAACCGGTCGGCCACTACCAGGATGCCATCACCGCCCGCACCCTGGGCCGGCTTGATCACGAAGTCGCTGCGCCCACCGATGATCTCGTCGAGCTTGTCGATTTCCTTCTCGGTGGAGATCACCCCGTACATTTCCGGCACATGAATGCCGGCCGCCAGCGCCCGCTCCTTGGTGATGATCTTGTCATCCACAATCGGGTACAGGCTGCGCTTGTTGTACTTGAGCACGTAGTCGGCGTTACGCCGATTGATGCCCATGATCCCGCGCGCTTCCAGGGCCTTCCAGGTTTTCCAGAAGCCAAACATCAGGAGTCAGCCTTCAGGAATGCCTTGAAACGCACCAGCTCGGTGAGGCGATAGCCGCGATAACGACCCATGGCCAGCATGAAGCCCACCAGAATCAGCAGGATCGCCGGGAAGGTGAACACGAAGTAAACCAACTCCGGCACGCTCATGATGAGGTGGGCCAACGAGGCGGCGAACAGGGTGCCAATCGCCACTTTCAGTGCATGGTTGGCGCCGCGTTCTTCCCAGGTAATCGACAGTCGCTCGATGGTCATGGTCAGGATCACCATCGGGAACAGCGCCACCGACAAGCCACGCTCCAGCCCCAGCTTATGGCTGAACAGGCTGATGGCGGCGATCAGCACCACCACGAAGGTCAGCACCACCGACAGCCTCGGCAGCATCTGCAGTTTCAAATGTTCCAGATACGACCTGAGTGACAGCCCCAGTGCCGTGATGATCGTGAACAGCACAATGCCGAAGCCCAGTTGCGTCTCGCGGAACGCCAGGGCGATCAGCACCGGCGTGAAGGTGCCCAGGGTCTGCAGGCCGATCAGGTTGCGCAGGATCAGAATCACCAGCACGCCAATCGGGATCATCACCATGATCATGAAGGTCTGCTGGGTTTGCAGCGGCAGGCCGTACAGCGAGTATTCGAGGAAGTTGGCGTCGGTGTTTTCGTCGGTCAGCTTGGCCAGGCGAATCGCGTTCATTTCGCTGTTGTTGAGGCTGAAGGTCACCATGGCCTTCTTGCCGCCATCGACCGTGATCAGGTTTTCATCGCCGGTCCACCACAGCAGGCGGTCGGCGGGCAGGCCCTGTTCACCGGTCTCCGGGTTGAAGTACAGCCAGTCGTTGCCGTTGAAGCTGCGCAGCCACAGTTCCGGGGTTTGCGGCTGGTCGGCCACCAGGCGGATGGTGTGGACTTTCTCCACCGGCACATGGGCAATGGACAGCAGCAGCTCGACGATCCTGGCCTTGTGCGGCGTCGACGGGTCGCCGGCCAGCAGCAGCTTCACATTGTCGTCGTTGAGGTTGTTGGTGCGCTTGATGGCTTCGCTGATAAAGGTCTCGACGTCGGCCGAGTGCTGGCGGATCGGCGCCAGCAAGGCTTCGGCGGCGATTTTTTCCGGGCCTTCCACGGCGATGCTGTCGCGGAAGGTCGGGCCTTTGATCTTGACCTTTTCGCCGCTGTAACGCTTGGTCAGCACCAGGCGGTAATACAGGGTCTGGTTGCCCTTGGCCCGGCGCGCTGACCAGGTGACCTTGCGGTTGCCGTCGATGCGGTTGACGCTGACTCCGTAGTTGTTGGAGATAAAGCTTTCATTAAGGCTGACGAAGTCGCGGCTCAGTGGCGGCACGAACATCTGGATCTTGACCGGGTCCTTGGGGTTGGCGACGAACTCGACCTTGGCGTCGATGTTCCACAAGTCGTCGGTGGCATCCTCGGTCACGGGAATCCCCAGCACGAAAATCTGATAGGCGGTGACCGAAATGCCGAGCACCACCAGGAAGGTGATCAGGATTTTCAGGTGCAGGGTCAGAGAGCGCATTCGGTTTACTCGGCGGTATGAGCGTCGGCGACGCAGGCGGGTTTGCCTGCTGCATATTTAAGACTGGGGTCGACCAGCGCATCAAAGCGTTTCAGCGCTTCGGAGCCGATCAGCAGCGGGTATTGGAAGCTGCTGCGGTCAGTCAAGTTCACTTCGATGCTGCGTAAAGCAGTGCCCATGCAGATATCCAGGGCAACCACCGGACGGGCGGTGTAGTTCTTGTCCTCATCGGGGTCGTAGTCGCCGGCGCGGCGCTTGATCTTGCTGACGCGGGCCAGGGGCAGTTCGATGGGGTGGGAGTGGGCGGTGTCGATGGCCAGGTAGAAGCGTACCCAGGTTTCGCCGTTGCGCTTGAAGCGCTTGATATCGCGGGCGCTCAACGAGGCGGTCTTGGCGCCGGTGTCGAGCTTGGCCGCGACTTCCAGGTCGATACCGTCCAGCTTGGCGTATTCATTGAGGCCATACACCGTTTTCTCGGCGGTGAAGCCAAGGCTGGGTAGCAACAGTAGGCAAACAAACAGGGGGAAGGGCTTGAGTCTCATAAATCCTGAGGCGGTGCCGTGCGATGTTTAATTCAAGGCGACTGGCATTGCTGCGCAAACTCCCTCGTGCGCCGTTTCATCCAGGGATGTCAGGCAAATACGCCGGGCATTCTAACATGATGCTTTTTTGGCGCCAGCGCTGGCAGGCGGCCATGCCTTGGATTGGTTAATCAGGCGTATTAGACGATTGTCGACAATGTGTATTTATTCTTTGACTGTTAAGGGGTAATTGGCTAGTTTTTGCGGCATTGCTTTTGAAGGTGTCGACAATATGCTGGGTCAGGCGGAAATTCCGATAGCGGCGTCAGACGATTCCCAAACCATGTCCGAGAACGTTTTTCGGCGTATCCAGGCCGCCATCGTCAAAGGTGAAATCGCCCCCGGCAGCAAGATTTCCGAGCCGGAACTGGCGCGTACCTACGGCATCAGCCGCGGCCCGCTGCGCGAGGCGATCCACCGCCTGGAAGGCCAGCGCCTGCTGGTGCGCGTGCCCCACGTCGGCGCACGGGTTGTGTCCTTGAGCCACGCCGAGCTGATCGAACTCTATGAGATCCGCGAGTCCCTGGAAGGCATGGCCTGCCGCCTCGCTGCCGAGCGCATGACCGACGCAGAAATCGAAGAGCTGCGCCAGGTATTGCACACCCATGAGCGCGATGCCGCGTTCCAGGCCGGTGTTGGCTACTACCAGCAGGAAGGCGACTTCGACTTTCATTACCGGATCATCCAGGGCGCCGGTAACCGCACCCTGACCCAAATGCTCTGCGGCGAGCTGTACCAACTGGTGCGCATGTACCGCATCCAGTTTTCCGCCACCCCCAATCGTCCACGCCAGGCATTTGCCGAACACCACCGCATTCTCGACGCGATTGCCGATCGCGATGGTGAATTGGCCGAACTGTTGATGCGCCGGCATATCGGCGCCTCCAAACGCAACATCGCCCGTCACTTCCCGGACGGTGCTCCTTCATCACGAGGTGAGTCATGAGTTCCCATAACAACAGCACTCCCGGCCAGCGTTTCCGTGACGCAGTCGCCAGCGAACAGCCTTTGCAAGTTGTTGGTGCAATCAATGCCAACCACGCGTTGCTGGCCAAGCGCGCCGGCTTCAAGGCTATTTACCTGTCGGGTGGCGGTGTCGCCGCCGGCTCGCTCGGCGTGCCGGACCTGGGTATTACCGGGTTGGATGACGTACTCACCGACGTGCGCCGCATTACCGACGTCTGCGACCTGCCGCTGCTGGTGGACGTGGACACCGGTTTCGGCTCCTCGGCGTTCAATGTGGCGCGCACCGTCAAGTCGATGATCAAGTTCGGCGCCGCCGCCATCCATATCGAAGACCAGGTCGGCGCCAAGCGCTGCGGGCATCGCCCCAATAAAGAGATCGTGTCGCAGCAGGAAATGGTCGACCGCATCAAGGCTGCCGTGGATGCGCGTACCGATGACAGCTTCGTGATCATGGCGCGCACCGACGCCCTGGCGGTCGAGGGCCTGGAGTCTGCCCTTGAACGTGCCGCCGCGTGTATCGAAGCCGGTGCCGACATGGTCTTCCCGGAAGCCATCACCGAGCTCGAGATGTACAAGCTGTTCGCTTCCCGCGTAAAGGCGCCGATCCTGGCTAACATTACCGAGTTCGGCGCGACGCCGCTGTACACCACCGAACAGTTGAAATCTGCGGATGTTTCCATTGTGCTGTACCCGCTCTCGGCCTTCCGTGCCATGAACAAGGCCGCCGAGAACGTCTACACCGCGATCCGTCGCGACGGCACCCAACAGAACGTGATCGACACCATGCAAACGCGCATGGAGCTCTACGATCGCATCGACTACCACACCTTCGAGCAGAAGCTCGACGCGCTGTTTGCCGCGAAAAAATAATGCGGTGCGCCTCCCTAATAAATTCAAGATTGGAGAACGAACATGGCTGAAGCAAAAGTATTGAGTGGCGCCGGCCTGCGTGGCCAGGTTGCCGGGCAGACCGCACTGTCGACCGTGGGCCAGGCTGGTGCAGGCTTGACCTATCGTGGCTACGATGTGCGTGAACTGGCCGCCGATGCGCAGTTTGAAGAAGTCGCCTACCTGTTGCTGTACGGCGAGTTGCCGACCAAGATCGAACTGGCCGCCTACAGCGCCAAGCTGAGCAAGCTGCGTGACTTGCCCCAGGCATTGAAAGAAGTGCTCGAACGCATCCCCGCCGACGCCCACCCGATGGACGTGATGCGCACCGGTTGCTCGTTTTTGGGCAATATCGAGCCGGAAAAAGATTTCAGCGTACAGCGCGATGTCACTGACCGCCTGCTTGCCGCATTCCCGGCGATCATGTGCTACTGGTACCGCTTCAGCCACGACGGCAAGCGCATCGACTGCGTGACCGACGAGCCGAGTATCGGCGGCCACTTCCTGCACCTGCTGCACGGCAAGAAACCCAGCGAGCTGCACGTCAAAGTCATGAATGTGTCGCTGATTCTCTACGCCGAGCACGAATTCAACGCCTCGACCTTCACTGCCCGGGTGTGCGCCTCGACCCTGTCCGACCTGTATTCCTGCGTCACTGCCGCCATCGGTTCCCTGCGCGGCCCGCTGCACGGCGGGGCCAACGAAGCGGCGATGGAAATGATCGAGCGCTTTTCCTCGGCCGAAGAAGCGGTCGAAGGCACGCTTGGCATGTTGGCGCGCAAGGACAAGATCATGGGCTTCGGCCACGCGATCTATAAAGACAGCGACCCGCGTAATGAAGTGATCAAGGGCTGGTCGAAAAAACTCGCTGATGAAGTGGGCGACACGGTGTTGTTCCCGGTGTCTGAAGCCATCGACAAGACCATGTGGGAACAGAAGAAGTTGTTCCCCAACGCCGACTTCTACCATGCCTCGGCTTACCACTTCATGGGCATCCCGACCAAGCTGTTCACACCGATCTTCGTGTGCTCGCGCCTGACTGGCTGGGCCGCGCACGTGTTCGAACAGCGCGCCAACAACCGCATCATCCGTCCAAGCGCCGAGTACATCGGCGTTGAGCAGCGCAAGTTCGTGCCAATCGAACGTCGCTGAATGGGATGGGCTGTGTTCGCTGGCTAATGTGCTTTTTTGTGGGAGCTGGCTTGCCTGCGATGGCATCACCTTGGTGTACCTGTCACACCGCAGTGATGCAATCGCAGGCAAGCCAGCTCCCACAGGAAACAAAGCCAGTGTCGACAGTTCACCTTTCGAACTTACCGTGACCGAGTCCTGACGATGAACACTGAATTTCGCAAACCGCTCCCCGGCAGCCGCCTGGATTTCTTCGACGCCCGTGCGGCTGTCGAAGCAATCACCCCCGGCGCCTACGCCACCTTGCCTTACACCTCGCGCGTGCTTGCCGAAAACCTGGTACGCCGTTGCGACCCGGCCACCCTCAACGCATCCCTGAGCCAGTTGATCGAGCGCAAACGTGATCTCGATTTCCCCTGGTTCCCGGCGCGCGTGGTGTGCCATGACATCCTCGGCCAGACCGCTCTGGTGGACCTTGCCGGTCTGCGCGATGCCATCGCCCTGCAAGGCGGCGACCCGGCGCAGGTCAACCCGGTAGTGCCGACCCAACTGATCGTCGACCACTCCCTGGCTGTCGAGGCTGGCGGCTTTGACCCGCAGGCGTTCGAGAAAAACCGCGCCATTGAAGACCGTCGCAATGAAGACCGCTTCCACTTTATCGAGTGGACCAAAAAAGCCTTCAAGAACGTCGATGTCATCCCGCCGGGCAACGGCATCATGCACCAGATCAACCTGGAGAAAATGTCGCCGGTGATTCAGGTCCGTGACGGCGTAGCCTTCCCGGATACCTGCGTCGGTACTGACAGTCATACTCCCCACGTCGATGCCCTGGGCGTGATCGCCATTGGCGTCGGCGGCCTGGAGGCCGAGAGCGTGATGCTCGGCCGTGCGTCGTGGATGCGCCTGCCGGAAAGCGTCGGCGTGGAACTGACCGGCAAGCTGCAACCGGGCATCACCGCCACCGATATGGTGCTGGCACTCACCGAGTTCCTGCGCCAGCAGAAAGTGGTCGGCGCCTGGCTGGAGTTCTTCGGCGAAGGGGCTAGTGCACTGACCCTGGGCGACCGTGCGACCATCTCCAACATGGCTCCTGAATACGGCGCCACCGCAGCGATGTTCTATATCGACCAGCAGACCATCGCCTACCTCAAACTCACTGGCCGAGAAGACGAACAAGTCGCCCTGGTCGAACAGTACGCGCGCCACACCGGTCTGTGGGCCGATGACCTCAAGGGGGCTCAGTACGAGCGTGGCCTGACCTTCGACCTGTCCAGCGTCGTGCGCAACATGGCCGGGCCCAGCAACCCACACGCCCGTGTTGCCACCCGCGACCTGGCGTCCAAAGGCATCAGCGGCCAATGGGACGAAGTGCCAGGGCAAATGCCCGACGGGGCGGTGATCATTGCGGCCATCACCAGTTGCACCAACACCAGTAACCCGCGCAACGTCATCGCGGCGGGGCTTCTGGCACGTAACGCCAACAAGCTCGGCTTGGCCCGCAAGCCGTGGGTCAAGTCGTCGCTGGCGCCGGGCTCGAAAACCGTGGCCATGTACCTGGAAGAGGCCGGCCTGGGCCATGAGCTGGAAAAGCTCGGTTTCGGCGTGGTGGCCTTTGCTTGCACCACCTGCAACGGCATGTCCGGCGCGCTCGACCCGGTGATCCAGCAGGAAATCATCGACCGCGACCTGTACGCCACCGCCGTGTTGTCGGGCAACCGCAATTTCGACGGGCGCATTCACCCTTACGCCAAGCAAGCCTTCCTGGCTTCGCCGCCGCTGGTGGTGGCCTATGCGATTGCCGGCACCATCCGTTTCGATATCGAGAAGGACGTGCTCGGCCTGGATGCCGACGGCAAGGAAATTCGCCTGCAGGATATCTGGCCGAGCGACGAAGAGATCGACTCGGTGGTCAAGGCATCGGTCAAGCCCGAGCAGTTCCGTGCGGTGTACATCCCCATGTTCGCGATTCACGAAGACACCGGCCCCAAAGTCACCCCGCTGTATGACTGGCGCCCGCAGAGCACCTACATCCGTCGCCCGCCGTACTGGGAAGGCGCGCTGGCCGGCGCGCGGCCGCTCAAGGGTATGCGCCCGCTGGCGGTGCTGCCGGACAACATCACCACCGACCACCTGTCGCCGTCCAACGCGATCATGCCGGGCAGTGCCGCCGGGGAATACCTGGCGAAGATGGGCTTGCCGGAAGTCGACTTCAACTCCTACGCGACCCATCGCGGTGACCATCTGACGGCGCAGCGCGCCACTTTCGCCAACCCGAAACTGTTCAACGAAATGGTGCAGGAAAACGGCAAGGTCAAGCAGGGCTCTCTGGCGCGTATCGAGCCGGAAGGCAAGGTCACGCGGATGTGGGAAGCGATTGAAACCTACATGGAGCGCAAGCAACCGCTGATCATCATTGCCGGTGCCGACTACGGCCAGGGCTCGTCTCGCGACTGGGCCGCCAAGGGCGTGCGCCTGGCCGGTGTGGAAGCGATTGCCGCCGAAGGCTTCGAGCGCATTCACCGCACCAACCTGGTGGGCATGGGCGTGTTGCCGCTGGAATTCCTGCCGGGCACCGACCGCCACACCCTCAAGATCGACGGCAGTGAAACCTATGACGTGATCGGCGAGCGCACCCCGCGCGCGCAACTGACCCTGGTGATCAATCGCAGGAATGGTGAACGTGTCGAGGTGCCGGTGACGTGCCGCCTGGATACCGCCGAAGAAGTGTCGATCTACGAGGCGGGCGGCGTGTTGCAACGTTTTGCCCAGGATTTCCTGGAATCGGCGGCCACCGCCTGAAGAGGACTACCATGGCACACGTAGCGCAAATCAAGATCCCCGCCACCTACATGCGTGGCGGCACCAGCAAGGGCGTGTTCTTCAGCCTCAAGGACCTGCCCGAAGTCGCGCAGGTGCCGGGGGCGGCCCGCGATGCCTTGTTGCTGCGGGTCATCGGCAGCCCCGACCCTTACGACAAGCAGATCGACGGCATGGGCGGTGCCACTTCAAGTACCAGCAAAACCGTGATCCTGGCCAAAAGCGCCCGCGCCGATCACGACGTGGACTATCTGTTCGGCCAAGTCTCCATCGACAAGCCGTTTGTCGATTGGAGTGGCAACTGCGGCAACCTGTCGGCAGCAGTGGGCTCGTTCGCCATCAGCGCTGGCCTGGTTGATCCGGCCCGCGTGCCCGAGAACGGGGTGGCGGTGGTGCGGATATGGCAGGCCAATATTGGCAAGAGCATCATCGCCCATGTGCCGATCACCAACGGCGCGGTACAGGAAACCGGCGACTTCGAACTGGACGGTGTGACCTTCCCGGCCGCCGAAGTCCAGCTGGAATTCATCGATCCGGCGGCGGAAGAAGAGGGCGGCGGTGGTTCGATGTTCCCCACCGGCAACCTCATCGACGACCTGGAGGTGCCCGGCGTAGGCACCTTCAAGGCCACGTTGATCAACGCCGGTATTCCGACCATTTTCATTAACGCTCAAGACCTCGGCTACACCGGTACCGAACTGCAGGGCGCGATCAACAGCGACCCCAAGGCCCTGGCCATGTTCGAGACGGTACGGGCTTATGGCGCGTTGCGCATGGGCCTGATCAAGCACCTGGACGAGGCCGCTCAGCGCCAGCACACACCCAAGGTTGCGTTCGTGGCCAGGCCTGCGGACTACGTGGCCTCAAGCGGCAAGGTAATCAAGGCCGGCGATGTGGATCTGTTGGTGCGTGCTTTGTCCATGGGCAAACTGCACCACGCCATGATGGGTACGGCGGCGGTAGCGATCGGCACGGCGGCGGCGATCT
This sequence comes from Pseudomonas sp. B329, assembly GCF_023127835.1. NCBI lineage: Bacteria > Pseudomonadati > Pseudomonadota > Gammaproteobacteria > Pseudomonadales > Pseudomonadaceae > Pseudomonas > Pseudomonas sp. B329. Next base: position 381,861 of record NZ_SPKP01000011.1, on the reverse strand, counting down.
CCGGCACCCTGGTCAACCTGGCGGCGGGCGGCGTGGAGCGCAATGCCGTGCGCTTCGGGCATCCGTCCGGCACCTTGCGCGTCGGTGCCGAAGCCAGCCAAGTGAACGGTGAATGGGTGGTGAAGAAAGCCATCATGAGCCGCAGTGCGCGGGTGTTGATGGAAGGTTTCGTGCGCGTCCCCGGTGACGCTTTTTAGCTTTATGTGGGAGGGGGCTTGCTCCCGATAGCAGGGTGTCAGTCGCCCCATTCATTAACTGACCCACCGTCATCGGGAGCAAGCCCCCTCCCACAGGGATACAAGCAGGCAATCAGACCTGCGCAACGATTAACCCTGACCCTGAGGATGGAACAACCCAACTTTTAGGAGAACTGCCATGAGCGCCAACGTCGACCAGAACAACCGCCCCGACTACGACCAGGTTTTGCAGGACATCGCCGACTATGTCCTCAACTACCGCATCGACTCCCGGGATGCATTGGACACTGCCCGTAACTGCCTGATGGACACCCTTGGCTGTGGCCTGCTGGCCCTGCGGTTCCCCGAGTGCACCAAGCACCTGGGGCCGATAGTGGAGGGCACCGTGGTGCCGTTCGGCGCGCGCGTGCCGGGCACTTCGTTTCGCCTGGACCCGGTCAAGGCCGCCTGGGACATTGGCTGCATCGTGCGCTGGCTCGACTACAACGACACCTGGCTCGCCGCTGAGTGGGGCCACCCTTCGGACAACCTCGGCGGCATTCTCGCCGTGGCCGATCACCTTTCGCAAAAACGCGTGGCCAATGGCGAGGCGCCGCTCACCGTACGTGCGGTGCTGGAAGCGATGATCATGGCCCACGAAATCCAGGGGGTGATCGCCCTGGAAAACTCTTTCAACCGCGTCGGCCTTGACCACGTGCTGCTGGTCAAAGTCGCCTCCACCGCGGTCACCGCCAAGCTGATGGGCGCCAATCGTGAACAACTGCTGTCGGCCTTGTCTCACGCTTTCGTTGATGGGCAGGCGTTGCGCACCTATCGCCATGCACCGAATGCCGGCTCGCGCAAATCCTGGGCCGCAGGCGATGCATCGAGCCGTGGTGTGCGCCTGGCGGATATCGCCCTGCGTGGCGAAATGGGCATCCCCGGTGTGTTGAGTGCGCCGCAGTGGGGGTTCTACGACGTGTTGTTCAGCCACACCAACAAGGACCTGGCGCTCAAGCCCACAGACAAGCGCGCCTTCAGCCTGCCTCAGGCCTACGGCACCTACGTGATGGAAAACGTGCTGTTCAAGATCAGTTTCCCGGCAGAATTCCACGCGCAAACCGCCTGCGAGGCGGCGGTGACCTTGCACCCGCAGGTCAAGCATCGTCTGCATGAAATCGAACGTATCGTGATCACCACCCATGAGTCGGCGATTCGGATTATTTCCAAGGTTGGCCAATTGGCCAACGCTGCCGATCGCGACCACTGCCTGCAATACATGACGGCCGTGCCCTTGGTGTTCGGCAATCTGGTGGCCGAGCACTACGAAGATGATTTCCACGCGGCCCACCCGATCATCGACGAGCTGCGCGACAAGATGGTCATCGTTGAAGACCCACGCTATAGCCGCGAATACCTGGAGGCGGACAAGCGTTCCATTGCCAATGCGGTGCAGGTGTTCTTTATGGATGGCACCTGCACTGAGCAGGTAGCGGTGGAATACCCGATTGGCCATCGCCGCCGTCGGGTGGACGGTATCCCATTGCTGGAAGACAAGTTCAAAGCCAACCTGGCGACGCGGTTCACTGCGCAGCGCAGCGCCGAGATTGTTGCGTTGTGCAAGGATCAGGCACGGCTTGAGGCGACGGCTGTGAACCGTTTCATGGATCTGTTGGTGATCTAAAAAACAACGCGGCCAATGTGGGAGGGGGTTTGCTCCCGATAGCTGGGTGTCAGTCAACAGATTCATTGACTGGTCCACCCCTATCGGGAGCAAGCCCCCTCCCACATTTGTCCTCCATTGGGGCAACTATCGGGTCAGGTGCAAGCTTGTTCAAACCGCAGTATCACCCTGCGGTTGTGCTTGCTCTTCTTTTCAATTTTCTCGCAGAACACCCGGCCGATTTCCTCGGTGTTGAGCACATGGGTGCCGCCGCATGGCTGGATATCGATGCCGGGGATCTCAATCACCCGTACCGAGCCCGACACCACCGGTGGCGCAACCGCCTGGGTGCGGGTGATCTGTAGCAAGGTCGCGTATTCGGTGGCGGGCATCGACAGGGTCTTCACCGCGTGGGCCTGCTCGATCAGGGCGTTGAGGTCACGGGTTAGACCGTCTTTGTCCAGGGTCATTTCCGGCAGGTCGAAATCCAGTCGGCCTTTATCCGCACTGATGCTGCAACCGGTCACGGGCGCGTCAATGAGCGAGCACAACAAATGCAGGCAGGTGTGCATTTTCATGTGCTGGTAGCGCCGCTCCCAATCCAGGCCGGCGTCTACCTGGATGCCCGCCGTCAACTGCTCGGGGCAATGGTCCACCTGATGCCAGATGATCGAGCGCAACACCGGATCGCGCACGGTACCTGTCACCTCGACCCGCGTGCCATCGGGCAGGGTGAAATGGCCGGTATCGCCCGGTTGCCCGCCGCCGGTGGGGTAGAACAGTGTGTGCTCCAGGGCGATGCCGTGTTCACTGACCGCAATAACCCGGGCGCTGAACGCGTTCTGATAGGGCGCGCTGTCGAACAGCGCCAGGGTTTCCATGGTATGCACGGACATGTTCAACCTCCAACGATCAGTGGGCTGGCTTGCAAGAGGTGGCGCACCATCGCGCTCAAGCCAGGGGGAGAGAGCAGGGTGATTTCAAACTCCGGCCCGCAGACTTTCAGGTTCAGCGGCAAGCGCGGCAGTTGTTCGCCGGTATCGACACGGTGCAGACGAAATTGCAGGTGGTGGCGCTCTTTCACCGTGGGTTCGAGCATTAACCCTTGCAGCGGATGAAAGTCGGCATCCAGCACCGTGACCTTATGACCGGCACTCACCTCACCGACGACGTGCAAGCGCTCATCCAGGGCAAAGGCGCCTAGGTAATTGCTGCGGTCCGATTCGTCGTTTTTTTGCAACTGGATCTGGTTGACTACCTTGACCTTGGTGCCTGCCGGTACGTCCTGGGTGATCACGCAGGAGGGGCTGATAAATACGTTGTCGCCGATCGACACGTAGCCCAGCACCCGGGCACCGGCGCCCACCTCGACGTTGTTGCCCAGGCGCGGGTGGCGCTTGCCGTCCGGATTGTTGGCGATGCCGCGGGCTCCCAGGGTCACGCCGCACAGGATGTAGCAGTCGTTGCCGATCACGCAGGTTTCGCCGATGACGGTGCCATAGCCATGGTCCAGTACAAAGCGCCGGCCGATACGCGCCGCCGGATGAATCTCGGCACCGGAGAGAATCTTGCCCTGGTTGCTGAGCTTGAGTGCCATGCGCGAAAACATCCCATGGCCCGGGTCGGGGAAATTCCACACCTGGTGCGCAAGACGATAGAACAGCACTGCCTTGAACGAGGCATAGGATTCCAGGATCAACTCACCGCGCCCACGCGATGCCGGATCTCGATAGGCGTAGGCGATCAGGTCCTCGGCCACTGCTTGGGCGGCGTTCTGGATCAGTGGCGCCAGGTGTGGTTCCAACTGCTTCATCTGCCCGGGCGTCAGGGTCGTGATGAGATGGGTAAGCAACTCATCGTGCAGCAGTTGCATGTCGATAAAGCCCCCCATGGAGGCACCCCCGCATTCTGGATGATTGAAAAACCCGTTACTCGAAACTGGGCAGGTAGCTGTCGGCATTGTCGTAGACCATGGTCAGCACCACCGTTTCAGGCGGCAGTTCGGGGGCGAGTTGGGCGATGGCAACCATGTTGGCGGCGGAGGACAGCCCCAGGCTGATGGCGTCGGTGCGCATGATGCGTTTGATCATGTCCAGGCACGCCGAGTGCGACACCTTGAGCATGCCGTCGATCACGTCCAGGTTGAGGATGCTCGGGATCAGGCCAATCGACAGGCCCTGGATTGCGTGCGCAGCGTGCTGGTCTTTGAGCAGGTCGCATTCCTGCGGCTCCACGCCCATCACGCGGATCGCTGGCCAGGCGGCCTTGAGGGTTTCGCCAATGCCGGTGATATGGCCACCTGTGCCGATGCCGCTGACGAAGTAGTCCACGCGCTGATCACCGAAGGCGCGGATGATCTCCGGCGCGGTGGTGTCGCGGTGGGTCTGCGGGTTGGCGCCGTTGCGCTGCTGGTTGAGCATCACGAAGTTGGGGTTTTCCAACTGCAGTTCCATGCACTTTTCGCCGTGGGAGTTGTTGCCCAGGCGGCTGTCTGACAGCACCACTTTGGCACCATACAGGCGTAGCAATTTCTGCTTTTCGGGGCTGTAGTTGTCAGGGATCACCAGCACCACTTTATAGCCCAGGACATTGCCGGCCATCACCAGGCCAATGCCGGTGTTGCCGCCGCTGGGTTCGATGATGGTTTGCCCGGAGTCGCGGATCAGTACGCCACGGCGCTCGGCATCGAGGATCATGCCCAAGGCGATGCGCGCCTTGTGGCTGCCACCGGGGTTGAGGGATTCCAGCTTGGCGTAGACCTCGATGCCGAGGTCTTCGGAAAACTGGGCCAGGCGCACGATAGGCGTTTGGCCGATGACGTCGAGAATGGAGTTATGCAGCATCAGCAAGTCTCCACGATCAGTACAGAGGCATGTCGGGTTCGACGTCGCGAACCCAGTGCTTCATGCCGCCCTGCAGGACTTTGGTGTTCGCGAACCCGGCTGCCAGCAGGGTGCTGGCGGCTTGTTCGGCTCGGGTGCCCGCGTAGCAGATCAGGTAATGGGTGTTGTCTCGGCTGAGGTTGTCGAGTTGCCCATCCAGTTCGGCCAGGGGAATGTGCAGCACGCCTGGCAGCTTGCATACTTCCAATTCGCTGGCGTCGCGCACGTCCAGCAATACATCGGCGCTGTTGGGGTGCTCAAGCACCTGCTTGAGGTTCTGAGGCTTGATGTAGCGTTCTGCCGCCAGCGACGGTTGGCTCGGTACGGCATCGGCACATGCCGTGGGGGCGGCGCTTTCGCTGCTGCGCAGCTCCGAGCAGCAGGGGCAGTCGAGGCGGCGCTTGAAGCGGATCTCGCTGAACTTCATCGCCAGCGCGTCAAAGCGCATCAAGCGGCCGGATAAAGGTTCGCCAATGCCGATCAGCAATTTGATCGCCTCGGTGGCCTGGATCATTCCTACCACACCCGGCAGCACGCCGATCACGCCGCCGGCGCTGCAATTGGGCGCCAGTTCTGCGGGCGGGGCCTTGGGAAACAGGCAGCGATAGCACGGCCCGCCTTTGTAGTTGAGCACGCTGATCTGCCCGTCGAAACGGTAGATGGCGCCATAGACCAAAGGTTTGCCCAACTGTACGCAAGCATCGTTGACCAGGTAGCGGGTATCGAAATTATCGGTACCGTCGATCACCAGGTCATAGGCGCCCACCAGTTCCAGAGCGTTGTCGGTGTCAAGCGCGGTGTTGTGCGCATTGATCCGGATATGAGGGTTGAGGTCCAGCAGGCGTTGCTTGGCGGACTCGACCTTGGGCATTCCCAGTGTGCTGTTGCCATGGACAATCTGGCGCTGCAGGTTGCTGCTTTCCACCACGTCAAAATCCACCAGCCCCAGGGTGCCGATGCCTGCCGCTGCCAGGTACAGGCTGATGGGCGAGCCCAGGCCCCCGGTGCCGATGACCAGAACTTTGGCTTTCTTCAGGTTCAATTGGCCTTCGCGGCCGACGCCCGGCAGGGTGATGTGGCGCACGTAGCGCTGCACTTCTTCGTTGCTCAGGGTGTCGATGTCCATGCCGCCTGAGGTGGCGAGCAACACTTCGATCCGGGATTTTGGCGGCAGGACTTCATCGGCTTCGATCAGCGCCTCCTCGGCGGTAAACAGGAAGTGTTCCTTGAGCTGGTTGTTCTTTTCATGGAACAGGTACTGACGCAATTGGGGGTGATTGGTGCAGAGATTTTCAATGACTTCGCGCAATGTCGATCCGGCGCCCTCAAGGGTCGATTCCGGCAGCTTGGCCACGCGAACCAGAATGTCGGGGAAAGAGACAGCGTTCATGGACAACTCCGTGTGCAGGTCGTTGAAGGGTTGAGGTGCGAAATGCTTGCCATCCCAGGCAAACAGTTTTGAGCCCAGGACCTGGCTCTGGCGAACATCCACCACCAGATAGCTGACGGGGTAGATCGGCTCCCCCATGAACAGCGCCTTGTCCTGGTCTTCATCACTGAAATAGGCGCCGACATCCGGGTGGGAGTGATAGATCACCACCACCGGGTTGTCGCTGCGAAACGCCTTGTTCAGCAGCAGGGTATCGGCCACCGAGAAGGTGTAGCCGTTGGCCGCGCTGCGGGGGTACATCTGGGAGTTCTTGTGGTGCAGCTCGTTCTGGATATTGCTGCCCAGGTACACACTGCCGTCGACGAAGACGAAGCCGCAGCACTCTTCTGGGTAGCTGCGGCTGGCGTGGGCGTAGATCTGTTCCAGGGCGGTGGGGCGGAGGACTTCCATGTTTCTCTCGCGTTGGTTGAGGGTCATTTTTTCTTGGCCAGGAGTTTTTCAACCGGCAGCTTGGTGATCGCAAAGCCGGCCAGCAGAATCGCCGAATACAGCATAAGGTCGCGGGAAATTTCCACGCCTTCGTACCAGGCACCGATGATCACCGCGAACACCGGGAAGATGATGAAGACGAACGACAGGATGATCGGGCTCAGGCGCTTGAGCAGCATGAAATACACAATAAACCCGCCTACCGAGGCCACCAGCCCGAGGTAGAACAGTGCAGTCCAGGAGCGCAGGGTGATGTCATTGAAGGCTGGCGTTTCAAACCACAGACCGGCGACGAACAACATCAGCCCGGCGATGCCGATGGGCAGGGTGTTGTAGGTAATCACGCTGATGGCACTGCCTTTCTGCTTGGTAATCACGTAGCACAACGCGTGCATGATCGCGGCGCTCAGTATCGCCAACACCCCGAAGAACTCGGCGTGGTCCAGGTGCAGGCCCTGGCTCTTGATGATCATGTAGAGGCTGCCAAACCCGATACCGATGCCAACGACCTGGGAGAAGTAGATGCGCTCACGCAGGAACAGCGCCGAAAAGATCAGGATGAATACCGGCATGCAGCTGAACAGCAGGGCCGTCAGGCCGGATGACACGTGCATCTCGCCATAGTTGAGCAGGTAATAGGGAACGCTGAAGTACGACAGGGTCACAAACACAAAGAACCAGCGGCTTTCCCGTGGGAACAGGATCGGCTCGCGGCGCACCATGGCAAAACACAGGAACAGCGGAAACGCGATCAGAAAGCGCAGCCCGGCGGATGTCAGCGGCGGCACGCTCTCTACGGCGATCTTGATGCCCAGCCATGTAGTGCCCCAACTCAGGCACACGATCAGAAACATCAAGCTGGTCACCAGCCCGGCGAGCCACTGTTTTTGAGTTTTTGTTTTTGCAGTGTTTTCGAGAACGGCGGACATTGGCATCTTTTATTGCTTCCCTGAGCCGGAATTGAACTCTATATTGAACTTGTAATGAGTTACGTTTATCGGCGATTGAACCCGTAAAAGCACACTATTAGGGCGAAAGATGGCTGTCAAAACAAATATTGACATGGTGTCAATTATGCGTGAGGGCCTGTCCAGCGGGCAGGGCGTGAAGTACAAGCGCCTGTCTGATGTGATGGAGCGGGGCATCCTCGAAGGCTTGATTGAACCGGGACGAAAACTGCCGCCCCATCGGGTGCTGTCCGACAACCTGGGGGTGACCATTGGCACCATCAGCCGGGCCTACGGTGAGCTGGAGCGCCTGGGCTTGGTGGTTGCACGGGTCGGTGACGGAACCTTCGTGCGCAAGCGTGGGATGGAGCGTCAGCGTGATGAAGGCTTTCGCAATTTCAGCGAGGAGCCGCGCCAGTACTTCGACATGAGTCGCAACATGCACATTCCGGGGCAGGAAACGGTGTTTCTTGCCCAGAGCTTCCAAACGCTGTCGACCAACGCCAAGTTCCTGCAGGACATCAGCACCTATACCCCCGACGCCGGCTTGCCGCGTTACCGTGAAGCCGGGGCGCAATGGCTGGTGCAGCGCGATTTTCATCCGATTCCAGAGCAGGTCATCTGCGTCAACGGCGGCCAGCACGGTTTGCTGTGCGCGATGATGGCGCTGCTGCGTGCTGGCGATACGGTAGTCACCGAGCAACTGACTTATCCTGGGCTGATTACGGCTGCGCGCATGTTGGGCGTGCGCCTGATTGGCCTGGAAATGGATGAAGAAGGCGTGTTGCCCACGGCGCTGGATGAGGTCTGTCGTAATCACCGCATTTCGGCGTTGTACTGCACGCCGACTATTCAGAATCCCACGACGGCGGTGTTGTCGGTGGCGCGTCGCGAAGCCTTGGCCAAGGTGTGTCGTGAGCACAACCTGCTGATTCTCGAGGACGAAGCCCACGGCGTGCTGGTTGAGGATCGCCCGCCGCCCCTCAGCTATTTCGCGCCTGAGCGTACGATTTTGATCAGCAGTCTGAGCAAAGCGGTGTCGGCAGGGTTGCGGGTAGGCTACGTGCACGCGCCACCGGCACTGGTCAGCCGCATCTCGGCGGCACTGCGCTCGACCTGCTGGATGGCGACGCCTGTGACCCTGGAACTGGCCACCCAGTGGATCGAAAACGGCACGGCGGAATATCTGTTGCGCCAACAAATCAACGAAATCAGCCGCCGCAAAACCTTGGTCGAGGATTTATTGACCGGGCTGGCGTATCGCACCCACCTCAACAGCCCGCATTTCTGGATCGAAGTGCCGGAGCCATGGCGTGCGTCGGAAATCGAGGCAGAGCTCAGGCAGAACAATTACCTGATCGCCACCGCCGAGGCGTTTGCCGTGGGGCAGACGGCGGTGCCGCAGTTTATTCGGGCGAGTATCTGCAATACGTCTGGCGATGATCAGTTACTGCGCGAGGGGTTTGATGCGCTGGCGACGGCGTTGGGGCAGGGGGGGGGGCGGTTTCATCTGTAAATCCGCGTTACCGTTCATCGCAGGCAAGCCAGCTCCCACAGGGGAACGCATTCCAACTGTGGGAGCTGGCTTGCCTGCGATAGCGTCAGATCAGGCGACAGAGATCACTTGAAGCGCCGCTCCACACCCTTCTCAACCAAAATCTTTGCCGAAATCTCTTCCACCGAAAAATGCGTGGAATTGATGTGTGCAATATTCTCGCGACGGAACAGATTTTCCACTTCACGCACTTCGAATTCGCACTGCGCATAGCTGGAGTAGCGGCTGTTGGGCTTGCGTTCGTTACGGATGGCGGTCAGGCGGTCCGGGTCGATGGTCAGGCCGAACAGTTTGTGCGAGTGGGCGCGCAGGGCGGCGGGCAGCGTCAGGTGCTCCATATCGTCTTCGGTCAGCGGGTAGTTGGCCGCACGGATACCGAATTGCATGGCCATGTAAAGACAGGTCGGGGTCTTGCCGCAACGCGACACGCCCACCAGGATCAGGTCGGCCTTGTCGTAGTAGTGGGTGCGGGCGCCATCATCGTTGTCGAGGGCAAAGTTCACCGCCTCGATGCGCTCCATATAGTTGGAGTTATGCCCGATGGAATGGGACTTTCCGACAGAGTATGAAGAATGCTCACTCAACTCCTGTTCCAATGGCGCCAGGAAGGTCGAGAAAATGTCGATCATGAAACCATTCGACGTTGCGAGAATCTCACGAATGTCTTGATTGACGATGGTATCGAAAATGATCGGGCGAAAACCGTCTTTTTCAGCCGCCAGATTGATTTGTTGTACCATGGCCCGCGCTTTATCCACGCTGTCTATATAAGGCCGGGTGAATTTGGCGAAGGTAATGTTTTCGAACTGCGCAAGCAGGCTCTGGCCCAGTGTTTCGGCTGTGATGCCGGTGCCGTCGGAAATAAAGAAAGCAGATCGTTTCATTTGAGCCCTGGGCCTTAAGCTGATGGCGAATCTTGGATATGATAGGCGCGATTTTGCCGTCCCGCAGTGGGCCGCATTCTCACTTATTTTCCAGGTCCAGGCCACAAGCGCTGGCGTTAGCTCCTACTGAGCAACCCGCGTCCTGAGCTTTTCCAACACAGAAAGTGGAGAGATCACCTTGGTAGAGTACGTAGTTTCCCTCGATAAGCTCGGCGTCCATGATGTAGAGCATGTGGGGGGCAAGAACGCATCCCTCGGCGAGATGATCAGTAATCTTGCAGGCGCTGGTGTCTCGGTGCCCGGTGGTTTCGCCACCACGGCCCAGGCTTACCGCGACTTCCTCGAGCTGAGCGGCCTCAACGCCCAGATCCACGCCGCGCTGGATGCCTTGGACGTCGACGACGTCAACGCCCTGGCCAAGACCGGCGCCCAGATCCGTCAGTGGATCATGGAAGCCGAGTTCCCCGAGAAGCTCAACGAAGAAATTCGCACCGCCTTCGCCACCCTGTCCGCCGGCAACCCGGACATGGCTGTCGCCGTACGCTCCTCGGCCACCGCCGAAGACTTGCCGGACGCTTCCTTTGCCGGCCAGCAGGAAACCTTCCTGAATATCCGTGGCGTGGAAAACGTCATTCGCGCGGCCAAGGAAGTATTCGCCTCGCTGTTCAACGACCGCGCTATTTCCTACCGTGTACACCAGGGTTTCGACCACAAGCTGGTGGCCTTGTCTGCTGGTGTGCAGCGCATGGTGCGTTCGGAAACCGGCACTGCTGGCGTGATGTTCACCCTGGACACTGAGTCGGGCTTCCGTGATGTGGTATTCATTACCGGTGCCTACGGCCTGGGCGAAACCGTCGTACAAGGCGCGGTCAACCCTGACGAATTCTACGTGCACAAGCACACCCTTGAGGCCGGCCGCCCGGCCATCCTGCGCCGCAACCTGGGCAGCAAGGCGATCAAGATGATCTACGGCGACGAAGCCAAGGCCGGTCGCTCGGTGAAAACCGTTGACGTCGACAAGGCCGAGCGCGCGCGTTTCTGCCTGACCGATGCTGAAGTCAGCGAACTGGCCAAACAGGCGATGATCATCGAGAAGCACTACAAGTGCCCGATGGACATCGAGTGGGCCAAGGACGGTGACGACGGCAAGCTATATATCGTGCAAGCGCGTCCGGAAACCGTGAAGAGCCGCACTTCGGCCAATGTCATGGAGCGTTACCTGCTCAAGGAAACCGGCACCGTACTGGTGGAAGGCCGTGCCATTGGCCAGCGCATCGGTGCTGGCAAGGTGCGGATCATCAAGGACGTGTCGGAAATGGACAAGGTCCAGCCCGGCGACGTGCTGGTTTCCGACATGACCGACCCGGACTGGGAGCCGGTGATGAAGCGCGCCAGCGCCATCGTCACCAACCGAGGCGGGCGTACTTGCCACGCGGCGATCATCGCCCGTGAACTGGGGATCCCGGCGGTAGTCGGTTGCGGCAACGCCACCCAACTGCTCAAGGAGGGCCAGGGTGTCACCGTGTCTTGCGCCGAAGGCGATACCGGTTTCATCTTCGAAGGTGAGCTGGGCTTCGATATCAAGCAAAATTCCATCGACGCCATGCCCGACCTGCCGTTCAAGATCATGATGAACGTCGGCAACCCGGATCGCGCCTTCGACTTCGCGCAGTTGCCGAACGCCGGTGTGGGCCTGGCCCGCCTGGAGTTCATCATCAACCGCATGATCGGCGTGCACCCCAAGGCTCTGTTGAACTACGACGGCCTGCCGCTGGACATCAAGGAAAGCGTCGACAAGCGCATCGCCGGCTACAACGACCCGGTAGGCTTCTATGTCGAGAAGCTGGTGGAAGGCATCAGTACGCTGGCCGCGGCGTTCTACCCGAAAAAGGTCATCGTGCGCCTGTCGGACTTCAAGTCCAATGAGTACGCCAACCTGATCGGCGGCAAGCTCTACGAGCCGGAAGAAGAAAACCCGATGCTGGGCTTCCGTGGCGCCTCGCGTTACATCAGCGAAGCCTTCCGTGACTGCTTCGAGCTTGAGTGCCGTGCCCTCAAGCGCGTGCGCAACGAGATGGGCCTGACCAACGTCGAGATCATGGTGCCGTTCGTGCGCACCCTGGGCGAAGCGAGCCAAGTGGTCGACCTGCTGGCCGAAAACGGCTTGACCCGTGGCGAGAACGGCCTGCGCGTGATCATGATGTGCGAGTTGCCGTCCAACGCCATCCTGGCCGAGGAATTCCTGGAGTTCTTCGACGGTTTCTCCATCGGCTCCAACGACCTGACCCAGCTGACCCTGGGCCTGGACCGCGACTCCGGGATCATCGCTCACCTGTTCGACGAGCGTAACCCAGCGGTCAAAAAGCTGCTGGCCAATGCCATCCAGGCGTGTAACAAGGCCGGCAAGTACATTGGTATCTGTGGCCAAGGCCCTTCCGACCACCCTGACCTGGCTAAATGGCTGATGGAGCAGGGCATTGAAAGCGTCTCGCTGAACCCGGACTCTGTGCTGGAAACCTGGTTCTTCCTGGCGGAAGGCCAAGCGTCCGCTTAACGTCACAACGTCAAAAGTGCCGGTCACTCGTGAGGGTGACCGGCATTCTTATCTGTACTGGGCGGGAACTCCTTGCGGACGCCGCCCTTTTTTGTGCAAGAGCATTATGCAAAGCAGCAGCAACCTGTTTCCCGTCGCCTTGATCAGCGCTGAACGTCGTGGCGACCTGAGTGAAGACGTCTACCGGCTCAAGCCCGGCAATAGCCCTGATGGCACCGTCGAGCTGGCGGTTACCCGTTTGGGCCTGGCCGATGTCCCGGAAAACCGGGGCACGCCGATTATTTTATTGCATGGCAGCTTTTCCAATCGGCGCTTCTGGTACTCGCCCAAGGGGATCGGCCTGGGCGCGTACCTGGCGCGCCGGGGTTTTGATGTGTGGATCCCGGAAATGCGCGGCCATGGGCTGTCCAAGCGCAACCATGAGTACGCCAGAAACCGCGTCGCCGATTACGCCCGCTACGATTTGCCGGCCATGGGGGCCTTTGTGCGTGAGCAAAGCGGGCAGGTCCCGCACTGGATCGGGCATTCCCTCGGTGCCACGACCTTGGCTGCGGGCCTGGGCGGGCAACATTTGGGGGCGCCTGAGGTGGCTTCGGTGGCATTGTTCGGCTGCCAGGTCAGCCGCACCCATTGGCCGTTGAAAATTCCACCCGTGGAGTGGGGTACTCGGTTGATCCTCAAGCGCCTTGCCCATGTGTCTGGCCCACGCTTCAAGCGCGGCCCCGAGGATGAGCCGGCGGGAGTGATGATCGAAGCGATGCGCTGGAATGGCCTGTTCGGCCGCTTCGGCGATGCCGAATGTGACTGGTGGAAGGGCTTGGCGCAGATCGATGTGCCGTTGCTCGCGGTCAGCGCGGCGGGCGATCGGCAAGACCCGGACTGGGCGTGTCGCAAGCTCTTCGAGCAGGTCGGCAGCGAGCATCGCCAGTATCTGTGCCTGGGGCGCGAGCAGGGTTTCAGCGAGGACTTCGGGCATGTGCAGATGCTGGTCAGCAAAGCCGCGCAGGCCGAAGTATGGCCATTGGTGGAACGGTGGTTGAACGACCCACTGACACCATTATTCGGGACTCGACCCCAAGTGGCCGCAGCAGTTTGAGCAAACGCTCTACCAAGGGCGTTTCACTCTTGAGTGGTTGCGGCTAAGATATGACGCGCTAGGCGCTTCTGGTCATATTCAGTCGCGCAACGTGTATTGCGTTGCGCTGATGCGGGTCCGATCATGGCGGCTCACCACTGGCAGGCACTTAAAGAATGCCTGTCGCGGCGCGTTTTTCTGATGTACACCGTGGATGTTCGATCTCTTCTTTGACGACAGGAGCTTCTCGATGAACCATTACGTGACCCCCGACCTGTGTGACGCCTACCCGGAACTGGTGCAGGTAGTGGAGCCGATGTTCAGCAACTTCGGTGGCCGAGATTCTTTTGGGGGTGAGATCGTCACCATCAAATGCTTCGAAGATAATTCCCTGGTAAAGGAACAGGCTGACCAGCCGGGCGCTGGCAAAGTGATGGTCGTTGACGGCGGAGGCTCACTGCGCCGCGCGTTGCTGGGCGATCTGATTGCCGATAAAGCTGCGAAAAATGGCTGGGAAGGGCTGGTGATCTATGGTTGCGTCCGGGATGTGGATGTTCTCGCCCAGACCGACTTGGGTGTGCAGGCACTGGCCTCCCACCCGATGAAAACCGACAAGCGTGGCCTCGGTGACCTGAACGTCGTTGTGACGTTCGCGGGTGTGACGTTCCGTCCGGGTGAGTACATCTACGCCGACAATAACGGCGTGATCGTGTCGCCCAGCCCGCTGAAAATGCCTGAATAAACCCAAGGAGTCTGGATGTTCGAGGAAGAGAACGCGCAATGGGGGCTGGTACATGCCCTGGTGCTGGATGGTAAAGGCGGTGCGCGTTCGATTGCCCGGACTGAGCTCGACGATCTGCAGTTGCAACCCCAGGAAAGCCTGTGGCTGCATTGGGATCGCAGCCATCCCCAGACCCAGACCTGGCTGCGCAAATCCAGCGGCCTGAGCGAATTTGCCTGCGACCTGCTGCTGGAGGAGAACACCCGCCCACGGTTGTTGCCGTTGCCCGACGCCGAATTGCTGTTGTTTCTGCGCGGGATCAATCTCAACCCCGGGGCAGAGCCGGAGGACATGGTTTCGGTGCGTATCTTCGCCGCCGCCAATCGTGTGATCTCCCTGCGTTTGCGCCCGTTGCGCGCCACCGATGAGCTATTGGTGCAACTGGCGGACGGCAAAGGCCCAAAAACGGCGTCTGAACTCATACTTTATATGGCTCAGTACCTGACCAACAAAGTGCAGGATCTGGTTACAGGGTTGTCAGAAATCGTCGATTCCGAGGAAGAAAAACTCGATGCCGACGAACGGTATACCCCAGAGCACGGCAGCGTTTTGCAGATCCGTCGGCGCGCGGCCGGGCTCAAGCGGTTTTTGGCACCACAGCGGGATATTTTTGCCCAGCTGACGCGAATAAAATTGGCATGGTTCTGCGATGACGATGCTGACTATTGGAACGAGTTGCACAACAGTCTGACCCGTTACCTGGAAGAGCTGGAACTGGCCAGAGAGCGCGTGGGGCTTGTGCTTGAGGCCGAAGACCGGCGCTTGAGCCTGCGCATGAACCGCACCATGTATCGCTTCGGGATCATCACCGGGATCTTCTTGCCGATGAGTTTTCTCACCGGTTTGCTCGGTATAAATGTGGGTGGCATTCCGTTCTCCGAGAGCCCCTACGGATTCATGATTGCGTGCCTGTTGATGGTCTCGGTGGCCCTGGGACAATGGTGGCTATTTCGACGATTACGATGGGTTTGAGCTGAATATGACCTGAACGTAAGAAAGGGTCGATGTGACCCGATGAATTTTACCCTCGTCTTTTAAATCACTTGCGAGAGGTCTCTATGCACGATCCGTTCGAACAGTCTTTGCGTGACATGCTCAATGCTTCGCCATCCAACCGTGATGACGATGCTTGCCTGGGTCGCGTATTGAAAACCGCCAACCGTCAGGTCGGTGCGGGTGATCTGTTCGGGCTGCTCGGGCGTTGGTTGCCGGCATTGATGATGGCCCTGAACAACGGTTCGGCCCATGTGTCACCGGTTTCGCGCCGTAAACCTCTTGCTCGCACTGCTGATAAGGCTGATTGAATATGGAACTTGATCTCTGGACCCAGAGCCTGGTCACCGCGATGACCGCATTGTGGACCAAGGTTGCGAATTTCATTCCCAACCTGTTTGGTGCCCTGGTCCTGGTGTTGCTGGGCTTTGTCGTGGCCAAGTTGCTCGACACCCTGTTGTCCAAGCTGCTCGCCAAACTCGGGCTGGATCGCCTGATGGCCGGCACCGGTTTGACCAAATTGCTGGGTCGCGCCGGGCTGCAGGTGCCGATTTCTACCTTGATCGGCAAGATCGTCTACTGGTTTGTTCTACTTATTTTTCTGGTTTCTGCAGCGCAATCCCTTGGACTTGAGCGAGTTTCAGCTACGCTCGACATGCTGGCACTGTATTTGCCGAAAGTTTTCGGCGGCGCGCTGGTGTTGCTGGTAGGTGTTTTACTCGCGCAATTGGCCAATGGGCTGGTGCGCGGGGCCGCTGAAGGCGTGGGGTTGGACTACGCGGCAGGCTTGGGGCGAATCGCACAGGGGCTGGTGATCATCATCAGTATTTCCGTCGCGATCAGCCAGTTGGAAGTCAAGACTGACCTGCTGAACCACGTTATTGTGATTGTTTTGATTACCGTTGGTCTGGCCGTTGCACTGGCCATGGGTTTGGGAAGCCGGGAAATTGCCGGTCAGATTCTTGCGGGAATCTATGTGCGTGAGCTATATCAGGTTGGGCAACAAGTGCGTGTGGGCGAGGTTGAAGGGCAGATCGAGGAGATCGGCACGGTCAAGACGACAGTGCTGACCGATGACGGAGAACTGGTTTCGCTGTCCAACCGGATTCTCCTGGAGCAGCAGGTCAGTAGCCGCTAATCCGGCAAACCCTGCTAATGTACGCCGCCGCAAACCCGGGTGACCGGGTTGCAACGGACATTGACCTGACTGCCGGCACGACTTGTTTTGAATAAAGCCCAAACGCTGTCCACGCGCTATGACCCCCGTGAGCTCTCTGATGAGGAGTTGGTCGCGCGCTCGCACACGGAGCTGTTTCACGTAACACGCGCGTACGAAGAATTGATGCGCAGGTATCAACGCACTCTGTTCAACGTTTGTTCAAGGTATTTGGGGAACGATAGAGACGCGGACGATGTCTGTCAGGAAGTGATGCTCAAGGTGCTATATGGCCTGAAGAACTTCGAGGGCAAATCGAAGTTCAAGACCTGGCTGTACAGCATCACGTACAACGAGTGCATCACGCAGTATCGGAAGGAACGGCGAAAGCGTCGCTTGATGGACGCTTTGAGTCTGGACCCCCTTGAGGAGGCGTCTGAAGAAAAGGCGCCGGCACCCGAGGAGAAGGGCGGACTTGATCGCTGGTTGGTGCATGTGAACCCGATTGACCGGGAAATTCTGGTGCTTCGCTTTGTCGCAGAGCTGGAATTCCAGGAAATCGCTGACATCATGCATATGGGCTTGAGTGCTACAAAAATGCGGTACAAACGTGCTCTTGATAAATTACGTGAGAAATTTGCGGGCGAGACTGAAACTTAGTGCGTAGCAAATATCTCTTACGTGTAGGCAAGTTCTGTTAGACTTGTCGCCGAGTTGTCCCCCGGTTTGTGGGACTGCTTTACAATCACCAGATGGGGATTTAACGGATGAAACTGAAAAACACCTTGGGCTTGGCCATTGGTTCTCTTATTGCCGCTACTTCTTTCGGCGTTCTGGCACAAGGCCAAGGCGCAGTTGAAGGCGAGCTGTTCTACAAGAAGCAGTACAACGATAGCGTTAAGCACATCGAAGACGGCTTCAACCCAGGCGCTCGCATTGGTTACTTCCTGACCGACGATCTGTCGTTGAATCTGTCGTACGACAAGACCAACCACACCCGTTCGAACGACGGCACTGGCAACCAGAAGATCAAAGGTGACACTGGCAGCCTCGTTGCTCAGTACCACTTCGGTCAGGCTGGCGTTGATAGCCTGCGTCCATACGTTGAAGGCGGTTTCGGCCACCAGAGCCGTACCAACGTCAAGGCTGACGGCCACAGCGGTCGCGACCAGACCACTTTCGCCACCATCGGTACTGGCGTGAAGTACTACTTCACCAACAACCTGTACGCTCGTGCTGGTGTTGAAGCTGACTACGGTCTGGACAACGGCAAGTGGGACTACTCCGCACTGGTTGGCCTGGGCGTGAACTTCGGCGGTAACGCTGGCGCAGCTGCTCCAGCTCCTACCCCAGCACCAGCTCCAGAGCCAGTTCCAGAGCCAGAAGCTCCGGTTGCTCAGGTTGTTCGTGTTGAGCTGGACGTTAAGTTCGACTTCGACAAGTCGGTTGTTAAGCCTAACAGCTACGGCGACGTGAAAAACCTGGCCGACTTCATGGCTCAGTACCCAGACACCAACGTAGAAGTTGCTGGTCACACTGACTCCGTCGGTCCAGACGCTTACAACCAGAAGCTGTCCCAGCGTCGTGCTGACGCTGTTAAGCAAGTCCTGGTTAAAGATGGCGTAGCTCCTAGCCGCATCACTTCCGTTGGTTACGGTGAGTCCCGCCCAGTTGCTGACAACGCAACTGAAGCTGGCCGCGCTGTTAACCGTCGCGTAGAAGCAGCTGTTGAAGCCACCGCTAAGTAATTAGCCTGGCTTTACAAAAAAACCCGGCTTAGGCCGGGTTTTTTTCGCCTGGAATTTGCCTCAGGCACTGGCCGCCGTCGCCAGGCAAGCCGCCTGCGCAGCACCAGCAACGCTACCAATCACCAGGATAGCCGGGCTTTTCAGGGCGAACGCTTGCGCATCCTCATGCATCCGCGCCAGATCACTGCGGCATTCGCGCTGCTGGGGCAGCGAAGCATTTTCGATCATCGCCACGGGCATGTCCGGGGCCATGCCGCCTTCGAGCAACTGCTGACGAATCTCCTCCAGCTTCGCCACGCCCATGTACACCACCAGTGTGGTTCCACTTTCCGCCAGTGCGCGCCAGTTCAACGCGCTGTCGTCCTGAGTATGAGCAGTGACCAGCGTCACCCCACGGCTCACACCGCGTAACGTCAGGGGAATATCGCAGCTCGTCGCCCCGGCTAACCCCGACGTGATGCCGTTGACCAACTCCACCTCAATGCCACGTTCGCGCAGCCACAGCGCCTCTTCGCCACCGCGACCAAAAATGCACGGGTCGCCGCCCTTGAGCCGCACCACGCATTTGCCCTGGCGGGCATAACGCAGCATCAGGCGATGGATAAAATCCTGGGGCGTGGAGCGGCAGCCACCGCGTTTACCGACGGTAATCACGCGTGCATCGCCGCAGTGTTCGAGCACGGCCGGGTTGACCAGGTCATCAATCAGCACCACGTCCGCTTCATGCAGGGCTCTGACTGCCTTGAGGGTCAGCAACTCCGGATCACCGGGCCCAGCGCCTACCAGCCACACTTTTGCGCTCATGTTGTTCCCCTTACACACTGATGGCGATTGGCTGCGGTTTGCTGGCCAAAAGACGTTTGATTTCCGGCACGCAGGAGCCGCATTGGGTGCCGCAACCCAGTTCCCGTTTAAGTCCATCCAGGTCCAGGCCACGTCCAACGCCCGCACACACGGCGTTTTCGCTGACGTTCTTGCAGTTGCACACAATCTTGTTGCTGGCCGTTGCGGCACCGGGTGGCGCGCTTAAAGGTGCCAACAGCCAGCGTCGCAGTTGCTCGTCGGCGCGGCCTTCCAGCCACAGGCTTTGCAACCAGTGGCGGGCCAGGGTTTCGCCGGCCAGGCGCAGGGCGGTGATACGGCCTTTTTCGATTTTCACGCGCTTGCCGATCGAGCGGCGCGGGTCGTCGTAGGCCATGACCGGACCGTCGTTCAGGCCCAGCAAGTGGTCAATCCGAGTCAACAAATGCAGGTCCGGCGCCTCGGTATGGGCTGCCCGTACCAGCAACGCAGGGCGTTCACGGCCGGCCAGGCTCAGGCTGACGTAGGCAAATTCCTCACACAGCGGGCGCAGCGCTTCGAAATGCTGCTGCACATTGCCTTCGATCAACGCGAACAGCTGCCACGGCAGTTGCACGGCTTCCAGACGCACCCCGCTGTGCTTGAGTTCAGGCTGTTTGGACAGTGGGTCAAACGCCGGTTGGGTGATCACATTGACGCCGCCCTTGAGAAAGCGGTCGCCCCAATGCATCGGCAGAAATGCCTGGCCGGGCCGTACGCTGTCATCGCTGCTGACAGCGACGATCACGCTGCCGCGACGGCTTTTCAGGCTGACCAGGTCACCTTCCTGGAGGCGGTGGCGGCGAAGCTCGTCCGGGTGCAGGCTCAACAGCGCTTCACTGACATGCCCGAACAACTGTGCGGCCGTGCCGGTGCGGCTCATACCGTGCCACTGGTCACGCAGACGGCCGGTGATCAAGGTCAGGGGGAAGCGCGCGTCCCGTTGTTCCTTGGCCGCGCGGTAAGGGTCGGCCACAAACCGCGCCCGGCCATTGTCGGTGGGGAAGATGCCATCGCTATACAGGCGCGCTGTGCCTGTCTGTGCGCCTGTGGGAAACGGCCATTGCTGCGGGCCGAGTTGGTCGAGCAGGCCATGGCTGATACCGGACAAGTCGAGGTCACGCCCTTGAGTGAGCCCCTTGAACTCGTCAAACAGCTGCGCCGGCTGTGCAAAGGCGAACAGGCTGGGCAACCCCGGCCGCAGGCGACGCTCCAGGCGCTGTGCGAAATCTACGGTAATTGCCCAGTCCGCCCGCGCCTCTCCCGGTGGGCTGATGGCGCGGCGTACGTGGGAAATACGCCGCTCGGAATTGGTGACCGTGCCGTCTTTTTCGCCCCAACTGGCGGCAGGCACCAGCAGGTCGGCATAAGTGGCGGTTTCGGTGGTGCGAAAAGCCTCCTGCAACACCACGAACGGGCACGTCGCCAAGGCCGCACGCACGGCGTTCTGGTCGGGCAAGGATTGTGCAGGGTTGGTGCAGGCGATCCACAGGGCCTTGATCTTGCCTGCCTGCATCTGTTCAAACAGTTCGATCGCGGTAAGGCCGGCGGGTGCAGGCAGTTGCTCCACACCCCAATAGGTGGCCACTTCAGCGCGATGTGCCGGGTTGGACGCCTCGCGGTGGCCCGGCAGCAGGTTGGACAGGCTGCCGGTTTCGCGACCGCCCATGGCATTCGGTTGACCGGTCAGGGAAAACGGCCCGCACCCCGGCCTGCCAATGGTGCCCGTGGCCAAGTGCAGGTTGATCAACGCGCTGTTTTTTGCGCTGCCGGCAGTGGATTGGTTGAGGCCCATGCACCACAGCGACAAAAAGCTGCTGGAGGTGCCGACCCACTGCGCACATAGGCGCAACTGTTCGACGCTGATCCCGCACAACTGCGTGACCATCTGCGGCGTGTAGTCATGCACCAGGCGCTTGAGCTCGGCCAGGCCATCGGTGTGGGCCTGGATGAACGCACGATCAATCCAGTCTTCCCACAGCAGCAAATGCAAAATCCCGTGAAACAACGCCACGTCCGTCCCCGGCAAGATTGCCAGGTGCAGGTCAGCCAAATCGCAGGTGTCTGTACGCCGAGGATCAATCACCAGCACTTTCATCTGCGGGCGCTGCGCCTTGGCCTGCTCCAGGCGTCGGAACAATACCGGGTGGGCGTAGGCCATATTGCTGCCGACGATCATCACGCAGTCGCTGTTTTCCAGGTCTTCATAACTGCACGGCGGCGCATCGGCGCCCAGGCTGCGTTTGTAGCCGACCACCGCCGATGACATGCACAGCCGAGAATTGCTGTCGATATTGTTGGTGCCTACCAACGCCCGGGCCAGCTTGTTGAAGCTGTAGTAATCCTCGGTCAATAGTTGCCCCGAGATATAGAACGCCACGCTGTCCGGGCCGTGCTCGGCGATGGTCTCGGCGAACACGTTGGCGGCGTGATCCAGGGCGGTGTCCCAGTCGGTACGGGTACGGGCCAAACCTTTGCCCAGGCGCAACTCCGGATACAGGGCGCGTGCGCTCACGTCGCCGGTCAGGTGCAGGCTGGCGCCTTTGCTGCACAATTTGCCGAAGTTGGCCGGATGGCTCGGATCGCCTTGTACCCCCAGGATC
The DNA here is from genome assembly GCF_023127835.1 of Pseudomonas sp. B329. NCBI lineage: Bacteria > Pseudomonadati > Pseudomonadota > Gammaproteobacteria > Pseudomonadales > Pseudomonadaceae > Pseudomonas > Pseudomonas sp. B329. The sequence goes on along the minus strand of NZ_SPKP01000011.1, from coordinate 360,125 downwards.
TGCTCGCCGTCATGCTCGATCAGCACGCCGCAGCCCACGCCGCAATAACAGCAGGTGGACGCGGTGGTCTGGCGGTTCATCAACCCGCGTCCCGCAGGGCCAGCATCACCCGGCCGTTTTCTACCCGGGCCTGATGATGGTGGGCGCAGCCGATATCCGGCGCCTGGGCTTCGCCGGACGCCAGGTCAATCTGCCAGTTGTGCAGCGGGCAGGCGACGCGCTTGCCATAGATTAAGCCTTGGGAGAGCGGGCCGCCCTTGTGCGGGCAACGGTCGTCAAGGGCGAAGACTTCGTCGTCACTGGTACGAAAAATCGCGATGTCGCCTTTGGGCCCACTGATGATGCGCGAGCCCAGGGTATTGATTTCATCAAGGGCGCAGATATCCAGCCAGTTCATAGCGACACCTCCAGTTGTTTGACCGGGATAACGTCGAACTCCTTTTTCAGCAGCGGCTGTTCCAGGCGTTCCTTCCACGGGTCCTGTTCGAATGACAGCGAGAACTGCAAACGCTCATTGAGCGCCTGGCGGCGGGCCGGGTCTTCCAGAACGGCCTTCTTGATGTGCTCCATGCCCACCCGTTGCAGGTAGTGCACCGTGCGTTCCAGGTAGAACGCTTCTTCGCGGTACAGCTGCAGAAATGCGCCGTTGTATTCGCGCACTTCATCGGCGGTCTTGAGCTTGACGAAAAACTCCGCGACTTCGGTCTTGATGCCGCCGTTGCCACCGATATACATCTCCCAACCGGAGTCGACACCGATAATTCCCACGTCCTTGATGCCCGCTTCCGAACAGTTGCGTGGGCAACCGGACACCGCCAGCTTGACCTTGTGTGGTGACCACATATTGAACAGGTCATGCTCCAGTTCGATGCCCAGTTGGGTGGAATTCTGCGTGCCGAAACGGCAGAACTCGCTGCCCACGCAGGTTTTCACGGTGCGGATGGATTTGCCGTAGGCATGGCCGGACGGCATATCCAGGTCCTTCCACACCCCTGGCAAGTCCTGCTTCTTGATGCCGAGCAAGTCGATGCGCTGGCCGCCGGTGACTTTCACCATCGGCACGTTGTACTTGTCGGCCACATCGGCGATGCGGCGCAGCTCCGAAGGATTGGTCACGCCGCCCCACATCCGTGGGACTACAGAGTAGGTGCCGTCTTTCTGAATATTGGCGTGGGCCCGTTCGTTGATCAGTCGTGATTGCGGGTCGTCCTTGGCCTCGCCCGGCCAGGTTGAAATCAGGTAGTAGTTGAGAGCGGGGCGGCAGGTGGCGCAGCCATTGGGGGTACGCCAGTTCAGGTAGCGCATGGTGCTGTCGATAGTCAGCAAGTGCTGCTCGCGGATAGCCTGACGGATCTGCCCGTGATTAAGGTCGCTGCACCCACAGATGGCCTTTTCGCTTTTGGGTTTGACGTCAGCCGCGCCGCCCACGGTGTTGATCAGGATCTGCTCAACCAGCCCGGCACAGGAACCGCAGGAGCTGGCGGCCTTGGTGTGTTTTTTCACCTCATCGACGCTGAACAGCCCTTGTTCCTGGATTGCCTTGACGATGGTGCCTTTGCACACGCCGTTGCAGCCGCAGACTTCGGCGCTGTCGGCCATGCTCATGGCTTTGTCCTGGCCTTGATGGCCCACATCGCCCAAGGCGTTCTCACCGAACATCAGGTGATCGCGGATCTCGCCAATTGCATGGTTCTCACGGATCTGGCGGAAGTACCAACCACCATCCGCGGTATCGCCGTACAGGCACGCACCGACCAGGATGTCGTCCTTGATTACCAGCTTCTTGTATACGCCGCCGATCGGGTCGGAGAGGGTGATGGTCTCGGTGCCTTCACCGCCCATGAAGTCGCCGGCAGAAAAGAGGTCGATGCCGGTCACCTTCAGCTTGGTCGAGGTCACCGAGCCTTTGTAAGTGGCAAAGCCCAGTTGGGCCAAGTGGTTGGCGCAGACCTTGGCCTGTTCGAACAGCGGCGCCACCAGGCCATAGGCGATCCCGCGATGGCTGGCGCATTCGCCGATCGCGTAGATGCGCGGGTCGTAGGTTTGCATCGTGTCGTTGACCAGGATCCCACGGTTGCAGGGGATGCCGGACTTCTCCGCCAGTTCGGTGTTGGGGCGGATACCGGCGGCCATCACCACCAGGTCGGCGGGGATGATGTCGCCATTTTTGAATTGCACCGAGCCGACGCGACCATTACCGGCATCATGCAAGGCCTGGGTTTGCTCGCACAGGCGAAACACCAGGCCACGGCTTTCCAGTTCGGTTTGCAGCAACTGGCCGCTGGTCTTGTCCAGTTGGCGTTCCAGCAGCCATTCACCGAGATGCACCACCGTCACGTGCATACCGCGCAGCATCAGGCCGTTGGCCGCTTCCAGGCCGAGCAGGCCACCACCGATCACCACCGCGTGCTTGTGGGTCTTGGCGGTGTCGATCATCGCCTGGGTATCGGCAATGTCGCGGTAGCCAATCACGCCCTGCAAGGTGTTGCCGGGAATCGGCAGGATAAACGGCGTAGAACCGGTGGCGATCAGCAGGCGATCGTACTCGGCCTCGGTGCCGTCTTCGGCGATGACTTTGCGCTTGACCCGGTCGATCTGCACCACCTTGCGGTTGAGCAGTAGCTTGACGTTGTTATCCAGGTACCAGTCGAGGTCGTTGAGCACGATCTCTTCGAAGGTTTGCTCACCGGCCAGCACCGGCGACAGCAGGATGCGGTTGTAGTTGGTGTGGGGCTCGGCGCCGAATACGGTGATGTCGTACAGCTCGCTGCTCAGCTTGAGCAATTCTTCAAGGGTGCGAACCCCGGCCATGCCGTTGCCGATCATCACCAGTTTGAGTTTTTTCATGTCGTTCTCCGCAATGGCTCGACAAATCATGCGCAAACAAAAAAAGGCGTCCCCGCTAGTCAGCTAGCGAGGACGCCTTTGTCCTGGTCCCGTTCTCTCGGGAAGCTCGACCCTTCGACGTTGAAGGGGCGGCTATATGTGGGTTGTTGGAAGACCTAATGCAGCAGCTGTGCCAAGTTGCATACCCCCAGTTTTATTGGGCGTTTAAACAGGAGGGCGGTGGATTTTGCTCGTTAGTGGTGCAGCAGCCAGTACAGCAGCACCAGATTGATCAACAGTGAGGCCACTGCCAGGGTTTGCCAGACCTTCAGCGGCTCGCGCTCCAGCAGCGGCCGTGGCCGCACGCTCAGTTCGCGGCGGTCAGCCTGTTCCAGTACCAGCAGCCATTCTTCGGCAGTTTCATAGCGGTGTGCGGGCAGGGCGGCCACGGCGCGCTCCAGGCTGTGGGGCAACCAATCCGGCAGGTCGGGGCGATAGCGGCTGGCGCTGACAGGCTGGTTGAAACGCGGGCGTTGGAAGGCTTCGATTTCGCCGTAGGGGTAATGCCCAGTCAGCAGGTAATACAAGGTCACACCGACACTATACAAATCCTGTTGCGCAGTAGGATGCTCGCCTGCGAAAGCTTCGGGCGCGATAAAACTCGGGGTGCCGGGCAGTAAGTGGGCACGGTCTTCAGAAAGGCCAGGGCAGTAGGCCAGGCCAAAGTCCAGCACCCGCAGTTCCCCGTCATCGCCCAGCAGCAGGTTTTCCGGCTTGATGTCGCGGTGCAGAATCTGTCGGCGATGCAGCAGGCCCACGGCTCGCAGCAAGCGTTCGGCGATTGACTGCCATTGCGCCAGCGGCAGCGGGCCTTGTTGTTGAAACAGCTGGGCGAGGGTCTGCCCGGGGTATTCGCGCATCACGTAGTACAAATGCTGACGACCACTGGCGGCATGCACCTCCGGAAAGGCACGGCCAGCGACGCGGCGCAGAAACCATTCCTCCGATAACAAGGCTTGGGCGGCGTCGGTGTCATCGTGGCGCAAGGGCAAGGTCTTGAGCAGCCAGGGTTGCCGCTGCGCATCGTGCACGCGGTACAGCAACGATTGCCGACTCTGCGCGAGCACGCTTTGCACCTCCCAGCCTTCAAAGATCTGCCCAACCTTCAGCGGCGGCGGCGTTGGCCATTGCTGCAACTGCACCAAGGCGTCGCCGAGGGTGGCGGCGCCGAGTTGGTCGATGCGCACCAGCAAGGCGCTGGCGTTGTCTTGGCTGCCGGCCAGGTGGGCGGCGCTGACCAGGGTGCTGACGGCCAGGTCGAGGTCGTCTTGCTCACGCAGAATCGCGCCAATGCTGTGATCGCCCAACGTCGCCCACACCCCGTCGCTGAGCAAGAGGAAACATTCGCCCTCGCGCAATTGGCCGTCGAGGAAGTCCAGCACCAGGTGCTGATCCAGGCCAAGGGCGCGTTTGAGTACGTGCTGCATACCCGGCTGTTCCCACACATGGTCTTCGCTGAGGCGTTGCAACTCGCCGTCGAACCAGCGATATGCACGGCAATCACCGACATGGGCCAGCGTGAAGCGTTGGCCGCGAAACACTAGGGCGCTGAGGGTGGTGAGCAACGGTTGCCCACCACCGTTGGCTTGCAGCCAGCGATTTTGCGCGACCAACAGACGTTCGAGCGCCTGGGCCACCCCCCAGGTCTGCGGCGTGGCGTAGTAGTCCAGCGCCAGCGCCTGCAAGGTCGAGCGCGCGGCCAGGCCACCGTCGGCGCATTGGCTGACGCCATCGGCCAATGCGCACAGGTAGCCTTTGCTCGCCGCCAGTTCCGCCATCGGTGTGACCACCCGCAGCGCATCCTGGTTTTCACTGCGTGGGCCAATGGCGCTGGCCTGGGCGACGCTCAGTCGAAGGCTCATCAGACGCGGGCAGCGGTGACCGCAGCCGAGCCCCAGGTGGTTCTCCAGCGGCGCTTGACGCCATGCAGGCCAAACCAGGCCAGCACTCCGAGGCTGGCGAACAACCACAGCGCCAACTGGTAACTGCCGGTGCTCTGTTTGATCGCGCCCATGCCGGCGGCGAGGGCGAAGCCGCCGATGCCACCGGCCATGCCGATCAAGCCGGTCATTACGCCGATCTCACTGCGAAAACGCTGCGGCACCAATTGGAATACCGCGCCATTTCCGGCACCCAGGCCGAGCATGGTGCAGACGAAAAGCGCCAGCGCCGCGTAGGAGCTGGGCAGGTTGAAACCCACTGCGGCAATACAGATCACCGCCACGCTGTACATGCCGAGCAGGGTCTTGATCCCGCCAAAACGGTCGGCCAGGGCGCCGCCCAGCGGGCGCATCAGGCTGCCACCGAACACGCAGGCCGCGGTGTAGTAACCGGCGGTCACCGGGCTCAGGCCGTATTGGTCGTTGAAGTAGCCGGGCAGGGCGCTGGCCAGGCCGATGAAGCCACCAAAGGTCACGCTGTAGAAGAACATGAACCACCAGCTGTCGCGGTCGCCCAGGGCCTTGAAGTAGTCGGCCATGGACTTGGCTTTCGGACGTTGTGGCGCGTTGCGTGCGAGCCAGGCGAATACGATCAGGGTAAGGACCAGCGGAATCAGCGCAAAGCCGAACACATTGCTCCAGCCGAACGCAGCCGCCAGCACCGGTGCCAGCAAGGCGGCAAATACGGTGCCGGAATTACCGGCACCGGCGATGCCCATGGCCTTGCCCTGGTGCTCTGCGGGATACCACTGCGATGCCAGGGGCAGAGCCACGGCAAAGGAGGCACCGGCCATGCCCAGAAACACGCCCAGCAGCAAGGCTTGCTCGTAACTGTGGATCCCCAGCTTCCAGGCGCAGAACAGCGCCACGATCACAATCACTTGGCCTATCAGCCCAGCGGTCTTGGGTGACAGCTTGTCGGCCAACATGCCCATCAGAAAACGCAGGACCGCGCCCGCCAGGATCGGCGTGGCCACCACCAGGCCGCGCTGCTGGGTGGTCAGGTGCAGGTCGGCGGCAATTTGCACCGCCAGCGGGCCCAACAGGTACCAGACCATGAAACTCAGGTCGAAATACAGGAACGCGGCAAACAGGGTCGGGGTATGCCCGGATTTCCAGAAGCTTGATTTCATCACGCACCTCAACGGTTGGGGGTCTGAAACGAAAAAACGCCGCCACCGGGTTCGCGAGGGCAAACCGGGTGGGCGACGTCTTTGTCGTGGAGGGGCAACCGCCGTTGGTTACCTGTGAGGATTCTTTAGCAAGAGCTGAGCCAGATCAGCCGAGCAACTCGCTCATGGCAATAATCTGCTCTGCCACCTGGATCAGTTTCTGCTGGCGACTCATGGCCTGACGGCGCATCAGGGTGTACGCCTCTTCTTCATTACAGCTCTTCATTTTCATCAGCAGGCCCTTGGCCAACTCGATGCGTTTACGTTCGGCCAATTGCAGGTCGCGGGCCTGCAACTGCGCGCGCAGGGCCTGGTCACTCTCGAAGCGGGCCATGGCCACATCAAGGATCGGTTGCAGGCGTTGGGCCTGAATGCCTTCGACGATATAGGCACTGACGCCGGACTTGATTGCCTGGCGCATCACATTCGGGTCATGCTCATCGGTAAACATCACGATAGGCCGGGGCTGGTCGCGGCTGACCAACACCACTTGCTCCATCACATCGCGGCCGGGTGACTCGGTATCGATCAGGATCACGTCCGGGCGCACTGTTTCGACGCGTGCGGGCAGGTCGATGGTCAGGCCGGATTCATCGATCACCTCGAAACCGGCTTCGGTCAGGGCGGCCTTGAGGCGCCCGACCTTGCGCGGGGTGTCATTGATCAACAGGATTCGTAGCATCATTGAGCTCCTGTCAGCGCAGCGCTTGACGGTGGTTGTCATCGCCCAGGGCATTGAGGCGGAAGCTGCGGGCGTAACCGGCGGGGTCGGAGCCGTCCCAGATTTTGCCGTCGATCAATTGACTGCTGCGCATCGGCGCGTCGCCAACGCTGAGGCCCAGCGCATCGGCGGCCTGGCGATACAGTGCCAATTGCTGGACCTGGCAGGCGACGCCGAGGTAGTCAGGGTCTTCACGCAACAAGCCCCAACGCCGGAACTGGGTCATGAACCACATGCCGTCGCTGAGGTAGGGCAAATTCACCTCGCCACCGGCGAAAAAGCGCAAAGCATGGGGATCCTGCCACTGGTTACCCAAGCCGTCCTCGTAATGACCCAGCAGACGCGGCTCGATGCAGTCCAACGGGGCGTCGAGGTAGTCGCGGGCACTGAGCAACTGCGCGGTGGAACGGCGGTTTTCAATGCTCTGTTCGATAAACCGGCTGGCCTCGAGGATCGCCATTACCAATAGGCGGGCGGTATTGGGAAACGCGTCGACGAACGCCTGGGTGCAGCCCAGGACCTTTTCCGGATGATTGGGCCAGATCGCCTGGGTGGTCGCCAGAGTAAAGCCTTGATGATGTTGCACTGCACTGGCACTCCAAGGCTCGCCGACACAAAAACCGTCGATGCGTCCGGCCTGCAGGTGCGCCACCATTTGCGGCGGCGGCACCACCACGCTGTTCACATCCTGCAATGGATGAATGCCTTGGCTCGCCAGCCAGTAATACAACCACATGGCGTGGGTGCCCGTGGGAAATGTCTGGGCGAAGGTCAGTTTTGTCCGGCTTTGGTGCACGTGGCGTTCCAGCGCTTCAGGAGTGACCACTCCTTGGTGTTGCAGGCCGTGGGACAGGTTGATGCTCTGGCCGTTCTGGTTGAGGCCCATCAGTACGGCCATGTCGGTAGGCGCAACGCCGCCGATGCCCAGATGCACGGCATAGATCAGCCCGTACAGCCCGTGGGCGGCGTCCAGCTCGCCACTGACCAGCTTGTCACGCAGGTTGGCCCAGGATGATTGGCGCTTGAGGTTCAGTGTGAGGCCGTAGGGCTGGGCGAAGCCCTGGGTGGCAGCGACCACCAGCGAAGCGCAATCGGTCAGGGCCATGAACCCCAGGTCAAGGCTGCTCTTTTCCGGGGCATCGCTGCCGTTTACCCAAGCCAGCGGATCGTTCATCAATACCTGCCTTTTCTGAAAAAAAAGCGTCGTTTCCCGGCTTGGCGTGACAGGCCATTGCCGGGTAACGACGCCTTTGTCCGTAGGCCCGCGCCGCCTTTGGTGCGGGCCTGATACAAAGTGCGAAGCAAGGCACATGCCACGGGGGCGTGGTGCAGTCTGCCGTCAACTTTCCATCATGATTGAACCTCTTGCGCCTCGCAGTATGGCCGCTTCTTCAGGCCAGATCGCCCAGGAATACCCACGGTGCACACTGATTCCCCGAACCCCATGAACTGCCGCTGGCTGCACTGCGGGTTACTGTGTGCCGCCCTGTTGCTGGGTAGCCGCGCAGCCTGGGGCCAGGCGTACCAGGCACAGGATGAAAGTTTGCATACTTTCTTTACCGCGCTGTCGGGGCCATTGGGCCTGCCTGTGGTCACCAGCCGTGCGGTGGCGCGCAGGCGCATCAGCGGAACCTTCGACTTTGCAGCGCCGCAACGGGTCCTGGAAACCCTCGCTGGGCAGCAAGACCTGATCTGGCACCGCAGCGGGCAAGTGGTGCATCTCTACACCGCCGATGAGGTGCGTAGTTCTGCGGTGGTGCTGCGGCATATCTCAGTCAATCGGCTGCGCGGCATCATGCGGCGTGCGGGGCTGGATGAGCCGCGTTACCCATTGCGTGAGAGCGGGGCACGTACGTTCTACGTTTACGGGCCACCGAGCTATGTCGATCATGTCTTGCGGCTGGCCAGCCTGATGGACCAGCCACGCCGCAAGCAGCCCGAAGGCGCAACGGCATTCGGCGTTGTCCAGGTGATCAATGTAGCTGTTCAGGACCGCCAGCAAGGAGAGGGTGCCAATAAGGTCCGCGTACCGGGTATGGCTGCCATGATCGAAGCCCGGCTATCCCCTGAGCAGAAAGGCCAATTGGCAGACGGTAGCCTGGTGTTGGTGGCCTATTCGGATACCAACAGTTTGTTGATCAAGGGCCAGCCTTCCCAGGTGAGTCTTATCGAAAAACTGGTGGCGGAGCTGGATAGCGCCACGGTCCAGGATGACGTTTCGTCAGGCCCTGACCCATTACCGCCACCTCCCGCGCCTGCGCAATTGAGCACAGCACAACATGAGCGTGTGCAGCGTGCGTTCCTGCGCACCGATCGTGAGTTTTCCCCATGAAAAAGGCGTTTGTCCATGCACCTGGAAATACTGCTGCAGGAGCAATTGATCAGCCGCAAGCGTTTGGCTGCGTTCGCACCGGGGAAGGTGCTGCCTCTGGATCCAGGGGCGACTCGATGTGTGGAGGTACGGGTCAATGGGCAACTGATGGCGTTGGGTGAGCTGGTGCAACTGGAGGATCGGCTGGGGGTTGAGTTGCAGGAGACGTATCAGGAATGGCTACCCCAATAAGTGCGTCAGGAGAATTGTCTGACCGAAAGTTTCCAAAAAAGGGCGCCCGAATGGGCTTTGTCCTAGCGCGAGCCGTAGGCCGGTTTTTTATAGTCGTGACATTGGCAGGTGAGCCGGTACGGAAACTAAGGATGTGAATGTCAGTAGTAAAAAGCAGAGGTGCGTATGGCCGTCGTGATTGATGAATCGACGACCTCCCTGGTCTTCGCTCGCTGGACCTTGCATGGCGATGGCCGGTTGACGGGCGGCGATGCGGATATTCAGTTGCCGCCCAAGGAGTGGCATGTGCTGCGATTGTTGCTGGCCTCCGGTGGCACGCTGATGACCAAGGATCGCCTGCTGGAGCTGGCCTGGCCCCGGGGAGAGGTGGCCGATGAGTCACTGACGCGCTGTATCTATTCCCTGCGCAAACATTTGAGGGCCGACAAAGGGTTTATCAAGACGATTTATGGCAAGGGGTATCGCTTTACGTGCCCGGTGCGGGTGGGGGAACCACCACGGGGTGTCGTGCATGTGTGCTCTGTGTGTGGCCAGGCCAGCAATGCTTAAGGTTTGGAGCGTGGTACTGCTGCTCAGTGGGCTGATGGGCAGTCACCAGGTACTGGCCTATTGCTGGGACGAGGCGGCCAGCCGGTACGATCTCGAACCGGAACTGTTGCAGGCTATCGCTGATGTCGAATCGGGTTCGCGTGCGCAGGCGATCAACTACGCCAACCGCAATGGCACGCGTGATATCGGCTTGATGCAGATCAACAGCATCCACCTGCCGCGTTTGCTCAAACAGGGCATTACCGAGGAGCGGTTGTTGAGCGAACCTTGTTTGTCGGTGCAAGTCGGTGCCTCGATTCTGGCCGAGTTTATTCAGCGTTTCGGCTACAACTGGATGGCGGTGGGTTCCTACAATGTTGGACCGGGCCCTGGCTCGCAGCGTGAGGCGTTGCGCCAGCGCTACGCCGAAAGGATCTGGGTGCGTTATCAGGCGTTGATTGCTCAGCGCCGATGAGCGCAGCACGCCTCGCATGAGTCCCGCCACCCCGGCTATAATCGCGTCACCTTTTGCCGCCATCCGAGTCTAGCCCGCCCATGTATACCTTGGCCCGCCAGCTGTTGTTCAAACTCTCCCCGGAAACCTCCCACGATCTGTCCCTGGACTTGATCGGTGCCGGTGGCCGCCTGGGGCTCAATGGCCTGGTATGCAAGGCTGCGGCGAAAGTGCCGGTGTCGGTGATGGGCCTGGATTTTCCCAATCCGGTCGGCCTGGCAGCCGGCCTGGACAAAAACGGCGCGGCCATCGACGGGTTTGCACAGTTGGGGTTCGGCTTCGTTGAAATCGGCACCGTGACGCCACGGCCACAGCCGGGAAATCCCAAGCCACGCATTTTCCGCCTGCCGGACGCAGAGGCGATCATCAATCGCATGGGTTTCAACAACCTCGGCGTCGATCACCTGTTATCGCGGGTTCAAGCGGCAAAATACACAGGCATCCTCGGGATCAATATCGGCAAGAACTTTGACACGCCGGTGGAGCGTGCAGTGGACGATTACCTGATCTGCCTGGACAAGGTTTACGCCCACGCCAGCTACGTCACCGTCAACGTCAGCTCGCCCAATACCCCGGGCCTGCGTAGCCTGCAATTCGGTGACTCCCTCAAACAACTGCTCGAAGCCTTGCGCCAGCGTCAGGAAGACTTGGCCGTGCGTCATGGCAAGCGCGTACCCCTGGCAATCAAGATCGCCCCGGACATGAGCGATGAAGAAACCGTACTGGTGGCCCAGGCCCTGGTGGATGCGGGCATGGACGCAGTGATTGCGACCAACACCACCCTCAGCCGCGTGGGCGTCGAGGGGCTGGCCCATGGCGACGAGGCGGGCGGCCTGTCCGGCGCGCCGGTACGGGACAAGAGCACCCATATCGTCAAGGTGCTGGCGGCCGAGTTGGCCGGGCGTTTGCCGATCATCGCGGTGGGCGGTATTACCGAAGGCAAGCACGCGGCCGAGAAGATCGCGGCTGGCGCCAGCCTGGTGCAGTTGTACTCCGGCTTTATCTATAAGGGGCCGGCGTTGATTCGCGAGTCGGTGGATGCCATCGCTGCCCTGCGCTGACAATCTGCCAGGCAATAAAAAGGGCTCCATAAAGGAGCCCCTGGGCCGAAGCCCGCCGCCCGGATGGGGCGCGCGTGGTTAAGTCGTTACTCATTCAAAGATGTGTGTCGGAATAAAATGCCCCTGATTAGCCGACGGCGTGAAGTTCGTTGAGTCTGTGGATGCCCGCAGTGCCAGTCATACCGTCCCAATTGTCGCCGCGTCCTTCTCGCCAGCCGTTGATCCAGGCTTGGCGTACCGACGGTAGAGTAAATGGGCAAAGCTCACGGGATTTTCCATGAACGCCATATTGATATCCGCGTAAAAATGCTCTTTCCAACGGATCACGCTTAAGTCTTCTCATAGGGTGTTTCCCTCACTTGTTGACTGTCTAGATATCCTTCGGCCTTGTCCAAGGCCGGGCAGAGTTTTTCTGCCGTTGGTGGGCTCGCTGCCGGCGTGGCGAGCCGATGTGTCGGCGTCGTTACGGCGCCAACCTGTGTTGAGTTCTAACCAATAGGTCACATGTATTCAATGATCGTTTTGTCATAAGCACGTAACGATAACGATGCTATAGCCATAAGCTGGGATGGTTTTTCGCCCCTTTTATGCAGCAAAGCCAGCTATGATGTGCCCTGCACAGCGAAGCGGGTTAATCCTTTAGTGAGAATGCCCGCCTGTTGCAGTCGGTTATTATTCGACGAAGGGTCTGAATATTTCCTTTTGTTGCTTCACATTGTTTCTCTGCCCCGTCAAACAAGGCTCAACGGCCCGGAAAGCGGGGTGGGACGGCACATTCGTGCCACGCGAGCACTCTTCAAGAAAAGTGCTTGATTGAAAACCGAGCCGGCGATGCGTCGCCCGTTCATTTATTGCTGAAAAGCCTGGAATGCCCCATGTCGGACCGTTTTGAACTCTTCCTCACTTGCCCCAAGGGCCTCGAAGGCCTGCTGATCGAGGAAGCCGTCGGGCTTGGCCTTGAGGACGCCCGCGAGCACACCTCGGCCGTTCGCGGCATGGCCGACATGGAAACCGCCTACCGCCTGTGCCTGTGGTCACGCTTGGCCAACCGTGTGCTGCTGGTACTCAAGCGCTTCCCGATGAAGGACGCCGAAGACCTCTACCACGGCGTGCTGGATATCGAATGGGCCGACCACATGGTTCCCGACGGCACCCTGGCGGTCGAGTTCAGCGGTCACGGCTCGGGCATCGACAACACTCACTTCGGCGCGCTGAAGGTCAAGGATGCGATCGTCGACAAGCTGCGCACCCCAACCGGCGAGCGTCCATCCATCGACAAGATCAACCCGGATCTGCGCATTCACCTGCGCCTGGACCGTGGCGAAGCGATCCTGTCCCTGGATCTTTCCGGCCACAGCCTGCACCAGCGTGGCTACCGCCTGCAGCAGGGCGCGGCACCGCTGAAGGAAAACCTGGCAGCGGCGATCCTGATTCGCGCCGGCTGGCCACGCATTGCAGCCGAAGGCGGCGCGCTGACCGACCCGATGTGCGGCGTCGGCACCTTCCTGGTTGAAGGCGCGATGATCGCCGCCGACATGGCCCCCAACCTCAATCGCGAGCTGTGGGGTTTCACCACGTGGCTGGGTCACGTCCCGGCGCTGTGGAAAAAGCTGCACACCGAGGCCAGCGAGCGTGCGGCCATTGGTATGAACAAGCCACCGCTGTGGGTCCGCGGTTACGAAGCCGACCCGCGCCTGATTCAACCCGCCCGCAATAACATCGAACGCGCCGGCCTGAGCCACTGGATCAAGGTGTACCAAGGCGAAGTGGGCACGTTCGAGCCGCGCCCGGACCAGAACCAGAAAGGCCTGGTGATCTGCAACCCACCCTACGGTGAGCGCCTGGGTGACGAAGCCAGCCTGTTGTACCTCTACCAGAACCTCGGCGAGCGCCTGCGCCAGGCCTGCATGGGCTGGGAAGCTGCGGTGTTCACCGGCGCGCCGGACCTGGGCAAGCGCATGGGCATCCGCAGCCACAAACAGTATTCGTTCTGGAACGGCGCGTTGCCGTGCAAATTGCTGCTGATCAAGGTCAACCCGGATCAGTTCGTCACCGGCGAACGTCGCACGCCGGAGCAGCGCCAGGCTGAGCGTGAGCAAGCGGCTTACGACCAGGCGCCGACCGAGCCCGTTGAGCGCCAGTACAACAAGAACGGCAACCCGATCAAGCCAGCCCCGGCCCCGGTGGTCGAACAGGCGCGCTTGAGCGAAGGCGGGCAGATGTTTGCCAACCGCCTGCAAAAGAACCTCAAGCTGCTGGGCAAATGGGCCAAGCGCGAAGGGGTGGATTGCTATCGTGTGTATGACGCCGACATGCCTGAGTACTCCATGGCGATCGACCTGTACCACGATTGGGTACACGTGCAGGAATACGCGGCGCCAAAATCCATCGACCCGGAAAAAGCCTCGGCGCGCATGTTCGACGCCCTGGCAGCGATTCCCCAGGCCCTGAACGTCGACAAGAGCCGCGTGGTGGTCAAGCGTCGCGAGCGTCAGAGCGGCACCAAGCAATACGAACGCCAGAGCGCCCAGGGCAAGTTCACCGAGGTCAGCGAAGGTGGCGTGAAGCTGCTGGTCAACCTCACCGACTACCTGGATACCGGCCTGTTCCTCGACCACCGCCCGATGCGTATGCGCATCCAGAAAGAAGCGGCCGGCAAGCGCTTCCTCAACCTGTATTGCTACACCGCCACCGCCAGCGTCCATGCTGCCAAGGGTGGAGCGCGCAGCACCACCAGCGTCGACCTGTCCAAAACCTATCTGGACTGGGCGCGTCGCAACTTCTCCCTCAATGGTTTCTCCGACAAGAACCGCCTGGAGCAAGGTGATGTCATGGCGTGGCTGGAGGCCAGTCGCGATGAGTTCGATATGATTTTCATCGACCCGCCGACCTTCTCCAACTCCAAGCGCATGGAAGGTATCTTCGACGTGCAGCGTGACCACGTGCAGTTGCTCGACCTGGCCATGGCACGCCTGGCGCCGGGTGGCGTGCTGTACTTCTCCAACAACTTCCGCAAGTTCCAGTTGGAAGACAACCTCAGCGAACGCTATGCGGTCGAAGAGATCAGCGACAAGACCATCGACCCGGATTTTGCGCGCAATGCGAAGATCCACCGGGCCTGGAAAATCACTGCCCGCTGATTAATATCAGCAGTTCTGAATGCGCTGAGTATCCAGTGTGGGAGGGGGCTTGCTCCCGATAGCAGAGAATCAGTCACCCATGTATTGGCTGATCCACCGCTATCGGGAGCAAGCCCCCTCCCACATTAAGCCCCTGCAGTTTTTAGGCTGGTCAAACACCCGACCAATGGCTATAACTTAAACCCCAGCCAACGTGACACCCCCGCACACTGGCGTTGTGAGTGTTGCCTATGCCGATGCAAGCTGTCCGCCCGAAAATCCTTGGTTTTATCAGTGAACAGGCGTCGGCTTGGCTGGTGGCATTGGTGGTGTTGTTGGCTGGCAGCGCGTTGACGATGGTTGTCGCGTGGGCGACTGCCGACCTGTATCAGCAACAGGTGCGCCAGCGTTTCCAGTTGCTGGTCAATGAGCGCTACACCCGCATCCAGGAGCGTTTTGAGGATCAGGAGTTGCGCCTGGGTAGCCTGCAGCGTTTCTTCATCAACTCTGGCGATGTCTCCCGTGCCGAGTTCGACGGCTTCGCCCAGCCTCTGTTGCTCAATGCGCGTGCCTACGCCTGGGCACCGCGCATATTTCGTGAGCAGCGCAGGGCGTTCGAGCGAGAGATTTCCCGTCAGCGTGGCATCCCTTTCAGCATCCGTGAACTCAATGGCTTGGGTGAGTTGGCGCCCGCGCCCGAGCGCGATGAATACGTACCGGTGTTGTACAGCCAGACGCAGAGCTTGTTGGGTTCGCCCTTGGGTTTTGACCTGCTGGCCCAGCCCTTGCGCCGTTCAGCCCTGGAGCGTGCGCAAAAAAACGCCAGGCCGGCAGTGTCACAGCCCATGCAATTGGTGGGCGTGGAGCCTGCCTACGCGGCCGGCGTGCTGCTGGTGGCGCCAGTGAGCAAAGCCGTTGGCAGCGAGCCCTACGGCTTTGTCATGGCGGTGCTCAGCATGCGCCAACTGGTGGCCGATGGGTTGCCCAAACCGAATCGCGACAATCTGGTCATGCAGATCGTTGACACTTCCGATACGCAGCAACGGGTGTTGTATGCATCCAGCAATACGGTGGGCAACAGCGACCTGACGGCGACACGCCGCCTTACCCTTGGCGATCACGTCTATGCCCTGAGCCTGCGTGCCAGCGAGGTGTTCGACAAGGCGAATCATTCCTCGATGAACACCATTCTGGGCATGGGTGTGCTGCTCAGCGCCTTGCTCAGTGCCTTGCTCTACGTGCTGGTCAGCCAGCGCCAGCGTGCGCTGAAACTGGTGGAACAGCGCACCGTGCAGTTGCGCTTGCGTGAGCAAGAGTTGCGCGGGGCTCACGGGCAATTACGCAGTGTGCTGAATGCGGCGACTCAGGTCGCGATCATCGCCACCGATTTGCGCGGTGTGATCAACACCTTCAATGCTGGCGCCGAACAGATGTTGGGTTTCAAGGCCGAAGAGGTGCTGGGTCGCCTGACCCTGGAAAGCCTGCACCTGGCCGTGGAACTCGAAGCGCGGGCTGCGCCGTTGAGCCTGGCGCTAGGCAAGCGTATTGCGCCGAGCCAGGCAATGCTGGTGGAGAGCCCTGACAGCCTGCATGAAGCTCGCGAGTGGACGCTGGTGCGCAAGGACGGTACCCAACTGACGGTCAACATGCTGGCCACCGTGCTCCTGGACGACTTTGGCCTGTGGGTCGGGCACTTGGCAATTTACCTGGATATCACCGAGCAAAAGCGCGCCTATGAAGCCCTGGCCGCCCGGGACCGTCTGCTGAAAAAACTCAGTGCTCATGTGCCTGGCGGGATTTTCCAGTTCACCCAGGACCTGCAGGGCAATGGGCGTTTCATTTACGCCAGCGAAGGTATGCGCGATATCTATGAAATCGAACTTGGCGCATTACAGCAGGATGCAGGCAAGGTGCTGGAACGCATTCACCCCTTGGACATTGAGCGAGTGCGTGCCTCGATACGTTTGTCGGCGTTGCAACTGAGCCATTGGCGCGAAGAATATCGCGTGCAGTTGCCTCAGCGAGGCTTGCGCTGGATTCGCGGCGAAGCGACACCTGAAGAGTTACCTGGAGGCGGTACGCTTTGGCACGGTTATGTGTCGGATATTTCCGATCTCAAACGGGTCGAGGAAGAACTGCGCGCGCTTTCCATCACTGACTCTCTGACGGGCATCTATAACCGTCGTTATTTTCAGGATCGGCTCAAGGGCGAGATGCTGCGGATCAACCGCACCTCGGGTGCACTGTCGTTGATCATGCTCGATATCGATCACTTCAAGCGCATCAACGACCAGCATGGTCACGCCGTGGGCGACGGGGTGTTGCAGGAGTTGTGCAAGCGCATAGGCCAGCGCTTGCGCCGTACCGACGTGTTTTGCCGCCTGGGTGGGGAAGAATTCGTGGTGCTGTGCCCAAGTACCAATGGTGCCCAGGCCTATAGCCTGGCAACTCAGTTGTGGCAGTCGTTGCGCGATACGCCGATGGAACCGGTGGGCATCGTCACTGCCAGCTTTGGCGTAGCCAGTTGGCGGACCGATGAAGATATCGATGGGTTGCTGCTGCGCGCTGATTCGGCAGTGTATGTGGCCAAGCAGGCGGGCAGGGACCGGGTCGAGGCGTGTGGGAGCGAGCAAGCCCTACTGACTGTAGGAGCGAGCTTGCTCGCGAAAAAACCATAGACGCCGCGTGTACTCAGGAAACACGCGTGATCGTTGACGTTTTTCGCGAGCAAGCTCGCTTCTGCAGGGTAGTGTGATGCTTTACAGAACCGGCGCGGCTGCAACGGCCTTCGGCTGGCGATACAGGTCCAGGAGCACCTGGTCCAACACCGATGACGCGCCCCAAGGCTTGGAGTCGTTGAGAATCGCCACCACCGCCCAAGTGTTGCCATTGTTGTCACGGCTGAACCCGGCGATGGCGCGCACGGTGTTCAGGGTACCGGTCTTCACATGAGCTTCGCCGCGCATCGCTGTGGTCTTCAGGCGTTTACGCATGGTGCCGTCAGTGCCGGCGATTGGCATCGAGCTGATGTACTCCGCCGCGTAGGGGCTTTTCCAGGCGGCTTGCAGCATGGCCGCCATTTCGCGAGCGCTGACCCGTTCGGCGCGGGACAGGCCGGAGCCGTTCTCCATTACCAGGTGCGGTGCGGTGATGCCTTTTTTGGCCAGCCATTGGCGCACGACGCGTTGCGCGGCCTTGGCATCGTCGCCATCGGCATCGTTGCGAAATTGCGCGCCCAGGCTCAGGAACAATTGCTGGGCCATGGTGTTGTTGCTGTATTTGTTGATGTCGCGAATGATTTCCGCCAGGTCCGGCGAGAATGCGCGGGCCAGCACCTTGGCATCCTTGGGCACTGGCGCCTGGATATCGCGGCCCTGGATGGTGCCGCCCAGCTCCTTCCAGATCGCACGCACGGCGCCGGCGGTGTAGGTGGCGTGGTCGAGCAGTGACAGGTAAGTCTGCGAGCTGCAGCCATCAGCCAGTTGGCCGCTGACGGTCACGGTCACACTGCCGTCGGCGGCGGTCACCGGGTTGTAACGCACGTCACCGGTGCACTGTTTGGCGTTGGTGACTTTCACCTGGTTGTCGATGCGAATGCTGGCAATCGGCGGTTCGACCGACACGATCACGCGTCCCGAATCATTACGGGTCACGAAGCGCAGGGCCTTGAGGTTGACCAGCAAGGCATCGGGCTTGACCAGGAACGGCTTGTTCTCGTCGTTGCCGTCGTCATTGAAATCAGGCAACAGCGGCTGGTTGAAGAAGTTGCGATCCAGTACCAGGTCGCCGGTGACCTGCTGCACGCCATTGGCACGCAGGTCGCGCATCAGCAGCCAGAGCTTTTCCATGTTCAGCTTGGGATCGCCGCCGCCCTTGAGGTACAGGTTGCCGCGCAACACGCCACCGCTGAGGGTGCCGTCGGTGTAGAACTCGGTCTTCCACTGGTGGTTGGGGCCGAGCATCTCCAGGGCCGCGTAAGTGGTCACCAGCTTCATGGTAGAGGCCGGGTTCACCGATACGTCGGCATTGAATACGGTTGGCGTACCGGGGCCGTTCAGAGGCAGCATTACCAGAGACAACGCGGTATTGGGCAGTTTGGCTTTCTGCAAGGCCTGCGCGACGCTGGGGGGCAGGGCAGTATTGATGGGGGCGGCAGTGGCCGAAAGGGCCAAAGGCAAAAGGACACTGGCAAGTAATACAGAACGCAACGATTTGATCATAAGAAATAAAACCCTACTGCTGAGAAGGGTGAAAAAGGCGAGGGGTATATAAGAAAATCCCTCAATGGTCACGAAAGTGTCGGCATTATGCCCCAAGGTGGCTTCACTTGTAGCTGAACGATAGCCGCTAATCAGGTTTTTTTAACGGCCGATGCGCCGCCCGTCCCAGAGAGTCGGGCAATTGCCGCCTTAAACTGCTAAAGTGCCGCCCGTTATTACTTATGAGGATTGTTCCAATGGCGACTAACCGTTCCCAGCGTCTGCGCAAAAAACTGTGCGTTGATGAATTTCAAGAGCTGGGTTTCGAACTGAACCTGGACTTCAACGAAGGCCTGAGTGAAGAAGCTATCGACGCTTTCCTCGAAGCATTCATCAAAGAAGCCATGGAAGCCAATGGTCTGGGCTATGTCGGCGGCGATGACTACGGTCTGGTTTGCCTGCAGAAGCGTGGCTCGGTGTCCGAAGAGCAGCGCGCCGCTGTCGAAGCCTGGCTGAAAACCCGTTCCGAGCTGACCAAGGCTGAAGTCAGCCCGTTGCTGGACGTGTGGTATCCGGAAAAGCCGATCAACGCGGCTAAGTGATACTAAACAAAACGGCGACCTGAGGGTCGCCGTTTTTTTATGCCTTGCGCCAATTCAGAATCAACAGCGTCAACACCCCCGCCACAATCCCCCAGAACGCCGACCCGATGGAAAACAACGTCAAGCCTGACGCGGTGACCATAAAGGTGATCAGCGCCGCTTCCCGCTCCTTCGGCTCATTCATGGCAATGCTCAGGCCGTTGATGATCGAGCCAAACAACGCCAGCGCTGCAATCGAAAGCACCAGTTCCTTGGGCAGGGCTGCGAACAATGCTGCCAGCGTGGCGCCGAATACCCCGGCAATCCCATAGAACACCCCACACCACACCGCAGCGGTGTAGCGCTTGTTGCGGTCTTCATGGGCGTGCGGCCCGGTGCAGATCGCCGCGCTGATCGCCGCCAGGTTGATGCCGTGGGAGCCGAACGGTGCCAACACCAGCGAGGCCAGGCCGGTGGTGGTGATCAGCGGCGAAGCCGGCACGGTGTAGCCGTCGGCCCGCAGCACGGCGACCCCGGGCATGTTCTGCGAGGTCATGGCCACCACAAACAGCGGGATACCGATGCTGATGGTCGCCGCCAGTGAGAAATGCGGCGTGGTCCATACGGGCGTCGCCACTTCCAGATGAAAACCGCTGAAGTCCAGCAACCCCATCAGCCCCGACAGCGCGGTGCCTATCAGTAGCGCGGCAAGCACGGCATAGCGCGGCGACAGGCGCTTGATGATCAGGTAGGTGAAAAACATCCCCAGTACCAGACCGGTGCGATGCTGCGCAGCGACGAAGATTTCGCTGCCGATCTTGAACAGGATCCCCGCCAGCAACGCCGCCGCCAGCGATGCAGGGATGCGCTTGACCAGTTTTTCAAAGCTGCCGGTCATCCCGCATAGGGTCACCAGCACTGCGCAGGTGATGTAGGCGCCGATGGCTTCGCCATAACTCACGCCGCCTAAACTGGTGATCAACAGCGCCGCGCCGGGTGTGGACCAGGCGATGGTGATGGGTGTGCGATAGCGCAGGGACAGGCCGATGCTGCATACCGCCATGCCGATGGAAATCGCCCAGATCCACGAAGAAATCTGTGCGGTGGTCAAACCGGCGGCTTGGCCGGCCTGGAACATCAGCACCAGGGAGCTGGTGTAGCCGGTCATCATGGCGATAAAACCGGCGACGATGGCCGAGGGGGAGGTGTCGGCCAGCGGGCGCAAGGGCGCTTGGGTGGCGTCGGTCATGGAAGGGTGTTCCTTTTACCTGGGATTTGCCGGTGACGGCGCAGATTCAAGCCTAAACTCAAACGTAACGAGTCATTGCAATACAGCCGGGGCCGCAAACAGCCGTACAGTGTGTTGGCGCATTGGGTTGTGTACAATGTGCGCTGTTTTTAGGTGATACTTGCCAGCGACCCGTAGTTGCCGTATTACCTTGAATTTGCCGTATTACCGTTAATTCGCCGCCGTTCTCCCTACCCGAGTGCCCATGAACGAACAGTTGCAACCTCTCAAGAAACAACCGCGAGCCGGCAAGACCGGTCGCAGCGGAACCCAGGACGATATCGTCTACGCGCATATCTTCGAGGCGATCCTCGAACAACGCCTGGCACCCGGAACCAAATTGAGTGAAGAGGCACTGGGCGAGATCTTTGGCGTTAGCCGCACCATCATTCGCCGCGCACTGTCGCGCCTGGCCCATGAAGGCGTGGTACTGCTGCGGCCCAATCGCGGCGCAGTGGTTGCCAGCCCCAGTGTGGAAGAAGCGCGCCAGGTGTTCATGGCCCGGCGTCTGGTGGAGCGAGCG
Source organism: Pseudomonas sp. B329 (assembly GCF_023127835.1). NCBI lineage: Bacteria > Pseudomonadati > Pseudomonadota > Gammaproteobacteria > Pseudomonadales > Pseudomonadaceae > Pseudomonas > Pseudomonas sp. B329. The sequence goes on along the minus strand of NZ_SPKP01000011.1, from coordinate 339,030 downwards.
ATCACGGAGTTGGCGGTGCAGCACGCTACCGCTGAGCAATTGGCCGAGTTGCGCCAGATGGTCAATGACGAGCGCGACAGTTTCTCCCGCGGTGATCGCGGTGCCGGTATCCGTCTTTCGGGCGAGTTCCACCTGAAACTGGCCGAAGCGGCCAAGAACGCGCCGTTGATCAGCTTCCAGCGCAGCCTGGTGTCCCAGACCTCATTGATCATCGCCCAGTACGAAAGCGGCAACCGCTCGCACTGTTCCTACGATGAGCACACCCAGTTGATCGACGCGATCGAAGCCCGCGATGCGGTGCTGGCGGTGAACTTGATGATGCATCATATGGATCATATCGACAGCAAGCTCAACCTCGATGAAGAGAGCGCGTCGGATGATTTGCATGCGGTGTTTTCGCATTTGTTGCAGACCAGGAAGCCTGGGCGCTCTTCGGTAAAACTGTAATCGCCCTGATTCACTGGGGGACAAAAATGTGGGAGGGGGCTTGCTCCCGATAGCAGAGTGTCAGGAGCAGATAGGCTGACTGACACACCGCTATCGGGAGCAAGCCCCCTCCCACATTGGTTTTGTGGTGTCTCTGAGATCAGCGCTGGTGCACCAGCTGGCCGGCTGCATAGGTTTGCAACACTGCCCGATCATCCCCCAGCGTCATCAGCACAAACAACGTCTCGGCAATGTTATTGGCCTGCTTCAAGCGATAGCTGAGCAGTGGCGTGGCGTTGTAGTCCAGCACCAGGAAGTCCGCATCCGTCCCCGGCTGCAATGTGCCGATCCTGTCTTCCAGACGCAACGCGCGCGCACCGCCCAGGGTCGCCAGATAGAGCGACTTGAACGGGCTCAACCGCGCTCCCTGCAACTGCATGACCTTATAGGCTTCATTCAGTGTTTGCAGGAGCGAGAAGCTGGTGCCGCCGCCCACGTCGGTGCCCAGGCCTACGTTCAATTTGTGTTTCTCGGCCATCGGCAAGTTGAACAACCCACTGCCGAGGAAGAAGTTCGACGTTGGGCAGAACGCCACCGCCGAGCCGGTCTCCGCCAGCCGTGCGCATTCGTCGTCACACAGGTGCACGCCGTGGGCAAACACCGAGCGCTCGCCGAGCAGTTTGTAATGGTCGTACACGTCCAGGTAGCCGTTGCGCTCGGGAAACAGCTCGTTTACCCACTCGACTTCCTGCTTGTTCTCACTGATGTGGGTCTGCATGTACAGATCTGGGTATTCGCCCAGCAATTGCCCGGCCAGCGCCAGTTGCTCAGGCGTGCTGGTGGGGGCGAAGCGTGGCGTAACGGCATAATGCAGGCGGCCTTTGCCGTGCCAGCGTTCGATCAACGCCTTGCTTTCCTGATAGCCGGATTCAGGTGTGTCGGTCAGGTAGTCCGGCGCGTTGCGGTCCATCATCACTTTGCCGGCGATCATGCGCAGGTCGAGTTTCTCGGCCGCTTCAAAAAACGAGTTCACCGATTGCGGGTGTACGCTGCCGAAGACCAGTGCGGTGGTGGTGCCGTTGCGCAGCAACTCCTTGATGAAGATATCCGCGACGTTATCGGCGTGGGCCTTGTCGGCGAACTGGCTTTCACAGGGGAAGGTGTAGGTGTTGAGCCAATCCAGCAATTGCTCGCCGTAGGCGCCGACCATGCCGGTTTGCGGCAGATGGATATGGGTGTCGATCAGGCCGGGGGTGATCAATGCGTCCTGGTAGTGCGTGATGTCGATGTCGGCGGGCAGCGTCGGCAGCAGGTCGCTGGCGTGGCCGAGCGCACTGATCTGGCCGTTATCGATCACCAGCAGGCCGTCTTCGAAATACTCGTAGGAGGCGTCGATGCCAACGATGGCAGGGTCGTCGATGCTGTGCAGGATGGCGGCGCGGTAGGCTTTGCGAGTCAAAGGCATGGTTATCTCAATTGATAGCTTGGCTGCGGCGCGAAGCCGGCAGCAGTTTGGCAATGGGTTCGGCGCCGGCAGTGTGCTGGCCGAAATTGGCGTTATAGGTGGCGATGATTTCGCCGGCGATGGAGATGGCGATCTCTACCGGCAACTTGCCCTTCACCTCGGTGAGGCCCATGGGGCAGCGCATGCGTTGCAACCGTGCGGTGTCGAAGCCGCGGTCACGCAGGCGGTGTTCGAATTTGACGCGCTTGGTTTTCGAGCCGATCAGGCCGAAGTAGGCGAAGTCATTGCGCTTGAGCAGGGCGGCGGTGAGTTCCAGGTCCAGCGCGTGATTGTGGGTCATGACGATGCAGTAACTGCCCGCGGGCAGGTCGGCAATTTCATCGACCGGTTCTTCACTGACGATTTTACGCACGCCTTGCGGGATGTGCTCCGGAAACTCCTGCTCACGGGAATCGATCCAGCGTACGCGGCAGGGCAAGCTTGCCAGTAACGGCACCAGCGCACGCCCGACATGGCCGGCGCCAAACACCGCGATCTGCGCCTGCACCTGGCCCATGGGTTCGAACAGCAATACCGCCACGCCACCGCAGCACTGGCCCAGGCTCGCGCCGAGGCTGAAGCGCTCCAGATGAGTGGTTTGCTGGCCGCGCACGAGCATGTCGCGAGCGAGCTGCATTGCCTTGTATTCCAGGTGCCCGCCGCCGATGGTGTCGAAGGTGCGCGCGGCGCTGATCACCATCTTGGAACCGGCATTACGTGGCGTGGAGCCCAGCTCTTCGATGATGGTCACCAGTACGCAGGGTTCGCCCTGGTTTTGCAGGGTGGCGAGGGCGCTGATCCAGTTGTCCATGTCTACCTCAACATTTCTGCTGTTAGTTCGGCCGCTATCGCAGGCAAGCCAGCTCCCACATTTGATCGGGTTAGCACCTCAAAATGTGGGAGCCGGGCTTGCCCGCGATGGCAGCGCCTGGGTCTAGAGCGAAGCCAATTCAGTGTCAGCCTCGACAGCCTTCGCCGCCCGCAACTGCCGCATCTGCTCACACCCCCATAACACCCGCTCGGGCGTGGCCGGCGCATCAATCTTTGGTTGCTGGCGATAGTCCGCCAAACTCGCCACCGCGTCCTTGATCGCGCACCACGATGCAATCCCGAGCATGAACGGCGGCTCACCCACGGCCTTGGAATGGAACACCGTGTCTTCAGGGTTCTTGCGGTTCTCCACCAGTTTCACCCGCAGGTCCAACGGCATGTCCGCTACGGCCGGGATCTTGTAGCTGGCCGGGCCGTTAGTCATGAGCTTGCCCTTGTTGTTCCACACCAGTTCTTCCATGGTCAGCCAACCCATGCCCTGGATAAAGCCGCCTTCGACCTGGCCGATGTCGATGGCCGGGTTCAACGAAGCGCCCACATCGTGGAGGATGTCGGTGCGCAGCATCTTGTATTCGCCGGTCAGGGTGTCGACGATCACTTCGCAACACGCGGCGCCGAACGCGTAGTAGTAGAACGGTCGTCCGCGCGACTGGCTGCGGTCGTAAAAGATTTTCGGGGTCTTGTAGAAACCGGTGCTCGACAGCGAGACCTGGCCGAAATACGCCTGCTGGATCAACGCTTCGAACGTCAGGATCTGCTCGCGTACACGCACATGGCCGTTGCGGAACTCTACGTCCGCCTCACTGACGTCGTACTTGCGCGCAGCGAACTCCACCAGGCGCTGCTTGATGGTCTCGGCGGCATTCTGTGCCGCCTTGCCGTTCAGGTCGGCGCCGCTGGAAGCGGCAGTGGGCGAGGTGTTGGGCACCTTGTCGGTGTTGGTGGCGGTGATCTGCACGCGGTCGATGTCCACCTGGAACACTTCCGCCACTACTTGCGCGACCTTGGTATTCAGGCCCTGGCCCATCTCGGTGCCACCGTGGTTCAGGTGGATGCTGCCGTCTGTGTAGATATGAATCAGCGCGCCGGCCTGATTCAGGAAGCTTGCGGTGAAAGAAATGCCGAATTTCACCGGGGTCAGCGCCAGGCCCTTTTTCAGGATCGGGCTGTGGGCGTTATACAGGCGGATCGCTTCGCGGCGTTCGGCATATTGGCTGCTGGCTTCGAGTTCGGCGGTCATCTCTTCGAGCATGTTGTGCTCGACGGTCTGGTAGTAGTGGGTGACGTTGCGCTCGGTCTTGCCGTAGTAGTTGGCCTTGCGTACCGCCAGTGGGTCTTGGCCTAAATGGCGGGCGATGGCGTCCATCACTTCCTCGATGGCGACCATGCCTTGGGGGCCGCCGAAGCCGCGATAGGCGGTGTTGGAGGCCGTGTTGGTCTTGCAGCGATGGCCGTTGACCGTCGCATCGCCCAGGTAATACGAATTGTCGGCGTGGAACATGGCGCGGTCGACAATCGAGTTGGACAGGTCTGGCGAACAGCCGCAGTTACCCGCCAGTTCCAGGTTGATCCCGTGCAGGCGACCGTTGTCGTCGAAGCCCACGTCGTACTCGATATAGAACGGGTGACGCTTGCCCGTCATCAGCATGTCTTCAACCCGCGGCAAACGCATCTTGGTCGGCTGGCCGGTCAAGCGTGCTACCACCGCGCACAGGCAGGCGGGGCTGGCGGCCTGGGTTTCCTTGCCGCCGAACCCGCCGCCCATGCGACGCATGTCCACGACAATCTTGTTCATTGACACGTCAAGCACTTCGGCCACCAGCTTCTGCACTTCGGTGGGGTTTTGCGTAGAGCAATAGACGATCATGCCGCCGTCTTCGGTGGGCATTACCGAAGAGATCTGGGTTTCCAGATAGAAGTGTTCCTGGCCGCCGATATGCAGGGTCCCCTGGATACGGTGCTTGGCACTCGCCAGCGCAGACGCCGAATCGCCGCGTTGGTGCGTGTGGCTGTCGAGCACGAAATGCTTGTTGCGAAAGGCCTCGACCACATCCAGCACTGGCTCCAGGTCTTCGTATTCGATCACTGCCGCCATCGCCGCCTTGCGCGCGGTCTCCAGGTCACGGGCCGCCACAGCCAGCACCACCTGGCCGACGAACTGCACAGTGTCGATGGCCAGCAATGGGTCGCCGGGCATCAACGGTCCGATGTCTTTCAGGCCCGGTACATCTTCGTGGGTAATCGCAATGCGCACGCCGTCGAAGGCGTAGCAGGGCGCAGTGTCGATACTGAGGATGCGGGCGTGGGCACGGTCGGACAGGCGCGCATACAGGTGCAACTGGTTGGGAAATTCCAGGCGGTCATCGATGTACTGCGCTTCGCCGCTGACGTGCTTGGCGGCGCTGTCATGCTTGACGCTGCGCCCGACCCCGGAGGTGAGATCCTGGGCAAACAGTTCGGCAAGTTCGGCCTGGGTCTTTACGACGGCGTGATGGTTAGACATAAGCGGTCACCCGAGTCTCGATGTGCGGCGTTTGCAGTTCGATGAAGTATTTGCGCAGCAGGTTCTGCGCGCTGAGCAGGCGATATTCCTTGCTGGCGCGGAAGTCCGACAGCGGGGTGAAGTCCTGTGCCAGGGCGGCGCAGGCTTTCTCGACCGTGGCCGAGTTCCAGATGGCGCCCACCAGCGCGGCCTCGCAACTTTTTGCGCGTTTTGGTGTGGCAGCCATGCCGCCGAAGGCAACGCGCGCCGCGCTGATCACACCGTTGTCGATGTTCAGGTTGAACGCCGCGCACACGGCGCAAATATCATCGTCCAGGCGCTTGGACACCTTATAGGCACGGAACAGTGCGTGGCCCTTGGGCACGATGATCTTCTCGATGAACTCGCTGTCCTGGCGGGCGGTGACACGGTAATCGATGAAATAGTCTTCCAGCGCCAGCGTGCGGCGGGTGTTGCCTTTGCACAGTACGATCTGGGCGCCGAGCGCAATCAACAGTGGCGGCGAATCCCCAATCGGTGAGGCGTTGCCGATATTGCCGCCCAGGGTGCCCTGGTTGCGGATTTGCAGGGAGGCGAAGCGCTGCAGCAGTTCGCCGAAGTCCGGGTATTCATGGTGTAGCGCGGTGTAGCAATCGGAGAGAACGGTGGCCGCGCCGATCTCCAGGCGGTCGTCGAAATGTTCGATGCGCTTCATGTCTTCAATGTTGCCGACGTAGATCATCACCGGCAGGGTGCGGTGGAACTGGGTCACTTCCAGCGCCAGGTCGGTGCCGCCGGCCAGCAGGCGGGCTTGCGGATAGGCGTCGTAGAGGTCGGCCAGGTCGGCGACGGTCAAGGGCACCAGGCAGCGTTTGTCACCGCTGTTGAGCTCGCCGGTCTGAGTGGGCGCGATGCTTTTAAGGCGGGCGATGGTGTCGGCCTCGCGGCAGTCGAACTGATCCTGAGGCTTGTTGCAGCAGGCTTGTTCGGCGGCGGCCAGGATCGGGCGATAACCTGTGCAGCGGCACAGGTTGCCGGCCAGGGCTTCATGGGCTTTGTGGCTGTCGGGGGCGTCGCTGTTCTTTTGCAGGGCAAACAACGACATCACGAAACCCGGGGTGCAAAAGCCGCACTGCGAGCCATGGCACTCAACCATGGCCTGTTGCACGCTGTGCAGTTGGCCCTGGTGCTTGAGATCTTCAACGCTGATCAGTTGTTTGCCGTGCAGCGACGACACGAAAGTCAGGCAGGAGTTGAGGCTGCGGTAACGAATCTGCTCGGTGCCTTGGCCATCGGTATGCAGCTCACCGACCACCACCGTGCACGCACCGCAGTCGCCGCTGGCGCAGCCTTCCTTGGTACCGGATTTGCCCACATGCTCACGCAGATAGTTGAGCACGGTCAGGTTGGGGTCCAGGGCGTGCTCGCTACGGAGTTCCTGGTTGAGTAAAAACTGGATCACGGAAGGCCTCGCAGACTCATTATTGTTGTTAACCGCTTTGCGCCGAATCTAGTCATGTCTGACTTTTCGGTCAATGGTTTTCTGACCTATGGGTCAAGAAAATGCGATCGCAACACTTTCAATTATGGTTCAGTCTTCTGGAACCGGTGTTTTTGGCGGCGTGTGGGCTGTTAACGTTGCTTATTTCATGCCAAATTCGCCACGGTGGGCGTAGCGCCATCAGCGGGCCAATGCGCTACACTGCCGCGCTTGTACCGATAGAAGATTTTGAAGGGAAAACATGACGTTCAAGGCGCCGGACAGTCTCGCCGAGCAAATCGCTCACCACCTCGCCGAACGTATCATTCGCGGCGAACTCAAGCCTGGGGAGCGGATCCAGGAACAGAAGGTCACGCTGGCGCTCAACGTCAGTCGCGGTTCCGTGCGCGAAGCCTTGCTGATCCTCGAACGCCGCCATCTGATCGCGATCCTGCCGCGCCGTGGCGCCCACGTCACCGAGCTCACCGCGCACAAGGTGCAGAGCCTGTGTACGTTGATGGGCGAGATGTACATCCTGCTCGGCAATGCAGTGGCCGAAGGCTGGCAGACCCAGGCCGATATGGCGCCGTTCTTGCAGATCCAGCAACGCCTGCAGCTGAGCTTGGAGCGCGAGGACATCCGCGCCTTCGTCGAAGAAAGCTTCAGCGTGATGCGCGCCGCGTATCCCTTCGCCAACAACCCTTATTTGCAGGAAACCGTTGAAAACCTGCAGCCGGCGATGAACCGCGCTTATTACCTGGCCCTGGATCAGCGCAAGGCGTCCATGAGCGAGTTCCAGGCACTGTTCGAGCAATTGCTCGCCGCGGTGCTCGCCCGTGATCTGGTGCAGATTCGCCTGGTGCTGTCGGCCTACTGCCAGCGCAGTAGCTCGCTGGTCATCGCTGCGTTGGCGGACGCCTAAGCGTGCGGCTCAAGTGCATCAAGTTGGCGGGGTTCAAATCCTTCGTCGACCCGACTACCGTGAACTTCCCCAGCAACATGGCAGCGGTAGTGGGACCCAATGGCTGCGGCAAGTCGAACATCATCGACGCCGTACGCTGGGTGATGGGCGAGAGCTCGGCGAAGAACCTGCGTGGCGAGTCGATGACCGATGTCATCTTCAACGGCTCCACCAGCCGCAAGCCGGTGAGCCAGGCCAGCATCGAACTGGTGTTCGACAACTCTGATGGTACCCTGGTCGGCGAATACGCCGCCTACGCAGAGATCTCCATTCGCCGCAAAGTCACGCGCGACAGCCAGAACAGTTACTTCCTCAACGGCACCAAGTGTCGCCGTCGGGACATCACCGATATTTTCCTTGGTACCGGCTTGGGCCCGCGCAGCTATTCGATCATCGAACAGGGCATGATCTCCAAGCTGATCGAAGCCAAGCCCGAAGACCTGCGTAACTTTATCGAAGAAGCAGCCGGCATTTCCAAGTACAAGGAGCGCCGCCGCGAAACTGAAAACCGCATCCGCCGTACCCATGAAAACCTCGCCCGCCTGACCGACCTGCGCGAAGAGCTTGAGCGCCAGTTGGAGCGTCTGCACCGCCAGGCCCAGGCCGCCGAGAAGTATCAGGAATACAAGGGCGAAGAGCGCCAGCTCAAGGCGCAACTGTCGGCCCTGCGTTGGCAGGCACTGAACGATCAAGTGGGCCAGCGCGAAGCGATCATTGGCACCCAGGAGGTCAGCTTTGAGGCGCTGGTGGCCGAGCAACGCAATGCTGATGCCAGCATCGAACGCTTGCGTGACGGGCACCATGAACTGTCCGAACGCTTCAATCTGGTGCAGGGCCGCTTCTATTCGGTGGGGGGCGATATCGCTCGGGTCGAGCAGAGCATCCAGCACGGCCAGCAGCGTTTGCGCCAGTTGCAGGATGACTTGAAGGAGGCCGAGCGCGCCCGCCTGGAAACCGAGTCGCACCTGGGCCATGACCGCACCTTGCTGCTGACCCTCGGCGAAGAGCTGGACATGCTCACCCCCGAGCAGGAAATCACCAACGCCGCCGCCGAAGAGGCCGCCGCCGCGCTGGAAGAATCCGAAACCACCATGCACGCCTGGCAGGAGCAGTGGGATACCTTCAACCTGCAATCGGCCGAGCCGCGTCGCCAGGCCGAGGTGCAGCAGTCGCGCATTCAGCAACTGGAAACCAGCATGGAGCGCCTGGCCGAACGCCAGCGTCGCCTGCAGGAAGAACGTGTATTGCTCGCCGCCGACCCCGAAGACGCGGCGATCATGGCGCTGAGCGAGCAACTGGCCGAAAGCGAAATGACGCTGGAAGAGTTGGAAGCCAGCGAGGAACAACAGGTGGAACGCCTGGAGCAATTGCGTCAGCAACTGCATACGGCAACCCAGGCGCAGCAGCAGGCCCAGGGCGATCTGCAACGGCTCAATGGGCGCCTGGCATCTCTTGAAGCCTTGCAGCAAGCTGCGCTGGACCCTGGCACCGGCACCGCCGAGTGGCTGCGCGACCAGCATCTGGCCGAGCGCCCGCGCCTGGCCGAAGGCTTGAAGGTAGAAGCCGGTTGGGAGCTGGCGGTGGAAACCGTAATCGGCGCCGATCTGCAAGCGGTGCTGGTGGACGATTTTGGCGGCTTCGACCTGGCCGGTTTCGCCCAGGGCGATTTGCGTTTGCTCAGCCCGGCGGCCGACGGCACGCGGGTACCGGGCAGCCTGCTGGACAAGGTCGAGGCGGCGATTGATTTGTCGCCATGGCTGGGCCAGGTCAAGCCGGTTGAGTCACTTGAACAGGCCCTGGCCCAGCGCGGTCAACTGAGCGCCGGCGAAAGCCTGATCAGTCGCGACGGTTATTGGATCGGCCGACATTTCCTGCGCGTGCGCCGTGCCAGCGAAGCGGAAAGTGGCGTATTGGCCCGCGGCCAGGAAATCGTCAACCTGATCGCCGAACGCGAAGAGCGCGAAGCCACCCTCGAAAGCCTGGAAACCGAACTGCAAACCCTGCGCGCCACCCAGCGCCAGCAAGAGACCGGCCGCGAACACCTGCGCCGCTTGTTGCAAGACGAAGCGCGCCAGCAAGGCGAATTGAAAGCCCAACTGTCGGCGAGCAAAGCCAAGGTCGAACAACTGACCCTGCGCCGCACCCGCCTTGACGAAGAAGTGGCCGAGATGGGCGAACAGCGCGCCCTTGAACATGAGCAGGTTGGCGAAGCGCGCCTGCAATTGCAGGAAGCCCTCGACAGCATGGCGCTGGATACCGAGCAGCGCGAGTTGCTGCTGGCCCAGCGCGACAGCCTGCGCGAGCGCCTTGACCGCGTGCGCCAGGAAGCCCGGCAGCACAAGGACCACGCCCATCAGTTGGCCGTACGTCTGGGCTCGTTGCGGGCCCAGCATGATTCCACGCGCCAGGCCCTTGAGCGCCTGGAGATGCAGTCCGAACGCCTCACCGAAAAACGTGAGCAACTGAGCCTCAACCTGGAGGAGGGCGAGGCGCCGTTGGAAGAGCTGCGCCTCAAGCTTGAGGAACTGCTCGACAAGCGCATGACCGTCGACGTAGAGCTCAAGACCGCGCAGATCGCCCTGGAAGATGCCGACCGCGAACTGCGTGACGCTGAAAAGCGCCGTACCATGGCCGAGCAGCAATCCCAATTGATCCGCGGCCAACTCGAACAACAGCGCATGGAGTGGCAAGCCCTCACCGTGCGCCGCAAGACCTTGCAAGACCAGTTGCTCGAAGACGGTTATGACCTGCATGGCGTGCTCAACACCCTGACCGCCCAGGCCAACGAGAAGGAAGCCGAAGAAGAACTTGAGCGGATTGCCGCACGCATTCAACGCCTGGGCGCGATCAACCTCGCGGCCATTGATGAGTACCAGCAGCAGTCCGAGCGCAAACGTTATCTGGATGCTCAGGATGCCGATCTGGTCGAAGCCCTGGACACCCTGGAAAACGTGATCCGCAAGATCGACAAGGAAACCCGCAACCGCTTCAAAGATACCTTTGATCAGATTAATGGCGGTTTACAGGCGTTATTCCCAAAAGTTTTCGGTGGCGGCAGTGCCTACTTGGAACTGACGGGCGAAGATCTACTCGATACAGGGGTAACGATCATGGCGCGGCCTCCGGGCAAGAAGAACAGCACCATCCATTTGTTGTCCGGTGGCGAAAAAGCCCTGACCGCATTGGCCCTGGTATTTGCCATCTTCAAGTTGAACCCGGCGCCGTTCTGTATGCTCGACGAAGTTGACGCGCCGCTGGATGACGCTAACGTTGGACGCTACGCTCGGTTGGTCAAAGAGATGTCCCAGACTGTGCAGTTCATCTACATCACCCACAACAAGATCGCCATGGAAATGGCGGACCAGTTGATGGGGGTCACGATGCACGAGCCGGGCTGTTCGCGTTTGGTCGCAGTGGATGTGGAAGAGGCGATGGCAATGGTGGAATCCTGAACCATGCCAGGAGAGAGAATTTACGGCACGTCGTAGGGCGATTTACCGGTCTGGCGAAAGTGGCAAATGGACATATTTGTTCAAGGCATTTTGACAGACGGTGTAAAGTTATCTTTGGTCGTGCTAGTTTAATGTCAATTTTTCGTATGCGTGGGCAAAACGTCAGTCAGAACATAGAGTTGGCGCCACGTTTTAAAGCGGTTTGCACGGTGCTAAACCCCTTATTTTTCAGCATTTTTTATTAGAGGCACGGGATTACATGGAAATCGGTCTGCGCGAGTGGCTGATCGTCATCGGCATCATTGTCATTGCCGGTATTCTTTTCGATGGCTGGCGCCGCATGCGCGGTGGCAAGGGCAAGCTCAAGTTCCGCTTGGACCGAAACCTGTCCAACTTGCCTGACGACGACGGCGCCGCCGAGCTGCTGGGGCCGCCCCGTGTGCTGGATACCCACAAAGAGCCGCAACTGGACGAGCATGATTTGCCGTCAATGAGCGCGCCGTTGCGGGAAGCCCGCGAGCCGTCCTCCAAGCGCGGCAAGCGTGGTGGCGCGGCGGTTGCCGAGCCGCATCAAGGTGACCTGAACCTCGACGTCGATGACGGCCCGAGCTTCAGCAGCCGTGATGACGACTTCCCCGACGAGACTCCGACCAAAAGCGCGCCTCGCCAATCGGTAAACGATCAGCCGGCCGCCGAGGAAGTCCTGGTTATCAGTGTGATCTGCCGCGATGCCGGTGGCTTCAAGGGCCCTGCGCTGTTGCAGAACATCCTTGAGAGCGGCCTGCGCTTTGGCGAGATGGATATATTCCACCGTCACGAGAGCATGGCCGGTAATGGCGAAGTGCTGTTCTCCATGGCCAATGCGGTCAAACCCGGCACTTTCGATCTGGACGATATCGACCTGTTCAGCACCCCGGCGGTGAGTTTCTTCCTCGGTTTGCCAGGCCCGCGTCACCCCAAGCAAGCGTTTGATGTGATGGTGGCCGCAGCTCGCAAGCTGTCCCAGGAATTGAACGGCGAGCTCAAGGACGACCAACGCAGCGTCCTGACCGCCCAGACCATCGAGCATTATCGTCAGCGCATCGTCGAGTTCGAGCGTCGTGCCCTGACACAGAAACGCTGAGGTTCGATCATAAGCGTTGTCTGTAGAATCCATGCACTAACATATTGAGCAGCTTCGGCTGCTCTTTTGCTTTATGAGAGAACACCCATGACCGCCGCCCCTACCCGCATTCTCGAACTGCGCGCTGAACTGGATCAGCACAACTATCGCTACCACGTGCTTGACGAGCCGAGCATTCCGGACGCCGAGTACGATCGCTTGTACCACGAGCTCAAGGCCCTGGAAGCCGAGCATCCCGAGCTGGTGACGCGTGATTCACCGACACAGCGGGTCGGCAGTGCGGCGCTGTCGGCATTCACCCAGGTCAAGCATGAGATCCCGATGCTCAGCCTGGGCAACGCCTTTGATGAAACCAGCATGCTGGAGTTTGATCGCCGGGTGACCGAGGGCCTCGACCTGCCGGTAGGCGATCTGTTTGGCGCGGGTGCGGCAGTGGAGTACAGCTGCGAGCCAAAGCTCGATGGCCTGGCGGTCAGCCTGCTGTATCAGGACGGCGAACTGGTACGCGGCGCCACCCGGGGTGACGGCACTACCGGTGAGGACATCAGCGTCAACGTGCGCACCGTGCGCAATATTCCGCTCAAGCTGCACGGCAGCGGCTGGCCGGCTACTCTGGAAGTCCGTGGCGAAGTGTTCATGTCCAAGGCCGGGTTCGAACGCCTGAATGCCTCGCAGCTGGAAGTTGGCGGCAAGACCTTCGCCAACCCGCGCAACGCCGCGGCGGGCAGCCTGCGCCAACTGGACTCGAAGATCACTGCCAGCCGCCCGCTGGAATTCTGCTGCTATGGCATCGGCCAGGTGACCGCGGATATCAGCGATACCCATATCGGCAACCTCAAGCAGTTGCAGAAGTGGGGCATGCCGATCAGCCACGAACTGAAGTTGGCCAAGGGGATCCAGGAGTGCCTGGACTACTACCGCGACATTGGCGAGCGCCGTAATGCGCTGGGCTATGAAATCGACGGCGTGGTGTTCAAGGTCAACAGCATCGCGTCCCAGCGTGAACTGGGCTTCCGCGCCCGCGAGCCGCGTTGGGCGATTGCGCATAAATTTCCGGCGATGGAAGAGCTGACCGAGTTGCTCGACGTGGAATTCCAGGTTGGCCGCACCGGTGCTGTGACCCCGGTGGCGCGCTTGAAGCCGGTCAAGGTGGCTGGCGTGACGGTGTCCAACGCGACCCTGCACAACATGGACGAAGTGGCGCGCCTGGGGCTGATGATCGGTGACACGGTGATCATCCGCCGCGCTGGTGATGTGATTCCGCAGGTGGTCTCGGTGGTCACCGAGCGTCGCCCGGAGCACGCCCGTGCGGTGCAGATCCCCGAGAACTGCCCGGTGTGCGGCTCCCATGTGGAGCGCACGCAACTGGTCAAGCGCAGCAAAGGCAAGGAAACCGTCAGCGAAGGCGCGGTGTACCGTTGCGTCGGGCGCCTGGCCTGTGGCGCGCAGCTCAAGCAGGCGATCATCCATTTCGTCTCGCGGCGTGCCATGGACATCGACGGCCTGGGCGACAAGACCATCGAGCAATTGGTGGATGAGAAACTCATCGGTTCGCCGGCAGACCTCTACAAGCTCAAGTACGAACAGATCATCGACCTGGAAGGCTTTGCCGATATCTCCAGCAAGAAGCTGATCAGCGCCATCGAAAACAGCAAGACTCCGACCCTGGCGCGTTTTATCTACGCCCTGGGTATTCCCGATGTGGGCGAAGAGACCGCCAAGGTGCTGGCACGCTCGCTGGCGTCCCTGGAGCGTGTGCAGAAGGCTTTGCCTGAAGTGCTGACCTACTTGCCCGACGTCGGCCTGGAAGTGGCGCACGAGATTCATAGCTTCTTTGAAGACAGCCATAACCAGGATGTGATCGGTGCACTGTTGTCGCCGGACGAATGCGGCCTGCAATTGCAGGAGCAAGGCGAACTCAGCGCAGAATTCGCCGCCAGCACCACCTTGGGCGGCTTGCTCGACAAGCTGCATGTACCTTCCGTCGGGCCGGGAGCTGCGCAGAAACTGGCAGACAAGTTCGGTTCGCTGGAAGGCGTGATCAAGGCCGATTGGCTGGATATGCGCCAGGCCCTGCCCGAGAAGCAAGCCAAGGCCGTGCGCGAATTCTTCGACAACCCTGACAACGCCCATCATGCCCTGGCCATCGAGCAGCAGCTCAAGGACTTCGGCATGCACTGGCAGAGCGAGAAAAAGGTCGTTGAAGGCTTGCCCGAAGCCGGGCACACCTGGGTACTCACCGGCTCCCTGGAGTTGATGAGCCGCGACGTCGCCAAGGACAAGCTCGAAAGCCTGGGCGCCAAGGTGGCCGGTTCCGTCTCGGCGAAAACCCACTGCGTGGTCGCCGGGCCGGGAGCCGGTTCCAAATTGGCCAAGGCCAGCGAGCTGGGCCTTAAAGTGCTGGATGAGGAGGCCTTCGTCGCCTTCCTGGCCAGCCACAACATCAGCGTCTGACCTCTTCCTGTGGCGAGGGAGCTTGCTCCTGTCGGGCTGCGCAGCAGCCCCTCAAGAAAGCGGAACGATCTCGAGCGAGAAATGATCTAGTCTCTGTCACCCCAGGGAGAGCCCGCCATGTTCCGTTACTTCGAGCAACTCAGTTCGCGCATCGCCGCCCCGTTCATGGCTCAAACCTCGCGCAACAGCAAGGTGTGGCAATGCCGCTGCGGCCAGTCTTTATTCTTTCGCAACAGCCAATGCCTGGCCTGCCAGGCGGTGCTGGGTTATCTGCCGCAGCAAAGCCGTCTGTCTTCCCTGCAACCCGGCCCTGTCGTTGACACTTGGCTGGCGGATGACGCGCCCGATGCCGGCACCTGGCGTCGCTGCGCCAACCTCGACTCACCGGCCGCGTGCAACTGGCTGATCCCCGCCCACAGCACTGCGTCGCTGTGCGTGGCCTGTAGCCTGAATCGCACAATTCCTGATCTATCCATCCCGGAAAACCCCGAACGCTGGCGCAAGGTCGAAACTGCCAAGCGTCGGCTGGTGGCACAACTGATCAGCCTGGGCCTGCAGGTGGTGCCCAAGAGCGTTGACGAAGACACCGGGCTGGCCTTCGACTTCATCGGGACTGACCTGGCAGGCAATGCGCCGACCACTGGCCATGCCAACGGCCTGATCACCCTCGATATCAAGGAAGCCGACGATGCTCACCGCGAAAAAGTCCGCGTACAGATGCGTGAGCCTTACCGCACCTTGCTCGGTCATTTTCGCCATGAAGTCGGCCACTATTACTGGGATCGGCTGATTGCCAACAGCCACTGGCTTGACGCTTTTCGCACCTTGTTCGGCGATGAGCGCGCCAGTTACGCCAAAGCGCTCGACCAGCACTATCAGAACGGCCCGCGCCCGGACTGGCAGCAAACCTGCGTCAGCGCCTATGCCACCATGCATCCCTGGGAAGACTGGGCTGAAACCTGGGCCCATTACCTGCACATGATGGACGCGGTGGACACCGCGTTGGGCTTTGGCATGAGCGCCCGCGAGATGGACCTGGACTACCAGCCGTTCCCGCTGACAACGCTGTATGACCCGGCACACCCCGGCGGCCCGGCGTTCCTCTCGTTCGTCAATGCCTGGATCGAGCTGGCCGGTATGCTCAACGAACTGTCCCGCGCCATGGGCCAGCCGGATTTCTACCCCTTCGTGCTGCCGCCGGGGGTGATAGCCAAGTTGCACTTTATCCACCTGGTCATCCAGGAAGAGGGTGGCAGAGCGGACGAGGTTCTGCAGGCTCAGTGATTGCCCCTGTGGGAGGGGTAATTGCAGAGGGCCATGGCAAGTACTTGAAGCTTCTCATTTTTTACGGTTGTAACTTCCGATCAGATCGGTACAATGGCGCGGCTTGCCGAGAGGCTTGCGTCGTTATGGTGACCCCATCGGTCCCCCCGCAACGATTACCCGTGAACCTGGTCAGAGCCGGAAGGCAGCAGCCACAGCGGGAACATTGTGTGCCGGGGTGTGGCTGGTGGGGTTGCCTCCATAACGCTCCCTTCTGTTTTACCTATTCCTGAATCCATATAGTCAGCCAGTCATCTGTGACCCTTATCGCACAGTGCACGACGGCCACTCCACGACTAGTGGCATACTCCCAAGCGTGTCTTTCCCCTGGCTACGAGGCTGTATGCACTCGGAACATTTTGATTTGTCCAGCCCTGTGTTCTTGCCGATCACCGAGCAAGCCTGTGCGGGTTTGCTGAGCGGTGACGGTGCAGCAGCGCTGGTAGCCCTGAGTGAGCCGGAGTTGGCGGCGGTGCTGGTGATCCAGAACCTGGCGCAGGTGCCCGAAAGCGACCTGAGCGCCAATGGTGCCGAAAAAGTGTTGGCCAAGCTGATTGACTGGGCGGTAGAGGCCAGCCATTCGGCAAGCGTCTCCCTACTCTCCGAGGCGCAGCGGCTGTTCGACCAAAGGAAGCTGTACTTCGGCCTCAATGTGGTCAAAAGCCTGAAGCTGCGTTTTCTGTTAGCGGAGGAAGTGCAGGCGCGCGACTATCTGTTGCCCAGCGGCAAGTGGGACGTAGAGTACAAAGTCCGCCATCTCAAGACCAATGATCCCTTCAGCAAGCAGATGGTCACGCCCAGGCATCGCGAGCGCTGGTTGAGTGCCGAGCAAGACAAGTTGGTCAGAACCTTCCGCGCCAACTTGAACGAAGACCTGCATGTTCAGGGCTATGCAGGTATCGGCAAGAGTCACCTGCTGGTGGCCTTGATGGAGCACTTGCGTCCGGAAAAGACTTTGTTGCTGGCGCGTACCCCGGCAAAGCTGGAAACCCTGCGTGCCCGTATGGTGGGCGTACGCGAGCGAAAGGCCGGGCACACCTTCCATGCATTCGCCCACGCCTTGATGCAGGGTCCCAGGCCCAAGCCGCTGACTGCGCAGGTGAGGGCGCCGAGCAAGCAGGCACTGGCTCAGGAGCTGAATATCTTCGGCTTTCGTGGCCTGCAAGGGCAGGCTGTGGTCGACGTTTGCCTCAACGTATTGCAAGCCTACTGCCGCTCCTGGGAATACAGCCTGTCGGCGAAGCACTTGCCGCATTTCAAACAGCCGCTGTCCAGCGTTGATGCCAGGGCACTGCTCGAATATGCCAGCCGGCTATGGAGCTATCTCGAAGCGAATCCGGCCTGGGGCAGCCAGACTGGGTTTGAAGCCTTGCTGATGATCAAGCGCGCCAGCCTCGCCGGCTGCGTGGTGCCCGAGCGTTATACCCACGTCCTTATCGACGAGAGCCAGGATATTCCGGCGCCGCTGCTGCAAATCATCGAGCGGGGCCGGCAGGTGCTGATAACCCTGGGGGATGAGTATCAGCAGGCCAGTGGAGTCATGGTCAGGCGCGCCCGTGAGGTGCGCCATACGGATGTGTGTTACTCCGTGCGCTCCGGACGCAATGTCGAGCGCCTGGTCAATCCCTTGATCAGCCAGCATTCGGATAAGAGCAAAGTGCTTTTCGAGGGGGCTCGGGATGCCGACGTCGGTATCGAGTTTTATCCGCTGGGCTTTGTACCGCCGCAAGGCTGCGTGGTATTGACCGCATCCCACTGGGACACAATGAAGTGGGCCATCCAGTTGAGCGAAGCCCGTTGTGCGTTCAGCCTGGCCGGTAAAGAAGCGCAGCAGTCGCTCAAGTACTTTATGGACACCGTGGTCGCGTTGTTCAAGCCTGACTTCTACAGCAGCGAGTTCAATGACAGCGGGCCCCATCCGTTTTTCAGCGATATGGCCGATTGGCAGCAAGTACGCGAGGCTTGCCAGTTCGATGAGGCGTTTCTCTGGGTCGAAGCTGAGCTGCAAAAAGGCTTTAATCTGGCGGATGTCACGCGCTTGAACAGGCAAAGCGGCCATCCGGATGAGCGCTGCCTCTTGATGTTGGCGCAAGACGCCGGTGGCATGGAGTTCAACCGGGTGTTGCTCACACCAGCGTTGTTGACCAACGTAAAGTTCCAGGATGCCTACGCGTTCGACCAGCGACTGTGTGCGGTGTATATCGCAATTTCGCGAGCAACCCAGCAGCTCTATCTGCCCTACGATGTGGTCGAGTGGCTCGACTATCACAAGTATCAGAAAACCCGCGAATTACACGGTTACTGAAGGATTTAATCCAGCTGTTTCACAACTTTGGAAAAGCCCTCTGGACAACCCCCAGACCGCCTTGTTAGCTTGCGCCGGCCACTTGTTTCAGAGCATGACAAGGGCATGGACTTGATATTGAAGTGCTATCGCTTCTCTAACTTACAAGGATGTCTGTCATGAAAAGCCTGCAAGGGTTGCCTCGACTTATCAGTGCCTCAGTCGGCGCTCCCGGCAAAGCCCGCAACTTGCCCGCCGATGTGCAGTGCATCCAATATTTATTCAACCTGATCATTCCCAAAATGGGCTTTGCCTTGCTGGAAAACGGCAAGTGCGATGGCCAGTTGGTGCAGTGCATCAGCCAGTATCAGTTCCGCCATCTCAAATATGCTCATCCCGATGGGGTGATCGACCCCACGGGGCGTACGTTCAACAGCTTGATCGAGGAAGCGGTGAAAGTACCCGTACGGGCCTTCCCGACCATGCGTATTCCGAGCTTTCTCAACGCATTGGGCAATAACAACGTCGATGCAGTGCAAGCCACGGTCAACGTCTACCTGAACCAGGTGCGTGCGGTGATCGAGGCTGAGCGGCGCAACCGCCAATTAATGCTGCAGGCCACCTGCGATGGCGGCACGACGCTGAGCGATACGGACTTCCAGAATGCTGCCAAGCAATTGGGCAACGGCATCTCGGTGAATGTGGTCAAGGCGTTCGCCACCATCGAGTCGGGCGGGAAGGTGGGGTTCGGGCCGGCCAAGCTGCCGATCATCGCCTTTGAAGGGCACCACTTTCGCAAGTACACCAAGCATATCTACGACCAGTCGCAGCCGCTGCTGTCGTATGTCTACAAGAAAAAAGCCGGCCCGCAATGGCAGACGAACAACAAGGATCAGGTCAAGGCCTGGGAGACCATGGCCACTGCCTTTGCGCTGGATCAGGAAGCCGCCTTGATGTCGGCCTCCTGGGGCATGTTTCAGATCATGGGATTCAACTTCGCCGCGTGCGGGTTCAAGACCGTGTTTGAGTTCGTGGCGTCATTGAAGGTCAATGCCGGTAACCAACTCAAAGCCTATCTCAGTCTTTGCAGCCACAACTCGGCGTTGTTGAGTGCCATGAAAAACAAGGATTTTACCGCCATGGCCCGAAACTATAACGGCGACGATTACGGCAACTATGACGTCCTGATGAAACAAGCCTACGAAGCCTTTGAAGGGAAGAAATAAGATGATTCGTTATCTGGCGATGGGAGTGTTGTCGTGGTGCGCCGTGGCGCCCGCGTTGGCCGGCTCGGCGGCGTTGCATTCAGGCCAATATGAAGGGCTGATGCTGGCGGTGACGCCTGGGCATCAGGTCGAGGGTTTCTACCAGGAATCGATGGGCGAGGGTGTGACCCGTGGTTGCACGTTCTACCTGCAAGGCAAACCCGAAGCGCTCACCACCTGGCGGGACGCTGCCTACCCAGGCAGTGTGGCAGCGGCGCCCGACGGGGTGACCCTGACGGTGGAGCAGGGCCGCCAACACCCTGGCTGCATCAACGTGTTGATGCCGGAAATCGCCACGGGTCTGGACCTGACCCAGACTGCCAGCAAAAAGTGGATCGGGCTGGTGACGGTGTCTGCCGACAAGGCTTACCTGCTGAAAACTCCGGGGGCCAAGGCGGTCAAGCGTCCCTATATCGTCAAGGGTGATGTAGTGGGTGTGCTGGCGTTCAAGGACGGCTGGGCGCAGGTGGAGTTTATCAATGCGCACGACCGTTCCTTCACGGGCTGGATCAGCCAGGGCCAGTACACACGGTTGGCTGCACCGAAGCTCTGAGAAGCTCTGAAATGTGGGAGGGGGCTTGCTCCCGATGAGGAAGGGTCAGCTAGCACCTATATTGATTGACCCGCCGCTATCGGGAGCAAGCCCCCTCCCACATTTTGGCGGTGTTAGCCGAAGGTTTCGCGCAGTAGCCCGGAGAATGCATCCCGTGCAAGATGCCGATGGGTATCTTTGTGCCAGAACAGCAAGTTGTCTACCGCTGCCAGTTCGTCGAACCGATACGATGCCAGCTGATTGGCCTGCTCATAACGCGCCAGGATACCCTCCGGCACCAACGCCACGCCAATCCCCGCGCTGACGCAGCCGATGATCGTGCCCCAACTGGTATAGCTGGCAATCGCCGGCTTGAAGTCCTGGGGCTTGAGCCAGTTTTCCAGTGTTGCGCGGTAGGGGCAGCCAGGCGGCCACACCAATAATGTGCGGCCAGCCAGGTCTTCGGGGCTGTGGATGGGCGCGCTGGACGCGCTGGCGATCAGTACCAGGCGTTCGCTGTAGATCACGCTGTGCTCCAGCTTCGTGTGTTTGCCACTGGCGGCCACGAGGGCCACATCCAGACGATGGTGTTGCAGGTCGTCCAGCAGTTGCGCCCAGGCGCCGGTCACCAACTCCAGGCTGACCTCGGGATAACGCCGGTGATACTCCGCCAACAGCGGCGGCAGGCGGCCGCTGGCGCTGGATTCCACCGCGCCGATGCGCAAGGTGCCACGGGGAATCGCGCTGGCATCCACCGCACGTTTGGACTCATCCACCAGCGCCAGGATGCGTTCGCAGTAATCCAGGAAGATCTCACCCGCAGCACTGATCGCCAACCCGCGGCCGGCGCGGATAAACAACGGTGTGCCCAACTCACTTTCCAGCTGCTTGATGCGGGTGGTGATGTTGGACGGCACACAGTGCAGTTGCAGGGCGGCCTGGGCCACGCTGCCGGTTTGCGCCACGGCTCGCACCATTTTCAGTTGGGCCAGTTCCATTGCTCAGTTCCAGTGATTTCAGAAGTCAGAAACGCTTAATTGTCCTACGCCCGGCCCGGGCCAAGACTGACGGCACTCCTTCTTTTATGGATGCCATCGATGAGTACCCCGTCACCGCTCAAGCTTACGCTAGTCATTGCCAGCGTCATCCTCTGTTGGGCTTATTCACCCATAGGCGTGCATATGGGGCTGCACAGCTACAGCCCTGGCCAATTGGCGTTGCTGCGTTTCTTGATTGCGTCGCTATTCATGGCGGCTGTGGCCTGGGTAGTCGGCATTGGCCGGCCCCAGGTGCGCGACCTGCCGTGGCTGCTGGTGCTGGGTTTCTTCGGGGTGTTCCTGCACCACACCAGCCTCAATCACGGGCAGCAATGGGTGACAGCGGCGGCGTCGAGTGTGTTGGCACAGTCGGCGCCGCTGTTCAGTGTGTTGATCGCTTTTTTCTGTTTGCAGGAGCGCGTCAGCATCTGGCGTTGGAGCTGTGTACTGTTGGGGTTGGCCGGCGTGCTGGTGGTGATCTGGGGCGATCATGGTGTAGGCGATATCGACCCGCGCGGCTTGTTGATCCTGCTGGCGGCCTGCTCATGGAGCGTGTACTTCGCCATCCAGAGGCATTTCGCCCATCGCTACAGTCCGTTGACGATGGCGTGCTACATGGTCTGGTCCGGCACCTTGATGCTGTGCGTGAACCTGCCGGGCCTGCCTGCCGCTATCGTGCAGGCGCCGTTGCGGGAGAACCTCGCGGTGCTGGTGTTGGGCATTTTTCCCAGTGCGTTGGCCTATCTGGCCTGGGGTTATGTGCTCAAGCACGTCGAAGTCAGCCGCGCTTCGGTGGCGATGTACCTGATTCCGCCGGTTGCCATGGTGATGGCCGCCACGCTGCTCGGTGAACAGGTGACCCTGCAGGTGATGCTGGGTGCGGTGATCGTGCTGACCAGCGTCGCGGCTATCAGCCTGGAGGGACGCTGGCGCTCAATCGTGCGGCCGGCACACCCGCAGACGCCATCTGGACGGGCAATCAAGCCAGCTTCGTCAGATTAGACGAGCGTGCCGGATGCAATTTCCCCCCTGCTCCGCTAGCATTACCGGCTTCCGCTTCCCAGTTGCGACGGTTTTCGATGAGTTATCAGGTTCTTGCACGTAAATGGCGCCCGCGCTCGTTCCGCGAAATGGTCGGCCAGACCCATGTGCTCAAGGCTCTGATCAATGCCTTGGACAGCCAGCGGCTGCACCACGCCTATCTGTTCACCGGTACTCGCGGGGTGGGCAAGACCACCATTGCGCGCATCATCGCCAAGTGCCTGAACTGTGAGACCGGTATCACGTCAACGCCTTGCGGCACCTGTTCGGTCTGCCGCGAGATCGACGAAGGGCGTTTCGTCGACCTGATCGAGATCGACGCCGCAAGCCGCACCAAGGTCGAAGATACCCGCGAGCTGCTCGACAACGTGCAGTACGCGCCGAGCCGTGGGCGCTTCAAGGTCTACCTGATCGACGAAGTGCACATGCTGTCCAGCCACTCCTTCAATGCGCTGTTGAAAACCCTGGAAGAGCCGCCGCCCTACGTTAAGTTCATCCTGGCCACCACCGACCCGCAGAAACTTCCTGCAACCATTTTGTCGCGGTGCCTGCAGTTCTCGCTGAAGAACATGACGCCCGAGCGCGTGGTCGAGCATTTGACCCATGTGCTGGGTGTCGAGAACGTACCGTTCGAAGACGACGCCCTGTGGTTGCTGGGCCGCGCTGCCGACGGTTCGATGCGCGACGCCATGAGCCTCACCGACCAGGCCATCGCTTTTGGCGAAGGCAAGGTGATGGCTGCCGATGTGCGCGCCATGCTCGGTACCCTGGACCACGGCCAGGTCTTCGACGTGCTGCACGCGCTGATCGAGGGCGACGCCAAGGCATTGCTTGAGGCCGTGCGCCACCTGTCGGAGCAAGGCCCGGACTGGAATGGCGTACTCTCGGAAATCCTCAATGTGCTGCACCGCGTCGCTATCGCCCAGGCCCTGCCGGAAGGCGTGGATAACGGCCATGGCGATCGCGACCGCGTGTTGGCCCTGGCCCAGGCATTACCGGCCGAGGATGTGCAGTTTTACTACCAGATGGGCCTGATCGGCCGCCGCGACCTGCCCCTGGCGCCGGACCCGCGGGGTGGCTTTGAAATGGTGCTGCTGCGGATGCTGGCGTTCCGGCCGGCGGATTCGGCAGACGCGCCGAGACAGCCGCTAAAGCCAGTGGGGATCAGCCAGGCCACAGTTGATTCCGCCAAACCAGTGGCTGGCGCGGCCGTTGTCGCGCCAGTAGTGTCTGCGCCGGTGGCGCCGGCACCTGAGCCCGAACCTGCGCCGGTTGCAGTGGCACCTGTGGTTGAGCCCGAGCCGGTTATCGAGCCCGCCCCCGTGGTCGACCTGCCCTGGAACGATCCGGTCGAAGCAGAGGCTGAGCCCGAGGCTGAGCAACAGCCCGCCGTAGAACCCGTACTGGAAACTGCCGGCGAGCAGCCGGAGCTGACGCCGATGCCTGCGCCGACCCCGGACAGCGTGGTGCCGGATGCCCCTGAGTGGGTATCGGCGCCGGTTCCCGAGCCGACGGTAGCCCAGGTCGAGGCCGCGACCCCCGGCATCGACCTGGACGACGAACCGCCGCTGGACGAAGACTACATCGAGCCGGACATGGATTCGGCCTACAGCTACCTGGACGAATTGGCCAGCGAGCACACCGCCGAGCCAGCGCCCGAGCCCGAGGCAGAACCGGCTGCGGCCCCGGCCACCGGCCTGGCCCTGCAATGGCTGGAATTGTTTCCGAAATTGCCGATCTCCGGCATGACCGGGAGTATCGCCGCCAACTGCACACTGATCTCCATCGAGGGCGACCATTGGCTGCTGCACCTGGATCCGGCCCACAGCGCCTTGTTCAATGCGACCCAGCAGCGTCGGCTCAACGATGCGCTCAACCAATACCATGGGCGCACGCTGACCATCGCCATCGAACTGATCAAGCCCGAGCAGGAAACCCCGGCCCAGGCCGCGACCCGTCGGCGTCTGAACCGCCAGCGCGAGGCTGAGGATTCGATCCACGCTGATCCGCTTATCCAACAAATGATGCAACAGTTCGGTGCGGTCGTCCGCCACGATACTATTGAACCTGTCGAAGCCCCGGTGCCCCAAGCGTCATGACACCGGGCTATTTATTGATCCACGTACTTTTGAGGTGATTCCCATGATGAAAGGTGGCATGGCCGGCCTGATGAAGCAGGCACAGCAGATGCAGGAAAAAATGGCCAAGATGCAGGAAGAACTGGCCAACGCCGAAGTCACCGGTAAAGCCGGTGGCGATATGGTCAGCGTGGTGATGACCGGTCGTCACGACATCAAGCGTGTCAGTATCGACCCGAGCGTGTTGCCTGGCGTGGGCGAAGATGACCTGGAAATGCTCGAAGCGTTGTTCGCCGCAGCCGTCAACGATGCTGTGCGCAAGATCGAAGCCAATAGCCAGGACAAAATGTCCGGCGTGACGGCTGGCATGCAGCTGCCACCGGGCATGAAACTGCCGTTCTGATACAAACGTTGGCTAGACTCAAATGCCGGGCATTGCGCCTGGCATTTTTTTTGCGCGCACGAAACATCGAACCCCGGCCCGTTGCCTATGGTCTGCACCCTATACCGCTGAATTCTCATCGATAAAAGGAGCCCCGCTGATGCCTCAAGAAATGACGCTCAACCAACGCATCGTTCTGGTCTCACGCCCTCAAGGCGCACCCACGCCGGAAAACTTCCGCCTGGAACGTGTAAGCCTGCCGGATCTGGCAGACGGTCAGGTGTTGCTCAAGACGCTGTACCTGTCTTTGGACCCCTACATGCGTGGACGCATGAGTGACGCGCCGTCCTACGCCGCGCCCGTGGAAATCGGCGAAGTGATGACCGGCGGTGCTGTCAGCCGTGTCGAGCAATCACGCAACCCGAAATTCGAGGTAGGTGATCTGGTGGTCGGTGCCACCGGCTGGCAGAGCCACAGTATCTGCGACGGCAAGAACCTGATGCCATTGCCCAAGGGGCTTGCGAGCCCGTCGATGGCTCTGGGCGTGTTGGGTATGCCAGGCATGACCGCTTACATGGGCCTGATGGATATCGGCCAGCCGAAGGCCGGGGAAACCCTGGTGGTGGCGGCTGCGTCCGGCGCGGTGGGCTCGGTGGTGGGGCAGGTGGCCAAGCTCAAGGGCTTGCGCGTGGTGGGGGTTGCTGGCGGTGCCGACAAGTGCCGCTATGTGGTGGATGAGCTGGGCTTTGACGCCTGTATCGACCACAAGAGCGCAGACTTCGCCCATGAGTTGGCCCTGGCCTGTTTCAAAGGCGTGGACATTTATTTCGAAAACGTCGGCGGTAAGGTCTTCGATGCGGTGCTGCCGCTGCTCAATGCCAAGGCGCGCGTGCCGCTGTGCGGGTTGATCGCCGGCTATAACGCCCATGAAACCCCCAGCGGCCCTGATCGCCTGCCGGCACTGCAACGCACCTTGCTGACCAAGCGTGTGCGTATCCAGGGCTTTATCGTGTTCGACGACTATGGCGACCGCCAGCCGGAATTCCTCAGCGCCATGGCGCCGTGGGTGCGCGATGGCAAGATCAAGTTCCGCGAGGATGTGGTCGATGGCCTGGAGCAAGCGCCTGAAGCCTTTATCGGCTTGCTGGAGGGACGCAACTTCGGCAAGTTGGTGGTGCGCGTCGCGCAAGATTGAGTATTTGACGCTAATCCGGGGCGCGGGTATAAACCGCGTCTCGTTGTTTTGTCGGACCCTTCGCCCATGAGCTTCAGCCCTCTGATTCGCCAACTGATCGACGCCCTGCGCACCTTGCCAGGTGTTGGCCAGAAAACTGCCCAGCGCATGGCGCTGCAACTGCTGGAGCGTGATCGCAGTGGCGGCACCCGCCTGGCCCAGGCTCTGAGCCAGGCCATGGAAGGCGTGGGCCACTGCCGTCAGTGCCGCACCCTCACCGAAGAAGAACTTTGCCCGCAATGCGCCGACCCCCGTCGCGACGACACGTTGCTCTGCGTGGTGGAGGGGCCGATGGATGTGTATGCAGTGGAGCAGACCGGTTATCGCGGCCGCTACTTTGTGCTCAAGGGCCACCTGTCGCCGCTCGACGGTTTGGGGCCGGAAGCCATCGGTATCCCGCAACTGGTCGCGCGCATTGAAGAGCAGGGCACCTTTAGCGAAGTGATCCTGGCGACCAACCCGACGGTGGAAGGTGAAGCCACGGCGCATTACATCGCCCAACTGCTGACCAACAAGGGCTTGATCACTTCTCGGATTGCCCATGGCGTGCCGTTGGGGGGCGAGTTGGAGTTGGTGGATGGCGGTACCTTGGCGCACTCTTTCGCCGGTCGCAAACCGATCGCGCTCTAACATCCGCAGCAGGATCAAATGTGGGAGGGGGCTTGCTCCCGATTGCTGTGTGTCAGTCGACAGAGTTATTGGCTGATCCACCGCTATCGGGAGCAAGCCCCCTCCCACAGTAGTTTTATGGTGTCAGTGATAACTGTGTATGGCTTGATAACCAAGCAAGCGCTTGGTAAGTTCGTTCCATCTCGCCATGGAGCTTGCCGATGTCTGCCTATCAGGAATACTTCGACCCCAACCACCAATTGGTCCGCGACAGCGTGCGCCGGTTTGTCGAGCGCGAGATGTTGCCGGGCATCGAGCACTGGGAGGAGGCTGAGAGCTTTCCTCGTGAGCTTTACCTCAAAGCTGGAGCGGCGGGCATTCTCGGGATCGGCTACCCCGAGGCATTGGGTGGGAGCCACGAAGGCGATCTGTTCGCCAAGGTCGCCGCCAGCGAAGAACTGATGCGTTGCGGTTCCGGTGGTGTGGTGGCCGGGCTCGGCTCCCTGGATATCGGTTTGCCGCCCATCGTCAAATGGGCCCGGCCTGAAGTGCGGGAGCGTATAGCGCCCCTGGTGCTGGCCGGCGAGAAGATCATCGCCCTGGCGGTTACCGAACCGAGTGGCGGCTCTGATGTCGCCAACCTGCACACCCGCGCCGTGCGTGACGGTGAGCACTACCGTGTGAGCGGTGCCAAGACCTTTATCACCAGCGGCATTCGGGCGGATTTCTATACTGTGGCGGTGCGCACCGGCGGGCCGGGCTTCGGCGGTATCAGCCTGTTGCTGATTGAAAAAGACACCCCCGGTTTCACCGTTGGCCAGCCGCTGAAGAAGATGGGCTGGTGGGCGTCGGACACGGCCGAGTTATTTTTCGACGACTGCCACGTGCCCGTCGGCAACCTCATCGGCGCTGAAAACATGGGGTTTGCCTGCAT
This sequence comes from Pseudomonas sp. B329, assembly GCF_023127835.1. NCBI lineage: Bacteria > Pseudomonadati > Pseudomonadota > Gammaproteobacteria > Pseudomonadales > Pseudomonadaceae > Pseudomonas > Pseudomonas sp. B329. The sequence goes on along the minus strand of NZ_SPKP01000011.1, from coordinate 311,598 downwards.
CATGGGCAACTTCCAGAGCGAGCGCCTGGCGCTGGCGCTGATGGCCAACATGACCGCGCAACTGGCCCTGGAAGAAAGCCTCAAGTGGGCCGCCCAGCGCGAAGCGTTCGGTAAACCCATCGGCAAGTTCCAAGTGCTCAAGCACCGCCTGGCGGAAATGGCCACTGCCGTGGAAGTGTCCCGCGAGTTCACTTACCGTCAGGCGGCGAAGATGGCCGCTGGCAAGAGCGTGATCAAGGAGATTTCCATGGCCAAGAACCTGGCCACGGATACAGCTGACCGGGTGACCTATGACGCGGTGCAGATGTTGGGCGGGCAGGGGTACATACGGGGTAGCCTGGTGGAGCGGCTGTATCGGGATAATCGCATTCTGTCGATTGGTGGGGGGACGCGGGAGGTGATGAACGAAATCATCAGCAAGCAGATGGGGCTTTGACCTGCGGTGTTCTTTCGGGCCTCATCGGGAGCAAGCCCCCTCCCACATTCTTGATTGTGTTCACAAGTCAAAATGTGGGAGGGGGCTTGCTCCCGATGGGGCCGGCCCTGCTAACGACTACCTTTCAGTCAGCCCAAACTGCGTCAGGCAAAACGTGGGAATCCCCATGTCTTCCAACCGCTGCGAACCACCCAGTTCCGGTAAATCAATAATCGCCGCCGCTTCAAAGATCTGCGCGCCCATGCGCCGTACCAGGTTGGCCGCAGCAATCAGGGTGCCACCCGTGGCGATCAGGTCATCGAATATCAGCACCGAATCACCTTCGCACAGGCTGTCGGCGTGTACTTCCAGGAAGGCTTCGCCGTACTCGGTCTGGTAACCCTCGGCCAGCACATCCGCCGGCAGCTTGCCTTGCTTGCGAAACAGGATCAGCGGCTTGTTGAGCTGGTAGGCGATGATCGAACCGATCAGGAAACCGCGGGCATCCATCGCACCGATATGCGTGAAATCGGCTTCGACATAGCGCTGGGCAAAGCTGTCGGCTACCAGGCGCAGGGCGCGGGGTGATTGGAACAGCGGGGTGATGTCACGAAAGATAACCCCAGGCTTGGGGAAGTCGATGACAGGGCGAATCAGGGATTTGATGTCGAACGAATCGAAGGTCATCGTCGCAGAGTCCTGGGCGGAAAACGGACTCGAAGTATACCTGCGGCCTTGCCGATTGGCGCGGCCGCAGTGTCTGGATCAGACCTCCAGTGAGCCCCCGGCCAATGCGCAAAGCTGGATCGGGTCGAGGATATGCACTTCCTTGCCCTCGGCAGCAATCAGCTGGTTCTGCTGGAAACGGGTAAACACGCGGGACACGGTCTCAACTGCCAGGCCCAGGTAATTGCCGATTTCATTACGCGACATGCTCAGGCGGAACTGGTTGGCCGAGAAACCACGGGCACGGAAGCGCGCCGACAGGTTGACCAGGAATGTCGCGATGCGCTCGTCGGCGGTTTTCTTCGACAGCAGCAGCATCATTTGCTGGTCGTCACGAATCTCGCGGCTCATCACGCGCATCAATTGGCGGCGCAGTTGTGGCAATTGCAGGGCCAATTCGTCCAGGCGCTCGAAAGGAATTTCGCACACCGACGTCGTCTCCAGGGCCTGGGCCGACACCGGGTGAATCTCGGTGTCCATTCCCGACAGCCCGACCAACTCGCTGGGCAGGTGGAAGCCGGTGATTTGTTCTTCGCCGCCGTCGCTGAGGCTGAACGTCTTCAATGCGCCCGAACGTACTGCATAGACGGAATCAAACTTGTCGCCCTGGCGAAACAAAAATTCGCCTTTTTTCAATGGGCGGCCGCGTTTGACGATGTCGTCCAGCGCATCCATGTCTTCCAGATTCAACGAAAGTGGCAGGCAGAGGGGAGCCAGGCTGCAATCCTTGCAATGGGCCTGGCTGTGAGCGCGCAGTTTAACTGGCTCGGACATTTCTTAAATCCTTGTGGGAAAACACACATAAGACGTAAGGGTAACGCACTGGGGGGTATGGAGGCCAGCGTGTACAAAAAACCTGTCGGTATATAAAGATCTGGCTAAAACCGCCGATAGTACTGCTATCGACTACAAATACGGCGACTCAAAACATGTTAGCCCTCAGTACTCAACTCGCTTCGCGTACTCAGATCCAGGCACAGCCCGAAACCAAGAAAGCTGCCGATTCCGATGTTGCCGCGATTCCGACAGCGGATGAAGCCAAGCCTGCCGTTTCGGTGACCATTTCCGGCGCCGCGATGAAAGCTGCCGCGGCGGAAAAAACCTCAAACAGTGACATCGACGAAAGCGGCCTGGCGGACAACGTCAAGAATCTGCTCAAGATGATTCGTGAGATCAAAAAGCAGATTGCCGAGAAACAGGCTGAGATGGCAGCGGTAATGGCCGACAGAAGTCTCAGCCCTGAACAGGCCCGTGCCCGGCTCTCCGGGCTGCAGTCAGCGTTGAGCGCGCTGCAAGCCAGCTTGACCAGCGCCCAGGCATCCCTGACCAAGGCGATGAAAGACATGAGCGCGGGTGATGCGGTCAAGGCCGCGAGCCTGGCCATGAAGTAAGTACGTCTAGATAACCCGCGAAAATCGTTGCCTGTTCTGGTGCTCCAGATAGGCATCGAACACCATGCACACTGAACGCACCAGCAAGCGCCCGGCCGGCAGCACACGAATGCCCTGGGCGTCCAACTCGATCAGGCCATCGTTGGCCATCGTCTCCAACTGCGGCCATAGCTCGGCGAAGTAGCCGCGAAAATCGATGTTGTACGCCTGTTCGATCGCCTCGAAGCCCAGGCTGAAATTGCAGATCAACTGCTGGATCACTTCCCGTCGCAGACGATCGTCAGTGGTGCAGACCAAACCACGGCTGGTTGCCAGTTGTGCGCCCGCCAAGGCGTTCTGGTAGTGGGTGAGGTCGCTGCTGTTCTGGCAATACAAGTCGCCAATCTGGCTGATCGCCGAAACGCCCAACCCAATCAGATCGCAATGCCCGTGGGTGGTATAGCCCTGGAAGTTGCGCTGCAGCTTGCCTTCCTCCTGGGCGATGGCCAGTTCGTCGTCCGGCAGGGCGAAGTGATCCATGCCGATATAGCGGTAACCGGCCTGGGTCAGTTGTTCAATGGTGGTTTGCAGCATCAGCAGTTTTTCGGCCGGCGAGGGCAGCTCGTCGGTGTTGATCCGCCGTTGGGGCATGAAACGTTCCGGCAGATGGGCGTAGTTGAATACGGACAAGCGGTCCGGCTGCAAGCGGATGACTTCTTCCACAGTGCGTGCAAAGTTCAGCGGTGATTGCTTGGGCAAGCCGTAGATCAAATCGATATTGATCGAGCGAAATTGCAGGGTACGTGCCGCATCGATCACTGCGCGGGTCTCTTCCAGGCTTTGCAGGCGATTGACCGCTCGTTGCACCTCGGGGTCAAGGTCTTGCAGGCCGATGCTTACGCGGTTGAAACCCAGCTCGCGCAGCAGGCCCATGGTGGCCCAGTCGGCTTCGCGAGGGTCGATTTCGATGCCATAGTCGCCCGAATCATCATCGAGCAAATTGAAATGCTGGCGCAGGCAATTCATCACCTGGCGCAGTTCATCGTGGCTGAGAAAAGTCGGTGTGCCGCCGCCAAAGTGCAATTGCTCCACTGGCTGCTTCGGATCGAGGTGGCAGGCCACCAGCTGGATTTCCTGCTGCAGGCGCTGCAAGTAGGCCTGGGCGCGACCACGGTCCTTGGTGACCACTTTGTTGCAGGCGCAGTAGTAGCAAATGTTGGCGCAGAACGGTACGTGCACATACACCGATAACGGCCGTACCGCCTTGCGGCTTTCGCGCAGGGCGTGGAGCAGGTCGAAGGTGCCGACCTGGCTGTCCAATTGGACGGCGGTAGGGTAGGACGTGTAGCGCGGCCCCGCCAAGTCGTAGCGGTGAATCAGATCTGTGTCCCAACGAATGGCGTCGAGCATGCGGGCGGTCCCCCGGATTGGCTAGTGGGCCGAGTCTAGGGGCAGGGCTGGCAAGGCATGTTGATTTGCATCAACGGGGAGCGGCGCTATGCCACAGGGGCTTTCAATGACCCATGAGCCAGTGCTGATGCGGGCCCGGCAAGGTCCAGATACCGAAGATGATCACCAACAGGCCGCCGGCCATGCGCACGCTGCGTTTACGCAAGAGCGCGGTGACACGCTCCGCCGCCAGCCCGGTGGCCAGCAGCACCGGCCAGGTGCCGAGGCCGAATGCGAGCATCAGCAACGCGCTGTCCAGCGCATTGCCCTGGCTCGCGGCCCACAGCAGGGTGCTGTAGACCAACCCGCACGGCAACCAGCCCCACAGCGCGCCCAGCAGCAAGGCGCGCGGCAGGCTCGACACCGGCAGCAAACGGTTGGCAACAGGCTGTATATGCCGCCATAGGCCGCGTCCGAGACTTTCGATGCGGGTCAGGCCGCTCCACCAACCGGCCAGGTACAGGCCCATGCAAATCAGCAGTAACCCGGCGAGCACGCGCATGAACATCGCCGCCGGGCTGTTGGCCACCGCCCAGCCGGCCAGGCCAATCAGCAAGCCGGCCGTGGCATAGCTGAGGATGCGCCCCAGGTTGTACGCCAGCAGCAGGCGAAAGCGGCGGCTGCGTTGCTCCTTGGGGATCGCCAGGGTCAGGGCGCCCATCAGTCCGCCACACATGCCCAGGCAATGGCCGCCGCCCAGCAGGCCGAGGATCAGCGCCGAGACCAGCAGGGGCGCCAGCTCAAGCATGGGGTGGATCCTTGGGCGGTTGTTCGGAGCTGTTGGCTTCGTCAATGGCGGCCAGGTGGTTAGGGTCCTGATCGTCAAATAGTACGCTGTGGGCCGGGCCATCTAGATCTTCGTACTGTCCGCTGTCCACGGCCCAGAAGAAGATATAGATGGCCACACCCACTAACAGCAGCGCCGCTGGAATCATTACGTATAAGGCTGGCATCTGCACTCCATGCCCACGCGGCTCAGGCCGGCAGCGGGCGGGTTACTGGGGCGGTACCTTTAGCGTGTGCGCTCGGCAGGCGAGTCAGGCGCAATGCGTTAAGTACCACGGTCAACGAACTGAGGGACATACCGATGGCTGCCCAGATTGGTGTGATCCAGCCCAGGGCCGCAAACGGCAGCATAAGGCCATTGTACAGCCCGGCCCACAGCAGGTTTTCAATGATCACTCGACGGGTGCGCCGCGCCAGGCTGAAGGCCTGCACCAAGGCATCCAGGCGGTTGGACAACAGCACCGCGTCGGCGCTGGTTTTCGCCAGGTCAGTGGCCGAGCCCATGGCCACGCTGATATCGGCGGCGGCCAGCACCGGCACATCATTGACGCCATCGCCCAGCATCAGCACCTTGCGGCCTTGCCTGTGCAGGTTTTGCAGCACCTGCAACTTGTCATCAGGGCGCAGGCCGCCGTGGGCTTCGTCGATGCCCAACTCAAGGGCCACACTGGCGACCATCGGTGAGCTGTCGCCCGAGAGCAGCAGCGTACGCCAGCCGCGTGCCTTGCACGCTGCGAGCAGGGCAGGGGCGTCGCTGCGCAGGCGGTCGTCGAGTACGAACCAGGCGAGGGCGCCGCTGTTGTCACCCAACAGCAGCCATTGCCCGGCTTCGTCCGGTGAGGCGGGAATCGCGCAGCCACTGAGTTCGCAGACAAAACCCGGTTGGCCAATACGCAACAGGCGGTCCCCCACCCGACCCTCCAGGCCCAGGCCAGGGGTGCTCAACACTTCATCAGCGGCCAGTGGCGCACGCCCAAAGGCACGAGCAATCGGGTGTTCCGAGCGGTTCTCCAGGGCGGCGGCGAGGCCCAGGCACTGGTCGCTGTCCAGCGCGCCCAGGGGCTGGATGGCGCGCAACGCCAGGCGTCCTTCGGTGAGGGTGCCGGTCTTGTCGAAAATCACCGTGTCGATCTGGTTCAGGCCTTCAAGCACATGGCCGCGGGTCAGTAGCAACCCCAGGGTGTGCAAGGTGCCGGTGGCAGCGGTCAGGGCGGTTGGGGTGGCCAGGGACAGTGCACACGGGCAAGTCGCCACCAGCATCGCCAACACAATCCAGAATGCGCGTGACGGGTCCAGTTCCCACCACAGCAGGCCGATCAGCACGGCGGCGATCAGCGAGCACAGCAGGAACCACTGCGCGGCACGGTCGGCGATTTGCGCCAGGCGTGGTTTCTCGGCCTGGGCGCGCTCCAGCAGGCGCACAATGGCGGACAGACGCGTGTCGTGGCCCAGGGCGCGCACCTCGACCGTCAGTGCGCCCTCGACATTCAGCGTGCCAGCCGTAACGCTGTCGCCGACCCGCCGCGGCTGTGGCAGGTACTCGCCGGTCAGCAGGGATTCATCGATGCTGGATTGGCCGTCGAGGATCACGCCATCCGCCGGCAGCACCGCGCCGGGATGCACCAGGACACGATCACCCAATGCCAGTTCACTGAGCAGGATGCGTTCGCTCTGACCATCACCTTGGAGGCGCAAGCAGGAGGCGGGCAACAGGTTGACCAATTGAGCGGTGGCCGCTGCGGTGCGCTCCCGGGCGCGGCGCTCAAGGTAACGCCCGGCCAGCAGGAACAGTGCAAACATGCCCACGGCATCGAAATACAATTCGCCCACGCCAGTGATCGCGGTCCAGATGCCCGCCAGGTACGCACCGCCAATTGCCAGGGATACCGATACGTCCATGGTCAGGTGTCGCGTGCGTATGTCACGCAGCGCCCCTTTGAAGAACGGTGCGCAGCTATAGAACACGATGGGGGTGGTGAGAAACATCGCAACCCAGCGCAGGATCACGTGCAACTCCGGGCTCAGGTCGATATTGAATTCCGGCCAGGTCGCCATGGTTGCCATCATCGCCTGGAACCACAGCAAGCCGGCAACCCCCAGTTGACGCAGGGCCAGGCGATTTTCGCTGGCCAATTGTTCGGCGGCGCGGTCGGCCTGGTAGGGGTGGGCGGCGTAGCCGATATGGCGCAGTTCGCTGAGCAGTTGGCTCAACGGCAGTTGCCCATCGGCCCAGCGCACGTGCAAGCGATGGTTGGACAGGTTCAGCCGCGCCTCGGCCACCGCGGGCAGGCTGCGCAGGTGTTTCTCGATCAACCAGCCGCAGGCGGCGCAGCTGATGCCTTCCATCAACAGGGTGGTTTCGGCCAAGTCGCCTTGATGGCGCACAAAGGGTTTTTGCACATCGGCGCGGTCGTACAGCGCCAGCTCATCCACCAGTTGCACCGGGAGCGCCTCAGGGTTGGCCGAGGCTTCGCTGCGGTGCTGGTAATAGCTTTCCAGCCCACCGGCCACAATCGCTTCGGCCACGGCCTGACAGCCGGGGCAGCAGAGTTCGCGGCGTTCGCCGAGGATCCGGGCGGTGAACCGGCTGCCGGATGGGACGGGCAGGGCGCAGTGGTAGCAGGGGATTGGGCTGGTCATGGGCGCTGCTATTTTTTCAGGTCTTCGGCACCCTGCAATGGTTCGTCACCCAACAGCAAGTCTTTGTCGTGGCTGACCTCTTCTTCCTCGAACATCCTCCAGGTGTTGCTGCCTTCCACGCCAAGCAGTTCCACGAAACGCCGGCCTTCGACCTTGTCGGTGACCTGGCCGATGTAGCGGCCCTGCTCGCTATCACTGCGGGCCAGGACGATCTTGCGATCCTTCTCCGGCTGGGTCGGGGAAATCAGGTTCAGTTCCAGGGTTGCAGGGCCGCTGTTGCCGGTCAGGTGCAACTCGACTTCGCCGGTCAGTTCATCCAGGTGCAACTTGGCACGCAGTTGCAGGGTCTGGGCCAGGCGTTCACGGTCCAGGGAGCGGTTGATGCCTTTGCCGGCCTCGTAGTAATTGTCGTTGACTAGGTTGTCCGGGTTGTTGACCGCGATGGTCACCATGGACAGGGTCAGCGTCACCGAGCAGGCCAGGATCGCGATGATGATCCAGGGCCAGAGGTGCTTGTACCAAGGGCTTGCAGCAGTGGTTGCGGGCATTCTTGTGTTCCCTGTTTAACGAACTTGTGGGCCGATGAATCGGCTCTTGGCTTCAATATGAACGCTGGTGTCATCGGCATCTTTGAGGATGAAAGTCACCTCGTTGGTGCTCGACGGCAGTTGCTCCGGCGCACTCGACAACTCCACCGGCATACTGACGATATCGCCGGCGGCCACCTTGATTTCGCGTCGCCCCTGTAACTTGAGGTCCGGCAGGCCGGCGGCGTCGAGCACGTAGGTGTGGTCGTGCTGGTCCTTGTTCATGATCTTCAGGCTGTAGACGTTTTCGATGCGCCCTTCGGCGTTTTCCCGGTACAGCACGCGGTCCTTGCTGACATCGAAACCCACCAGCGAGCGCATGAAGAATGCGCCGACCAGCAAGCCGATCATGGTCAGCAGCACCAGCGCATAGCCGATCAGCCGTGGGCGTAACTTATGGGTCTTCTGACCGGACAGATTGTGCTCGGTGGTATAGCTGATCAGGCCGCGTGGGTAGTCCATCTTGTCCATGATGTTATCGCAGGCATCGATACAGGCGGCGCAGCCGATGCACTCGATTTGCAGGCCGTCGCGGATATCGATGCCGGTCGGGCACACCTGCACGCACATGGTGCAATCGATGCAGTCTCCCAGGCCCTGGGCCTTGTAGTCGACGCCCTTTTTACGCGGGCCGCGCACTTCGCCACGGCGCGGATCATAGGAAACGATCAGGGTGTCTTTGTCGAACATTACGCTCTGGAAGCGCGCGTAAGGGCACATGTAGATACACACCTGCTCGCGCAGCCAGCCGGCGTTGCCGTAGGTGGCGAGGGTGAAGAAGCCGACCCAGAAATACGACCAGCCGTCGGCCTGGCCGGTGAAGAAATCGAACACCAGCTCGCGGATCGGCGAAAAGTAGCCGACGAAGGTCATGCCGGTGGCGAAACCGATCAACAGCCACAGCGTGTGTTTGCTGAACTTGCGCAGGAACTTGTTGGCGCCCATGGGCGCCTTGTCCAGCTTGATGCGTTGGTTGCGGTCGCCTTCGGTGACCTTTTCGCACCACATGAAGATCCACGTCCACACGCTTTGCGGGCAGGTATAGCCGCACCACACCCGTCCGGCGTACACGGTGATAAAGAACAGGCCAAAGGCCGCAACAATGAGAATGCCCGAGAGCAGGATGAAATCCTGGGGCCAAAAGGTGGCGCCAAAAATGAAGAACTTACGCTCCGGCAGGTTCCACCACACCGCCTGATGGCCGCCCCAGTTCAGCCACACGGTGCCGAAGTAAAGCAGGAACAGGCCGGCGCCACCGAGCATGCGCAAATTGCGGAACAGGCCGGTGAAGGCACGGGTATAGATTTTCTCTCGCGAGGCGTAGAGGTCGACGGTTTTGGCAGGTGGGGTAACGTCATGTACCGGTATCTGGTTGCTCATCATTGCATCCCACGGCGGTGGAGATTTGCCTCGGCCAGTACGTGCCAGCCAGGGTCAAATGGGGGTGTTGCAGTGGCCTAATGATACGCCCCCGATGTTGTGCAAAGGGTGCGACCTTTGGTCGCGTTGGGAGAAATCAAATGATGGTGTACGTGACCTGGATCAATTGACTTGTGAAGTATGGACGGTTTTTGCTCGCAAGACGGTCATTCGTCCCATGGATTGATCAGCGCAACGCCGCTGGACTTGAAGTCGCTGACGTTGCGTGTGACCACGGTAAGCCCATGAACCAGAGCGGTTGCGGCAATCAACGAGTCACTTTCGTTGGCGCGGTCTGGAACATGCAAGTGCGCGCAACGCAACGCGACGGCCGCATCGACGGGCAGGATTCTGGCATCAAAGGCGGGCATTACGTGGCGTTTGAGCCAGGCCCTCAATACCTTCCCCTGAGCCGGGTCTCGCCGTTCGATGCGCAGAACGCCGGTTTCCAGTTCCTTTAGCGTGATCGCCGAAATAAACATACGCGGCGCAATCACGCTTTTCGCCCAGGCAACGACATTTGCATCAGCCTGAGGTTTACGCAGTTCAGAAATTACATTGGTGTCGAGTAGATACATCAAGAAAGGTCCACGGGTCGATGAATGATCACGGCACGTTCGGTTTCGAAGTCGATATCGGCCGCTTCCGGCATCACCAGCAGGTCAACGATGTCGGCATTCAGACCTGTGAGTTTCTGGTAGTCCTCAATGCTTAGCAGTACATGGGCAGGCTTGCCGCGATCGGTGATGAAAACCGGGCCGTTGCGCGTGGCTTTTTTGGCGCCACTTGTGTCTTGGTTGAATTCTCGGCTGGAAATTGTCGTGATGGTCATGGGGTAACCCCCTTCGTTAGGCTTAATGTAGTTACGTTACTACTTAGGCATGGCGCGTGGCAAGTTCGAGGTATGAGCGGTAATGAATGACAGTCTTGAACGGCCAAGGGGAGCCAGAAACAAAAAAGCCCCGCCAGTTTTCGCTGGGCGGGGCTTTTTTATGGGCGAGGATTTACTGCTCTTCTGCCTTCTTGTCCCCATGGGACAAGCTGTAAACATACGCAGCCAGCAAATGCACCTTGTCATTGCCTTGCAGTTGCTCTTGCGCGGGCATCTGGCCCTGGCGGCCATAACGGATAGTCTGTTGCAGTTGCGCAAAGCTTGAACCGTAGATGAATGCGCCTGGATGCGTCAGGTCGGGCGCGCCCATGGCTGGCGTGCCTTTACCGGTCGGGCCGTGGCAGGCCACGCAGTTGGCGGCGAAAAGTTTCTCGCCGTTGGCGACGTCGGCCTTGGCGCCTTCGGGCAGTTTGCGGCCATCGAGTTGGGTCACCACAAAGCCTGCTACGTCAGCTACGCCTTGCTCGCCGATGACTTCGGCCCAGCCTGGCATCACTGCGTGGCGGCCTTTCATGATGGTTTCCTTGATGGTGTTGGGCTCGCCGCCCCAGCGCCAGTCAGCGTCGGTCAGGTTAGGGAAACCGTAGGCGCCCTTGGCGTCGGAGCCGTGGCACACCGAGCAGTTGGAGGCAAACAGGCGGCCGCCCATCTTCAGGGCTTGCGGGTCCTTGGCCACCTCTTCAATGGGCATCGATGCGAATTTGGCGAAGATCGGCCCGAACTTGGCTTCCGATCTGGCCATTTCCTTTTCCCATTCGTGCACGCCGGTCCAGCCGGTCTGGCCGTTGGCAAAGGCGGTTTGCTTGTCGTTGTCCAGGTAGTTATAGCCCGGCAGCAAGCCTTTCCAGTTACCCAGGCCGGGGTAGAGCACCAGGTAGCCGAGGGCGAAGACGATGGTGCCGACAAACAGCATGAACCACCATTTGGGCAGTGGGTTGTCGTACTCCTCGATGCCATCGAACGAGTGGCCGACGGTCTCGTCCGTCTGCTCGGTGCGCTGGCCCTTGCGGGTCGACAGCAGCAGCCAGGTCAGGGCGAAGATGGTACCCAGACTGAGGACTGTGACGTACAGACTCCAGAACGTAGTCATTCTTTGTTACTCCTAGAAGCTTGCTCGACGTGCTTGATGGCTTCGGGATCATCTGCAAAGGGCAGCATGGTCGCGTCGTCAAACTCCGACTTGCGCCGCGGGCTGAACACCCACAGCGCCAGGCCGACAAAGGCCACCATCACCACAACGGTGCCCAGGCCACGAATCATCCCGATATCCATGTAGGTCACCGTTTGCTTTTGATGATGGTGCCAAGGCCCTGCAGGTAGGCCACCAGTGCGTCCATTTCGGTCTTGCCCTTCACAGCGGCCGCTGCACCGGCGATGTCTTCGTCGGTGTAGGGCACGCCCAGGGTGCGCAAGACTTCCATCTTCTTCGCGGTGTCCTTGCCGTCGAGCTTGTTTTCCACGAGGAACGGGTACGCCGGCATTTTCGACTCCGGCACCACGTTGCGCGGGTTGTACAAGTGCGCACGCTGCCAGTCATCGGAGTAACGCCCGCCGACCCGGGCCAGGTCCGGGCCGGTGCGCTTGGAACCCCACAGGAACGGGTGGTCCCACACGCTTTCACCGGCGACCGAATAGTGGCCGTAGCGTTCGGTTTCGGCACGGAACGGGCGAATCATCTGCGAGTGGCAGCCCACGCAACCGTTGGCGATGTAGACGTCGCGGCCTTCCAGTTCAAGGGCGGTACGCGGCTTCATGCCTTCGACCGGCTTGTTGGTCACGTCCTGGAAAAACAGCGGCACGATCTGGGTCAGGCCGCCGATACTCACGGCAATGACCATGAAGAAGGCCAGCAGGCCGATATTCTTCTCGACTACTTCATGCTTCATCAGTGAGCTCCCACAACGGCGATCTTGGCGGCGGCTTCAGCTTGCGCCGGGTCGGAGGCACGCACGGTGCGCCAGACGTTGTAGGCCATCAACAACATGCCGCTGGCAAAGAATGCACCGCCCAGGGCACGCACGATAAAGCCCGGGTGGCTGGCTTGCAGCGCTTCGACGAAGGAGTAGGTGAGGGTGCCGTCATCATTGATCGCACGCCACATCAGGCCCTGGGTGATGCCGTTGACCCACATCGAAGCGATGTAGAGCACGGTGCCGATGGTCGCCAGCCAGAAGTGCGCATTGATCAGCCCGACGCTGTGCATCTGAGCGCGGCCGAACAGTTTGGGGATCATGTGGTACAGCGCGCCGATGGAGATCATCGCTACCCAGCCCAGTGCGCCGGCATGTACGTGGCCGATGGTCCAGTCGGTGTAGTGGGACAGCGAGTTGACGGTCTTGATCGCCATCATCGGCCCTTCAAAGGTCGACATGCCGTAGAACGCCAGCGACACCACCAGAAAGCGCAGGATCGGGTCGGTGCGCAGCTTATGCCAGGCGCCCGACAGGGTCATCATGCCGTTGATCATGCCGCCCCAGCTTGGTGCCAGCAGGATGATCGACATCGCCATGCCCAGGGACTGTGCCCAATCCGGCAAGGCGGTGTAGTGCAGGTGGTGGGGGCCGGCCCAGATGTACAGGGTGATCAGCGCCCAGAAGTGCACGATGGACAGGCGATAGGAGTAGATCGGGCGCTCGGCCTGCTTGGGCACGAAGTAATACATCATTCCCAGGAAGCCGGTGGTGAGGAAAAAGCCTACGGCGTTGTGGCCGTACCACCATTGAATCATCGCGTCCGTCGCGCCAGAGTAGGCCGAGTAGGACTTGAACAGGCTGACCGGCAAGGACGCGTGGTTGACGATGTGCAGCATCGCCGTGACCAGGATGAACGCCCCGTAGAACCAGTTGCCCACATAAATGTGCTTGGTCTTGCGCTTGACGATGGTGCCGAAGAACACCACCGCGTAGGTCACCCAGACGATGGCGAGCAGAATCGCGATCGGCCATTCCAGCTCGGCGTATTCCTTGGTGGTGGTGTAGCCCAGCGGCAGGCTGATGATGGCGCCGACGATAACCGCCTGCCAGCCCCAGAAAGTGAACGCGGCCAGGCTATCCGAGATCAATCGCGTCTGGCAGGTGCGTTGCACCACGTAGTAGGAGGTGGCAAACAGTGCACAGCCACCGAAGGCGAAGATCACCAGGTTGGTGTGCAGCGGGCGCAAACGACCGAAGGTCGTCCAGGGCAGGTCGAAATTCAATTGCGGCCAGACCAGTTGCGAGGCGATGAACACCCCGAGCCCCATGCCAAGGATCCCCCAGACCACCGTCATGATGGCGAACTGGCGGACTACCTTATAGTTATAAGCAGTCGGACTGATTGCTGTGCTCATTCTAAGGTTCCACGGTTTAGGTTTTTTTATAGGTAAAATCGGCCGCAAGTATGTAGAAAGCGAGGGGCCATTGCAACGCAATGGCTGACCTGTATCAATGCGTTCTACGCCAGATTCTGCGCCCTTTCCATGTTTGGCGTAAGGATTAAATCCGAAATAGAAAGCTGATCAAGTGGACAGGAATTTTAGGGGGCGCAACGGATACCGTCGCCTACGCCAGAATTGCTCCACTGTGGGAACAAGCGTAGACCCGAATGGGAGGGGGGGAAAGTTGGGTGTTGCGAGGGTGCGACACTTGGTCGCGACTTATGCCTGTGGCGAGGGAGCTTGCTCCCGCTGGGCTTCGCAGCGGCCCCAAAATCTTGGGAGCGCTTCGCACTCCAGCGGGAGCAAGCTCCCTCGCCACAGGTAGAGCTTTTACTGCGGTTGGCTGTCTGGCGTTGCACCATCAGTATTATGGGACAGGCTATACACGTACGCCGCCAGCAGATGCACCTTGTCATTACCCTGCAGCACTTCCTGGGCCGGCATCTGGCCCTGGCGACCATGGCGGATGGTCTGCTGCAACTGCGCCAGGCTGGTGCCGTAGATAAACCCGCTTGGTTCGGTCAGGTTCGGCGCGCCCATGGCTTCCACGCCGTGGCCTTGTGGGCCATGGCAAGCCACGCAGGTGGTGCTGAATGCGGCTTGGCCCGCGGCCAGGTCAGCGGTGTTGTCCGCCGGCAAGGGCAGCTTGGCCAGGTCGTGGCGCACATAGGCGGCGACGTTTTTCACCCCGTCCTCGCCCAGCACTTCACCCCAGGCCGGCATGGCCGCGTGGCGACCGGCCATGATGGTAGCCTTGATCGCTTCGGCCGAACCACCCCAGCGCCAGTTGTTGTCCGCCAGGTTGGGGAAGCCATAGGCGCCCTTGGCATCCGAACCGTGGCACACCGCGCAGTTGGAGGCGAACAGGCGGCCGCCCATCTTCAACGCTTGTGGGTCCTTGGCGACTTCCTCCACGGGCATCGCCGCGAACTTGGCGAAGATCGGCCCGAACCTGGCGTCGGCCTTGGCCATTTCCTTGTCCCATTCCTTGGTCTGGGTCCAGCCATCTTCATAGCCCGGCAGCACGCCTTTCCAGTTGCCCAGGCCCGGGTAGAGGATCAGGTAGCCGACGGCAAACACCAGGGTGCCGGCGAACAACATGAACCACCACTGGGGCAGCGGGTTGTCGTACTCCTCGATACCGTCGAAGGCGTGGCCCATGGTCTGGTCGACGCTGCCCTTGGTTTCGCCCTTGCGGGTGCCGACCAACAGCCAGGTCAGGCCGATCAGGCTGCCGAGGGTCAATACGCAGATCCATGTACTCCAAAAAGTAGTCATGGCCGAGTGCTCCTTGTTACTGGCTCTGCTTGAGCGTCGGTTGGGGAGGGTTCATCGGCAAACGGCAGCATGGTCGCATCGTCAAACTCCGACTTGCGCCGTGGGCTGAACACCCACAGCGACAGGCCGATAAAGGCGATGGCGACCACCAGCGTGCCGAGGCCGCGGATGGTGCCTGCATCGAATTCAAATCCCATGGCTCACCTCTTGCTCTTGATGGCAGTGCCGAGCACTTGCAAGTAGGAAACCAGCGCGTCCATCTCGGTCTTGCCCTTGAGGCTGGCGACCGCGCCGTTGATGTCGTCGTCGGTGTACGGCACGCCGAGGGTGCGCATCACTTTCAATTTGGTCTCGGTGTGGCTGCTGTCCACGGCGGCGGTGACCAACCACGGATAGGCCGGCATTTTCGACTCCGGCACCACGTTGCGCGGGTTGTACAAATGCGCGCGGTGCCAGTCGTCCGAGTAGCGCGCGCCGACGCGGGCCAGGTCCGGCCCGGTGCGCTTGGAGCCCCACAGAAACGGGTGGTCCCACACGCTTTCGCCGGCCACCGAGTAGTGACCGTAGCGCTCGGTCTCGGCGCGGAACGGGCGGATCATCTGCGAGTGGCACTGCACGCAGCCTTCGCGGATGTAGATGTCGCGGCCCTCCAGCTGCAGCGCGGTGTAGGGCTTCATGCCTTCCACCGGCTTGTTGGTCACGTCCTGGAAGAACAGCGGGACGATCTGGGTCAGGCCGCCGATGCTCACGGCGAGCACCATCAGCAGCATCAGCAGGCCGACGTTTTTTTCAATCGTTTCGTGTTTCATCATCGAGTCCTCAGGCCATCTGCGCTGCGGCGCTGATTTCGGCTGGCTGCGCCGAACGCACGGTGCGCCACGTGTTGTAAGCCATCAGCAACATGCCGGTGAGGAAGATCGCACCGCCCACCAGCCGCACGATGAAGCCAGGGTGGCTGGCCACCAGGGTTTCGACGAAGGAGTAGGTCAAGGTGCCGTCTTCGTTGACCGCACGCCACATCAGGCCCTGGGCGATGCCGTTGACCCACATCGAGGCGATGTAGAGCACGGTGCCGATGGTGGCCAGCCAGAAGTGCGCGTTGATCAGGCCGAGGCTGTACATCTGCTCGCGACCGAAGACTTTCGGGATCATGTGGTACAGCGCGCCGATGGAGATCATCGCCACCCAGCCCAGCGCCCCGGCGTGTACGTGGCCGATGGTCCAGTCGGTGTAGTGGGAGAGAGCGTTGACGGTCTTGATCGCCATCATCGGACCTTCGAAGGTCGACATGCCGTAGAAGGCCAGGGACACAACGAGGAAGCGCAGGATCGGGTCGCTGCGCAACTTATGCCAGGCACCCGAGAGGGTCATCATGCCGTTGATCATGCCGCCCCAGCTTGGCGCCAGCAGCACCAGTGACATCACCATGCCCAGGGACTGCGCCCAGTCCGGCAAGGCGGTGTAGTGCAAGTGGTGAGGGCCGGCCCAGATGTACAGGGTGATCAGCGCCCAGAAGTGCACGATCGACAAGCGATAGGAATACACCGGACGCTCGGCCTGCTTGGGTACGAAGTAGTACATCATCCCCAGGAAGCCTGCGGTGAGGAAAAAGCCTACCGCGTTGTGCCCATACCACCATTGCACCATGGCATCCGTCGCACCGCCGTACAGCGAGTAGGACTTGGTCAGGCTGACCGGGATTTCCAGGTTATTGACGATATGCAGGATGGCCACGGTGATGATGAACGCACCGAAGAACCAGTTACCGACGTAGATGTGCTTGGTCTTGCGCTTCATGATCGTGCCGAAGAACACGATGGCATAGGCGACCCAGACGATGGTGATCAGGATATCGATCGGCCATTCCAGCTCGGCGTATTCCTTGGAACTGGTGTAGCCCAGCGGCAGGCTGATTGCGGCCAGCAAAATCACCAGCTGCCAGCCCCAGAAGCAGAACGCGGCCACTTTTGGCGCGAACAGCTGAGTCTGGCAGGTACGTTGTACCGAGTAGAAGGAGCTGGCGAACAGCGCGCAGCCACCGAAGGCGAAAATCACCGCATTGGTGTGCAACGGGCGCAGGCGGCCGAAGCTGGTCCAGGGTAAATCGAAGTTGAGCGCAGGCCAAACCAATTGGGCGGCGAGAAAAACCCCGAGCCCCATGCCGACGATGCCCCACACCACCGTCATAATGGCGAATTGGCGGACCACCTTGTAGTTATAGGCGGTACTTAAAGTAGTGTTCATGGTTCCCCATCCACGGTTCAACCCAAGCAAGTGCGGCACTTGGGCTGGAGTTATAGGCAGACTAAAAAGCGAGGCAAGCATGGGCAAAGAGCACAAGGCCAGTATTGACGGGGATCAATGGGCGCAGTGTGTGCGTGAACGCGGCTGGCTGTGGGATGTCGCCACGGGCACGGCTTCGGGCGAGCCGGTCACGCTGATCCTGGCCCACGGCGCCGGGGCACCGATGGACTCGGCGTTCATGAACGACATGGCGGCACGCCTTGCCGGGCATGGCGTGAGCGTGGTGCGCTTCGAGTTCCCGTACATGGCCCAGCGCCGTATGGATGGCGGCAAGCGCCCGCCGAATCCGGCGCCGAAACTGCTGGAGTGCTGGCGCGAGGTGTATGGCGAGGTGCGACGTCATGTCGCTGGGAAACTGGCAGTTGGCGGCAAGTCCATGGGTGGGCGGATGGCCAGTTTACTGGCCGATGAACTGGGCGCCGATGGGTTGGTGTGCCTGGGCTATCCGTTCTATGCGGTGGGCAAGCCAGAGAAACCCCGGGTGGAGCACTTGGCTGCGCTTACGACGCCAACGTTGATTGTGCAGGGCGAGCGTGATGCCTTGGGCAATCGGGCAGCGGTGCAGGATTATGAGTTGTCAGAGAGTATTGAAGTGATGTGGTTGGTGGCGGGCGATCATGACTTGAAGCCGTTGAAGGCTTCGGGGTTCAGCCATGAGCAGCACTTGGAGGCGGCGGCGGTGCAGGTGGCTGAGTTTCTCAGGGCCTGTTAGGGCCCTATCGGGGGCAAGCCAGCTCCCACATTGGACTGGGTTCACCTATTTCTATCGGTGAATACCGTCCAGTGTGGGAGCTGGCTTGCCTGCGATAGCGGTTTATCGGTTAAAACGCTCCACCAGCGAGTACTGGGTATTGGCGGTATGCGTCAACTCCTCACTCAACTGCGCCGAGTTCATCGCCTGCTCTGAAGTCTGATCTGCCAACAGCGCGATGGTGCTGATATTGCGGCTGATCTCCTCGGCCACGGCGCTTTGCTCTTCGGTAGCAGCGGCAATCTGGGTGGTCATGTCGGTGATATTGGCCACCGCCTCACTGATGCCCACCAACGCCTGATCCGCTTCCATCACCCGCGCTACACCCTCTTCAGCCTGGCGATGCCCGGCGTCCATGGTTTGCACAGCCGCAGCCGCCGTGTGTTGCAGCTTGGCGATCAGGGTATGGATCTGCCCGGTGGATTCGGCCGTACGCTGCGCCAGTTGGCGCACTTCATCGGCGACCACCGCAAATCCACGGCCCATCTCACCGGCACGCGCGGCTTCGATAGCGGCATTGAGCGCCAGCAGGTTGGTCTGGTCGGCGATGCCTTTGATCACATCGACCACGCCGCCGATTTCATCGCTGTCCTTGGCCAGTTGGGTGACGGTCACGCCCGTCTCGCCCACGGCCACCGACAGTCGCTGGATCGCCTCGCGGGTTTCCCCGGCGATATCGCGGCCGCGACCGGTCAGGCGGTTGGCTTCCTGGGTGGCATCGGCGGTGCGCTGCACATGGCTGGCGACTTCCTGGGTGGTCGCGGCCATCTGGTTGACGGCGGTGGCCACCTGTTCGGTTTCCACGCGCTGACGTTCCAGGCCGCTGGAGCTGCTGTGCGCCAGGGTGTTGGACTGCGCCGCTTGGTCGTTGAGGTGCTCGGCGGTGTCCTGCAGACGGGTCAGGCAGGTCTTCAGGCGCGCTTCCTGGCTGAGGATCGACATTTCCAGTCGGGCCTGGGCGCCACGGCTGTCGGTGTACATCTGCGCGATCAACGGATCGGAGGTGGTCTGCTCGGCCAGCCGCAGCAAGCGCTTGAGGCCGCGCTGCTGCCAGCTCAGGCCCAGCAGGCCCAACGGTACCGACAGCGCCGCAGCCAGGGCAAAGCCCCACTGGGAGGTGAGGGTGGCGCCGATCATGAAGCTCAGTTGGCTGACCAGGATAAACGGCAGCCAGTCCTGTAGCACCGGCAGCCATTTGTCGCGCTGGGGGATGGCCGACTTGCCCTGGTTGATGCGTTGATAGAGCGCCTCGGCCCGGCGGATCTGCTCCGCAGTGGGCTTGATGCGCACCGATTCGTAGCCGATCACCTGGTTGCCGTCGAACACCGGAGTCACATAGGCGTTAACCCAGTAATGGTCACCGGTCTTGCAGCGATTCTTGACAATGCCCATCCATGGCAAGCCTTGTTTGAGCGTGGACCACATGTGCGCGAACACGGCCGAGGGCACATCCGGGTGGCGCACCAGGTTGTGCGGGGCACGGATCAGTTCGTCGCGGGTGAACCCACTGATTTCGACAAACGCGTCGTTGCAGTAGGTAATGACACCCTTGGCATCTGTGGTGGAGATCAACCGTTGCTGAGCGGGGAAGGTACGTTCGCGCTGGGTAACGGGTTGGTTATTACGCATGATTGTTCAATCCGCAAGGCTTTCAGGGGGTATCGGCCATGGCGGGCATTTATTTAACTTATTTTTGCAACAATCCTGGGAGCAGTGGGCTGGCTGTGGTGAGGGAGCAAGCTCCCTCGCCACAACAACTCGCTCCTACAGCAAGAAAGGCTCAGCCGGCCAGCATCGGGTAGGTGAACAGCCCGAAGTGCAGCAGATTCAAGCCAAAGTGCGTGGCAATCGCTGCGCCGAGCCCGCCAAAGCGATACGCCAGGCCGTAACCGACCCCGGCAATACTCGCCAGCATTACCCATTGCCAACCCGCACCAAAATGCGCCAGGCCGAATAACAGCGAGGCCAGCAGCAGCGCGAGGTTCTCGCCGTAGGGCAGGTGTTTGAAGCGCTGGCTCAGGCCGCCCTGAACATAGCCACGAAACAGTGCTTCTTCCACCAGCGTCACCAGCAGCAGGTTATTGAGTACCCACAGCCATGCCTGGTCCGGCCATTTGGGGGCCCAACTGATCATCCCCATCAGGGCCGCGCCACCCAGGGCAGCGATGGCGGTCAGGGTCAGTGCCAGGGCGGTGACGCAGATCGACAGGCGCAATGAACGTCGCGCCACAATCCACGGGCAGGCCAGCAACAGCCAGAAGCCGATCAGGGGTTTGTCCTGGTTCAGGTACATCGAGAAGGGCACTGA
Source organism: Pseudomonas sp. B329 (assembly GCF_023127835.1). NCBI lineage: Bacteria > Pseudomonadati > Pseudomonadota > Gammaproteobacteria > Pseudomonadales > Pseudomonadaceae > Pseudomonas > Pseudomonas sp. B329. The sequence goes on along the minus strand of NZ_SPKP01000011.1, from coordinate 291,258 downwards.
GTCCGGGGTAAAACGCTGGGGTGCAATACCTCGGCCATTGTAGAAACCCGGCAGCCAGTGCATCGCTAGCCCCAGGGCCAGGACGATAAACAAGCCGTGGCCCAGGTAGCGTGCCCAAGGAGTGCGTTGCTGGCGTACGGCGTAGCCGGCCACCAGCAACAGCGCCACTGACACCGCCGCCAGTATGCCCAGTTGGCCGTAGATCAAGGCCGTGACATAGCCAATGCAAAGTAGTGTGAGGTACAGCCAGGGCAGAGCAATCATGTGAAATCCTTAACAAAAACCGGGCGGCATTATAGCGAGTGGTCTGGTTCGAGGGCATGAAAACGCCTCCACGTACGAGGCAAGGGGGAAAGGATTGCAAAGTATGTTTGCGGCTGGTTATAGTCGTCGCGTCTTTCTCCCTTCAAAAAGATCAGCACATGCCAGCTTCCCAGCGCATAGCGGTAGTCGATTCAGCGGTCAACGCTGTGGTCGTGCCGTGCGGCGCAAAGCAGCCTGCGCAGATCAGTCACTACCCCCCACCTGTCAGTAGCACGCCGGTGTACGCAGTCGTATCACCGCCGGGCGTTGGCATTTCGGGCTGATCAGCTGTTTGCTGTTCCCCTGTGCCTGCCTGAAAAAAACCTACTGAAATTCAGTCCTTACTGAATCGGCTTTTTTGCCTGATAACAGGTGGTAACTCATGTCTGTTCTTTCGAAACAATCCGTGGCCGCGGCGGCCTCGACGAGCTTGTTTGTCTTGCTGTGGAGCAGCGGGGCGATCTTCTCCAAGTTGGGCCTGGCCCATGCTTCGCCCTTTGCCTTTCTGCTGATCCGCTTTGCCATCGCCCTGATGGGGTTGGTGGTGCTGGTGCCGATCCTCAAGTTGAAGCTGCCACGTCCCGGCAAGCCCATGCTGTATGCGGCGGCGACGGGCCTGGTGTTGTTGGGGGCCTACCAGATTTTCTATCTGCTGGCCCTGGACCTCAAAGTCACCCCCGGGGTGATGGCGACCATCATGGGCGTCCAGCCGATCCTCACCGTGGTGCTGATGGAGCGTCAGCGCTCGTTACGCCGGCTGTTCGGCCTGGGGTTGGGCCTGGCCGGGTTGATCATGGTGGTGTACCAGGGCATCGGGCTGGCGGGCATGTCCCTGGCCGGGATGCTGTTCGGGCTGCTGGCGCTGGCGAGCATGACGTTTGGCTCGATCATGCAAAAGCGCATCACCGACAACCCCTTGGGCACGTTGCCGTTGCAATACCTGGCCGGGATGCTGTTGTGTGCGGTGTTCGTGCCGTTCCAGCCCTTCCATTTCGAGCACAGTTGGGGCTTTTACCTGCCGGTGCTGTGGATGGGATTGGTGGTGTCAGTGCTGGCGACGCTGTTGCTGTATCGGCTGATCGCCCGCGGCAACCTGGTGAATGTCACCAGCCTGTTCTACCTGGTGCCGGCGGTGACCGCGGTGATGGACTACCTGATCTTCGGCAATCGCCTGGCGCTGTTAAGCGTGCTGGGAATGGCGTTGATCATCGTCGGCTTGGTGTTTGTATTCCGTAAAAACTAAAACCTATCCCTATAGGAGCAAGCTTGCTGTGGCGAGCAAGCTTGCTTGCGCTGGGGGGCGAAGCACCCCCAGGAGCAGGGGGACGCTCCTATAGTTTTTGCGGGCGCAGCACCAACCACAACGCCCCGGCAATCAGCACCCCGCCATACAGGTGAGCCATGGACAGCGGCTCATCCAGCAGCAACGCCCCCCACAGCACGCCGAACGGCGGAATCATAAAGGTCACGGTCATCGACTTGACCGGGCCAATGGATGACAGCAGGCGGAAGTACAAAATGTAGGCGAACGCCGTACACACCAGCCCCAGGCCCAGCAGCGACGCCCACACCTGCCAGCCGCCCCAGCTTGCCGGTGGATGGCTGATGGCGCTGTAGGCAAAGAGCGGCAAGAGAAACAAGGTAGCGCCGAGCATACTGCCCAAGGCTGACAGACGACTGTCCAACCCGCCGCGCTGATCCAGCCAGCGTCGTGCCAGGAAACCGGCAAACCCGTAGCAGGTGGTTGCCAGCAGGCACGCCAGCGCGCCCATCAACAATTGCAGATCAAAGGCCACCGGCCCCGCGCGCGTGAGCACGGCGACGCCAAACAGCCCCAAGGCAACCCCCGCTATTTTTGACGGTGTCAGACGCTCGCTGAAAAACACCCCGCCAATCAGCACGCCCATCAGCGGCGTGGTGGCGTTGAAAATCGCCGAATAACCCGCCGGCAGTACCTGCGCTGCCACTGAATACATGGTCGCCGGAATTCCGGAGTTGATCACCCCCAACAGCAAAACGGTCTTGAACTTGCCCTGGAAATCCCAGCTCACGCGCAGCATCGCCAGAATCACCAGCAACCCGGCGGCGGCAATCGACACGCGGAAAAACGCAGTCGGCACTGTGCCGATTTCCGGCGCAATGATGCGCATGAACAGGAAACTCGCGCCCCAGATGGCAGCCAGTCCCAGCAAGTAGAGGGTGTCAACAGGTCTCACGGAAAACTCCTACGCCAATCAGGCGGGGAGTGTTGCCCAGTGCTCAGGCCGACACAATCGCTAACTACGACGGCCCCTTAAAAATCCTCCTTCTCCTGCCAGCGTTCACTGGCTAAGCTCTGAGCTTCCCGCTACCCGTTCGAGGTTTCCCGCATGTCGCAGCCCGCCCTCGCTATCGCCCGGATGATCCTCGACGGTTTCGACGATTACCGTGAGCACTTTCGCCAGATCACCGATGGGGCCCGCGAGCGTTTCGAGAAGGCCCAGTGGCAGCAAGGGCAGGCGGCGTCTGCGGCACGCATCAACCTGTATGAAGAGAAAGTTGCCGAGGTCACTGCCCGCCTGCGCGCCGGTTTCGAAGCGAGTGCGTTGCAGGACATCGAGCTGTGGCCCTTGGTGAAAAGCGCGTATATCGGCCTGATCGACCTGCGCTTTGACGATGAGTTGTCCGAGACCTGGTACAACTCGATCTTCTGCGGCCTGTTCAGCCATGACCTGATCAGCGACGGCTGCATGTTCATCCACACCACCCGGCCGAGCCTGCGCCGGGCGCGGGCGGCGCAAACCCGGGTCTACACGCCAGCCGGTAAAATATCAGACATGCTGGCGCAGATTTTCTCTGACTACAGCTTCAGCGAGCCTTACGCCGACCTTCCTGCCGACCTGCGTCGCCTCGAAGCCCAACTGCGGGAAAACCTGCCGGATTGGGTATGCAAGGACCCGGACCTCAAGGTCGAGCTGTTTTCCTCCGTGCTCTACCGCAACAAAGGCGCCTATCTCGTAGGGCGCATTTATACCCGCGACGAACAGTGGCCGTTGGTCATCCCGTTGCTGCACCGCGAAGGGCGCGGCATCCAGATCGATGCGTTGATCACCGACGAAGCCGACGTGTCGATCATCTTCTCGTTCACCCGTTCCTATTTCATGGTCGACGTGCCGGTGCCTGCCGAATTCATCGGTTTTCTCAAGCGCATCCTGCCGGGCAAGCACATTGCCGAGCTGTACACCTCCATTGGTTTCTACAAGCACGGCAAGTCCGAATTCTACCGCGCACTCATCAACCACCTGGCCACCACCGACGATCAGTTCATCATGGCCCCCGGCGTGCGCGGCATGGTCATGAGCGTGTTCACGCTGCCGGGCTTCAACACCGTGTTCAAGATCATCAAGGACCGCTTTTCGCCGTCGAAAAACGTCAACCGTGCCACGGTGATCGAGAAGTACCGGCTGGTTAAGAGTGTCGACCGGGTAGGGCGCATGGCTGACACCCAGGAATTCGCCGACTTCCGTTTCCCCTTGAGCAAGTTCGAGCCCGAGTGCCTGGCCGAGCTGCTGGAAGTCGCGGCCGGCACGGTCGAAGTGGAAGGCGACAGCGTGCTGATCCGCCACTGCTGGACCGAGCGGCGCATGACCCCGCTCAACCTCTACCTCGACAACGCCAACCCCGCCCAGGTGCGCGAAGCCCTGGAAGACTACGGCTTGGCAATCAAGCAATTGGCGGCGGCGAATATCTTCCCCGGCGACATGCTGCTGAAAAACTTCGGCGTCACCCGTCATGGCCGCGTGGTGTTCTACGACTACGATGAAATCTGCTTTCTGACCGAAGCCAACTTCCGCCATATTCCCGCACCGCGCACCCCCGAGGACGAAATGGCCTCAGAGCCCTGGTACTCCATCGGCCCGCTGGACGTATTCCCCGAAGAGTTCCCGCCGTTCCTGTTTGCCGACGCCGGCCAGCGCAAGTTGTTCGACGAGCTGCATGGCGAGCTGTACAACGCCGATTACTGGAAGGGCCTGCAGGACGCGATTCGCGCCGGTAAGGTTATCGACGTATTCCCCTATCGCCGAAAAGACCCGCTATAACGCTTTCTCTTGTGGGAGGGGGCTTGCTCCCGATGACGGTGAATCAGTCAACACCTTCATTGGCTGACCCACCTTCATCGGGAGCAAGCCCCCTCCCACATGTTTGACCTGCCAGATAAGTCGATTTTCTGCCACACTTGCCGGCCGCGCATAACATAGATGACCGTCGAAGTAGCTGATGACTGACCAAGCACCCACCATCGACCAACTGCTCAAAACCCTCGATCACGCCATGCTCGCCGACCGCCACCGCTTGCGCCGGCAGTTGCTTGAGCTGCGCAAGAAACCCGATGAGGACAAGCTGGCGCAGTGGGTGGCGCGGATGCAGGCATCCTGTGCCCAGGTCACGGCGCGGCGCGCCAGCCTGCCGGTAATTCGCTACGACGACAGCCTGCCGATTGCCGCCAAGCGCGATGAGATCAAGGACGCGCTGCTCAAACACCAGGTGTTGATCATTGCCGGCGAGACCGGCTCGGGCAAGACCACCCAGTTGCCGAAAATCTGCCTGGAAATCGGCCGCGGCCAGTACGGCCTGATCGGCCACACCCAGCCGCGCCGGATCGCAGCGCGCAGCGTCGCCAGCCGTGTCGCTGAAGAGCTGGCCACGCCATTGGGCGCCTTGGTCGGCTATCAGGTGCGCTTCGAAGACCAGAGTGATTCCAACACCCTGATCAAACTGATGACCGACGGCATCCTGCTGGCCGAAACCCAGAACGACCGTTATCTTGAACGCTACGACACGATCATCGTCGACGAGGCCCATGAACGCAGCCTGAACATCGACTTCCTGCTCGGCTACCTCAAGACCCTGCTGCCGCGTCGCCCTGACCTGAAAGTCATCATCACCTCGGCGACCATCGACCTGGAGCGCTTTTCCAAGCACTTCGACAATGCGCCGATTGTCGAGGTCTCGGGCCGTACCTTCCCGGTGGACACCTGGTATCGCCCATTGACCCTGGAGCAGGACGAAGAGGGCAATCGCGTCGAGGATGACTTGACCGTCGACCAGGCGATCCTCGCCACCCTCGATGAAATCGCCGCCTATGAGCGCAGCGAGCGACGCAGCCCCGGCGATGTGCTGGTGTTTCTGCCCGGTGAGCGCGAGATTCGTGATGCCGCCGACATGCTGCGCAAGGCCCAGCTCAAGCACACCGAGATTTTGCCGTTGTACGCACGGCTGTCACCGGCCGAGCAACAGCGCATTTTCCAATCCCACCCAGGCCGGCGCGTGGTACTGGCGACCAACGTTGCGGAAACCTCGCTGACGGTGCCGGGCATTCGCTATGTGATCGACAGCGGCACGGCGCGCATCAGCCGCTACAGCTACCGCGCCAAGGTGCAGCGCCTGCCGATCGAGGCGATCTCCCAGGCCAGCGCCAACCAGCGTAAAGGCCGTTGCGGCCGGGTTGAGCCGGGCATTTGCGTGCGCCTGTACAGCGAAGAAGATTTTATCGGGCGCCCGGAATTCACCGACCCGGAAATCCTGCGTACCAACCTCGCCGCCGTGATCCTGCAGATGCTGCACCTGCGCCTGGGCGAAATCACCGATTTCCCGTTTATCGAACCGCCGGATGGCAAGGCGATCAGCGACGGTTTCAACCTGCTGCAGGAACTCTCGGCGGTGGACCGTAACAGCCAGCTCACGCCGTTGGGCCGCCAGCTTGCACGCTTGCCAGTGGACCCGCGCATGGGCCGCATGTTGCTCGAAGCGGCCAAGCTGGGCAGCTTGCAGGAAGTGTTGATCGTGGCCAGCGCCATGTCTATCCAGGACCCGCGCGAGCGGCCACCGGAGCGTCAACAAGCCGCCGACCAGGCCCACGCTCAGTGGAAAGATCCGGATTCGGACTTTGCCGGGCTGGTCAACCTGTGGCGCGGCTTTGAAGAGCAGCGCCAGGAACTGACCGCCAGCCCGCTGCGCAACTGGTGTCGCAAGAACTTCCTCAACTACCTGCGCCTGCGCGAGTGGCGCGACTCCCATCGCCAGTTGAGCCTGATCTGCCGCGACATGCAGCTGAACATCAATAAAGAGCCTGCGGACTTCCCCAAACTGCACAAGGCGGTGCTGTCCGGCCTGCTCAGCCAGATCGGCCAGAAGACCGAAGACGGCGATTACCTCGGTGCGCGGCAGCGGCGTTTCTGGATCCACCCCTCGTCCGGTATCGGCAAGAAGCGCCCGCAATGGCTGATGACTGCCGAGCTGGTGGAAACCACCAAGCTCTATGCGCGCATGGTGGCGAAGATCGACGCCGATTGGATCGAGCCGCTGGCCGGGCACCTGATCAAGAAAAACCACTTCGAACCCCATTGGGAGAAGAAGCGCGGCCAGGTGGTGGCGTTTGAGCAGATCACCCTCTTCGGGTTGATTGTGGTCGGGCGTCGGCCGGTGCATTACGGGCCGATTGACCCGGTGGTGTCTCGCGAGTTGTTTATTCGTGAGGGCCTGGTACGCGGCGAGATTCAATCCCGGGCCAAGTGCCTGGCGGCCAACCAGCTATTGCTGGAGCAGCTCGACGAACTGGAGGCAAAGGCACGCCGCCGCGACATCCTCGCCGACGAAGAAACCCTCTACGCGTTCTACGATGCGCGCCTGCCAGCGGAGATTCACCAGACCGCCACGTTCGACAGCTGGTACAAGGTCAACAGCCAGAAAGACCCGCACCTGCTGATCATGCGCGAAGAAGATGTGCTGGCCCGCGAGGCCAGTGAGGTTACCGCTGCGCATTATCCGGACACCTTGCACCTGGGTGACCTGGCGTTGGCCTTGAGCTACCACTTCGAACCCAACCACCCTCGCGATGGCGTCACCCTGCGTGTACCTGCGCCGTTGCTGCCGGCGTTGCCGGCCGAGCGCCTGGAGTGGCTGGTGCCGGGCGTGATCGAAGCCAAATGCATCGCGTTGGTACGCAACCTGCCCAAGGCATTGCGCAAGAACTTCGTGCCGGTGCCGGACTTCGTCAAGGCGGCGCTGCAACGCATCGAATTCGGCCAGGGCTCGCTGCCCCAGGCGCTGGGGCGCGAGTTGCTGCGCATGACCGGTGCGCGGGTCAGCGATGAAGCCTGGGCCGAAGCGGCGCAGCAGGTAGAAAGCCACCTGAAGATGAACCTGGAAGTGGTCGACGGCCAAGGCAAGTTCCTTGGCGAAGGCCGCGACCTGGCCGAACTGACCGCACGTTTTGCAGAGGCCAGCCAGGCCGCGTTGGCCGTACCGCAAACCGCGAAAAGCCAACAGCCGGTAGAAGCCAAGGTGTTCGCGGCGGTGGCTGAAAAGACCCAGCAAAACATCGCCGGCCTGTCGATGACGGTGTACCCGGCGCTGGTGGAAGAGAACGGCACGGTCAAGGAAGGGCGTTTCTCCACCGCCGCCGAAGCCGAGTTCCAGCATCGCCGCGCGTTGCAGCGCCTGCTGATGCAACAACTGGCGGAACCGGCGAAATTCCTGCGCGGCAAATTGCCGGGCCTGACCGAGCTGGGCTTGATGTACCGCGAACTGGGGCGTATCGACGCGTTGGTGGAAGACATTCTGCTGGCCAGCCTCGACACCTGTGTACTTGAGGGCGAAGACAGCCTGCCGCGTGATGGCGCGGGCCTGGCTGCCCTGGCCGAGCGCAAGCGTGGCGGTTGGACCGAACACGCCGAGCGCCTGGCACGCCTGACCCTGGAGGTGCTGAAACTCTGGCACGGCCTGCAAAAGCGCTTCAAAGGCAAGATCGACCTGGCCCAGGCGGTGGCCTTGAATGATATCAAGCAGCAACTGAGCAACCTGGTGTACCCAGGTTTTGTGCGCGAAACCCCGGCGCAATGGTTCAAGGAGCTGCCGCGCTATCTCAAGGCTATTGAACTGCGCCTGGAAAAACTGCCGAGCCAGGTGCAAAAGGACCGCGTGTGGAGCAGCGAATTGGGCGGCCTGTGGGCTCAATACCAGAACCGCTTGAACAAGCACGCCCAGGAAGGCAAGCGTGACCCACAGTTGGAGCTGTACCGCTGGTGGCTGGAGGAATACCGGGTGTCGTTGTTTGCCCAGCAGTTGGGCACCAAGGTACCGATTTCCGATAAACGCTTGAGCAAGCAGTGGAGCCAGGTAGAGCCCTGAACCTTTCCCGGTTTCCCGATCCGGGCAGGGCCAAATGTGGGAGGGAGCAAGTCGAATCGTCGCACCGCCCCTCCCACATTCAAGGTGTTTGTCTGGCCTATAGCGCCAAATCTCCAGGGTTGTGGCAAACTTCGCGGTTACAAGATTGAATAAAGCGTCGCCAGTTTGATGCCCGCTGGACGGAATCAAACGACTTTAAGTTTGGTACGACGGTACCAATATCTTCTGCCTGACAGATTTAGAGGAACGACCGTGCATAACGTCGTCATCAGCGGCACTGGCCTGTACACCCCGGCCAACAGCATCTCCAACGAAGAGCTGGTGCAGTCTTTCAATGCCTATGTGCAACAGTTCAACGCAGACAACGCCGCCGCCATCGAGCGTGGCGAGGTGCAGGCGCTGACGGAGTCGAGCGCGGCATTCATCGAAAAGGCATCCGGCATCAAGAGCCGTTTTGTGATGGACAAGGACGGCATCCTCGATCCGCAGCGCATGGCGCCACGCCTGCCCGAGCGTAGCAACGACGAATGGTCGGTGCTCTGCCAGATGGCGGTCGGTGCCGCCGAACAAGCCCTGCAACGCGCCGGCAAGACCGCCGCCGACATTGATGGCGTGATCGTTGCCTGTTCCAACCTGCAACGTGCCTACCCGGCGATTGCCATTGAAGTCCAGGAAGCCTTGGGTATCCAGGGCTTCGGTTTTGACATGAACGTGGCGTGTTCTTCGGCCACCTTCGGCATCCAGAACGCGGCCAACAGCATCCAGTTGGGCCAGGCCCGGGCGATCCTGATGGTCAACCCGGAAGTCTGCACCGGCCACCTGAACTTCCGCGATCGCGACAGCCACTTCATCTTCGGTGACGCCGCCACTGCGGTGATCCTGGAACGCGCTGACCTGGCGACGTCCGAGCACCAGTTCGATGTGGTGAGTACAAAGCTGCTGACCAAGTTCTCCAACAACATCCGCAACAATTTCGGCTTCCTCAATCGCACGGCGGAAGAAGGTGTCGGTGCCCCCGACAAGCTGTTCGTGCAGGAAGGCCGCAAGGTGTTTCGCGATGTCTGCCCGATGGTGGCCGAATTGATCGGCGCGCACCTGGCGGAAAATCAGTTGAGTGTGACCGATGTGAAGCGCTTCTGGCTGCACCAGGCCAACCTGAGCATGAACCACCTGATCGTGAAAAAGCTGCTGGGGCGCGACGCGTCGGTGGAAGAAGCGCCAGTGATCCTCGATACTTACGCCAATACCAGCTCGGCCGGCTCGGTGATTGCGTTTCACACTTACCAGGATGACTTGCCCAAGGGCTCGGTTGCCGTACTCAGCTCCTTTGGCGCCGGGTATTCGATTGGCAGTGTGATCCTGCGCAAACGCTGATTGTGTGGGGGCTGGCTTGCGTGCGATGGCATCACTGTGGTGTGACTGATACACCGAGGTATCTGCATCGCAGGCAAGCCAGCTCCCACAGGACCGGGTGTGCACTTTTAAATAGAGGTTTGAATGGCAGCAGCGGACGACGCGCACCTGCTTGAACGCCTGCTCAAGGGTGAGCAGCGGGCCTACAAGGAATTGGTCACCACTTACCAGAGCGCAATGCGGGCGGTGGCCTACGCCATCGTCGGTCAGCGCCACGCCGACGAAATCGTGCAAGACGCCTGGGTTTCGGTCGTACGCAACCTGGCCAGATTCGAAGGGCGATCGAGCCTCAAGACATGGTTATTGACCATTACCGCCAACGCCGCCAAGGGACGTTACAAGCAGAATCGTCGGGAAGTGCTGCTCGACGATTTGCCTTCGCCCCACGGCACCATTGGTGATGATCGCTTCAGCCCGGATGATGGCCATTGGGCCGTCGCCCCGTATGCCTGGCACCAGGACACCCCTGAAGCGCTGCTGACCGAAGATGAACTGCGCAAATGCCTGGAGCATACGATTCTGAGTTTGTCCGAACTGCAAAGCAGCGTGCTGGTGTTGCGTGAACGCCAGGGTCTGGAACTGGAGGAAATCTGTAATCTTCTGAGCCTTTCGCTCTCCAACGTTCGTGTGCTCCTGCATCGAGCACGGCTTAAAGTCTTTGCTACGGTGGAGCATTTTGAGGAGACGGGCGAATGTTGACCTGTAAAGAGCAAGTAGCGCGCTCCAGTGACTATCTGGATGGTCAATTGACCTTCCGTGAACGTCTGATGGTGCGTCATCACTTGATGTTCTGCCCGAACTGCCGACGATTTATCCGGCAGATGCGCCTGTTGCAGGCGACGCTCAAGCGTATGCCGCAGGAGCCGGTGGACGGTGCTGATGCGCTGGCTGAACAGATGGCAGCCGAGCGCCGTAAGGATATGTAAGAGCGAGCTCACCAAGCTCGCTCCTACAGTAACGGTTAGAACTTGGCTTCAGCATCCAGCTGCAGGGTGTTGGTGTTGGCATCCCGCTGGGTACGGCTGGCGTAGTCCGCCTTGGTCAGGAAGTAGGTGGCGCCCAGGGCGAAGTTCTTGTCGATGTCGTAGCTGACCTTCATCTTGTGGCCGCGCGAACCGGTGGTACCGTTGGCGAAGTCCGAATCGGTGAACGCGCCTACGACGGCATTACGCTGAACATCGCGGTAGTTGTAGTCCAGGTTGAAACCGAACACCTTGGACTTGGCACCCAGCAACCACGCGGTGTCCTGGTCGGTCACGGCATCGTTGTTTTTCACGTATTGGCCGTAGAACGACAGTGGCACTGCCAGGCCGCCGATGTCTGCCTGGGCAAAACCTTCGTACAGGCGGAACTCGTTGTTGGCCGAGTTGCCGTTGACCGCCAACGCGCAAGGTGTGGTAGTGGTTGTGCAGCGGCTGTCCTCGTCATTTTTGTAGGCGTAGACGCTGCCGCCCAGGGTCATTTTCAGGTTGTCGGTGACCGAGAAACGCGTACCCAACTGGCCGGACGTCAGGCGCAGGTCGTGGCGGAACTGCACGCCGTCGCCGTCGACGTTGTCCTTGAGGTTGTAGTTACCCAGGCTGCCGAACAGTTCGGCGCTGCTGCCCAGTGGGTATTTGTAGGTGACGGCCAGGCCTTCAGGGTTGATATCGCTATCCCAGATCACGTCGCCCATGTTTACCCAAGGCTGAAGCATCTTGCCGCCGATCACGTGCAGGTTCTTGATCTGGTCCGGGTGGTAGTCGATGTAACCGAGGTCCAGCCAGATCGATTTTTTATCGAAGTAGCCGTCCTGATCCTGGTTGGTAGAACGCGCATCGTCACCACCGCCGGTGGCGATACGGATACCGGTGTCCACCTGCGGGTTGATTTCGGTGTAGGCACCCAGGCGGGCGCGGATACGTTGACGGTCTTTGTCACGCCCACCGTTGTTGGGTTCGCCATCAATCTTGATGGTTTCCTGGCGGAAGCGTACATCACCCTTGAATTGAGTCTTGGCGGCCCAGGCCAGCTTTTGGTCGAAGCTGCTCAGCTCGTTGGTTTTTTTCGCAGTGGCTGCGATCTGCTCGTTGGTCTCTTGCTGAGCTTGGCGTGCGATCTGCTGTTCTTTCTGGTCCTTGGCCAGTTCCGCTTGCAGTTCTGTGTACTGCGACGCGGTGATCTGGCCGTTGGCCTTGAGCATGTCGAGCAATTTAGCGTCGACTGCAGCGCTGGCCGGTACGCTCAGGGCCAGCAACAGGCCGCCACACAGGAGCGCCGCAGTTTTAGTGGAAGCAAGACGCATATCAATCTCCGAAAGTGAGGAGGGATGGCAAACCATCCAGGACACAACCGACCCATGACGGACGGAAAAAATGTCGCCCGGTAGATCCGGACGCTCTAAAAACTGGCGTCAGTATCGCGACCGTTTATGACGGAGTAGTGGCTAAGTGATTTCATGTAGATGACAGCTTGTAACGGGAAGGAACTAACGCTTGGGCGTTCTGTCGGCGCGTTTTGCAGATGTACGCCAGGCTGCGATAAGCGATACTGCCCAGGCTTTCATGCCGCGAAACAATGAGGATGTCGATGCCACTGCAACGCCTGGACAGCCTGTCCGCAATCGCTGCTCACACTTGGGATGCCCTGGTGCCGCAGGCCCAGCCTTTTGTGCGGCATGGGTTTTTGAGCGCGCTGGAAGACAGCGCCAGCCTGGGCCCGCAAACAGGCTGGCAGGCGGAACATCTGCTGCACTGGGAAGGCCCGCGTTTGGTGGCGGCATTACCCAGTTACCGCAAGTGGCACTCTTATGGCGAGTACGTGTTCGACCATGGCTGGGCCGACGCCTGCGAGCGTGCCGGCATTGATTACTACCCGAAGCTGCTGACAGCCGTGCCGTTCAGTCCGGTCAGCGGGCCGCGTTTATTGGCCGCCAGTGCCGAAGACGGCTTTGAGTTGCTCAAAAGTTTGCCGGGTTACCTGGAAATCGAAGGGCTCTCCAGCGCCCATATCAATTTCACCGACGCTTTGGCCGACGACGCCTTGGCCCGGCAGCCCGACTGGATGCAACGCCTGGGCTGCCAGTTTCATTGGCAGAACCGTGGCTATCGCGACTTCCAGGACTTCCTTGATGCCTTGAGTTCACGCAAGCGCAAGCAGATGCGCAAAGAGCGTGAACAAGTGGCCGGGCAGGGCATCGAGTTCGAGTGGCTGCAAGGTCATCAATTGAGCGAGGCCCAATGGGATTTTGTTTATGCCTGCTATGCCAACACCTATGCGGTGCGCCGCCAAGCGCCCTATCTGACGCGGGCGTTTTTCAGCCTGTTGGCCGAACGTATGCCCGAGGCGATCCGCGTGGTGCTGGCCAAGCAAGGCCCGCGTCCGGTGGCCATGGCGTTCAGCTTGATCGGTGGCGACAGCTTCTACGGCCGCTACTGGGGCTGCCTGGGGGAGTTCGACCGGCTGCATTTCGAAACCTGTTTCTACCAGGGCATGGACTACGCCATCGCCCACGGCCTGCAACGCTTCGATGCGGGGGCCCAGGGCGAGCACAAATTGATTCGCGGGTTTGAGCCGGTGATCACGCGGTCCTGGCACTACCTGCGCCATCCGGGGCTCAAGAGTGCCGTGCACGACTTTCTTGAACGTGAACGGGTGGGGATTCTGGCGTATGCCGAAGAGGCGAGGGCGGCTTTGCCTTATCGGCAACCTGACAGCAAGTGAAACACCTTGTAGGAGCGAGCTTGCTCGCGAAGAACGCTTAGGCGAAGCGGGCTGCATCTGGAAGCCTGCGTCATCGTTGACGTTTTTCGCGAGCAAGCTCGCTCCTAGAGGGGTTTGGTCAGGCAGGCTTTTCTGCGCCCAACCATCGGTACGTAATGCCACCGATCACCGCGCCCAGGATCGGCGCAAGCCAGAACAGCCACAACTGTTCGAGCGCCCAGCCGCCGACAATCAACGCGGGCCCCGTGCTGCGGGCCGGGTTGACCGAGGTGTTGGTGACCGGGATCGAGATCAGGTGGATCAGCGTCAGCCCCAGGCCAATGGCGATGGGGGCAAAGCCCGCGGGGGCACGGCGGTCGGTAGCGCCCAGGATGATCAGCACGAACATCGCCGTCATCACCAGTTCACAGACCAATCCTGCTGCCATCGAGTAACCACCGGGTGAGTGTTCTCCATAGCCGTTGGAGGCCAGGCCACTCGCCAGTTCAAAGCCGGGTTTGCCGCTGGCAATAAAGTACAGCAGCGCAGCGGCGATGGTGGCACCGATCACCTGAGACACGATGTAGGCCGGCAACTCTCTGGCCGGAAATCTTCCGCCCACTACCAGCCCCACCGAAACGGCCGGGTTGAGGTGACAGCCGCTGATGTGCCCGATGGCAAACGCCATGGTCAGCACTGTGAGCCCGAAGGCCAGGGCCACGCCGAGCAGGCCGATTCCGACATTGGGGAACGCTGCGGCCAGCACCGCACTCCCGCAACCGCCCAACACCAGCCAAAACGTACCCAGCCCTTCCGTTACGGAACGTTTGAACAGTGACATGAACACTTCCTTAGATTGCTCTATCTGATTAACGGTCTGTGAAGCTTCCCTGCCGCCTAAATCAGGGCCCTCCTGGGGCCTGATTGCAGTACAGCAGGATTGTGTCGCAAGACCAGTTCGATAGAGAAAACTGTCAGAATTGTTCGGAATTGCCCGGGCACCTATCCAATGAAATCAGTCTATTCCGACGAATCCGCCGGTCTGGTGCTGCCATAACCGCGAATAAAGCCCGCCCTGCGCCAGCAACTCGGCATGGCTGCCGCTTTCGGCAATCTGGCCTTTCTCCAGCACTACCAAGCGGTCCATTCGTGCGATGGTCGACAACCGGTGGGCGATCGCAATCACGGTCTTGCCCTGCATCAGGGTTTCCAGGCTCTCCTGGATTGCCGCTTCCACTTCCGAGTCCAATGCCGAGGTGGCTTCGTCCATGATCAGGATCGGTGCGTCCTTGAGCAGCACGCGGGCGATGGCGATACGTTGACGTTGACCGCCAGAGAGTTTCACCCCGCGCTCACCGACATGGGCGTCCAGCCCGGTGCGGCCCTCGGAATCCGACAACAGCGGGATGAACTCATCGGCGCGAGCCTTGTGCACCGCAGCCCAGAGTTCTTCCTCGGTTGCGTCGGGCTTGCCATACAGCAGGTTGTCACGGATCGAACGGTGCAGAAGCGATGTGTCCTGGGTGATCATGCCGATCTGTGCACGCAGGCTTTCCTGAGCCACTTCGGCGATGTTCTGGCCGTCGATCAGGATGCGGCCGCCTTGCAGGTCGTAGAGGCGCAGCAGCAGGTTGACCAGGGTCGACTTGCCCGCGCCGGACGGGCCGATCAAACCGATCTTTTCCCCGGCCTTGATGTTGAGGTTGAGGCCGCCAATGATCCCGCTCTTCTTGCCGTAGTGGAAATCCACCTGCTCAAAGTGCACTTGGGCATTGGGGACTTTCAGGCGCGGGGCGTTTTCACGGTCGGTCACGGCCAGGGGCTGGGCGATGGTTTTCAGGCCGTCCTGCACGATGCCGATATTTTCGAAGATGCCATTGACCACCCACATGATCCAACCGGACATGTTGACGATGCGGATAACCAAGCCGGTAGCCAGGGCAATCGCGCCGACGGAAATCAGCGACTGCGTCCACAACCACAGGGCCAGGCCGGTGGTGGTCACAATCAGCAGGCCGTTCAAGATACAGATCACGGTGTCCATGCTGGTGAGCACACGGGCGGCCAGTTGGGTTTTTTCGGTCTGCTCGATGATCGCTTGCTTGGCGTATTCCTGTTCATTCTGCGTATGGGCGAACAGTTTCAAGGTGGTGATATTGGTATAGCCGTCGACAATTCGGCCCATCAATTTGGAGCGCGCCTCCGAGGAAATCACCGAGCGCTCCTTCACGCGCGGTACGAAGTAACGCAGGGCCAGGCTGTAGCAGATGATCCAGGTGATCAGCGGGATCATCAGCCGCCAGTCGGCCTCGGCAAACAGCACCAGGGCACTGATGGCATAGATCGACACGTGCCAGATGGCTTCTGCCGTCGCCACTGCCGAATCACGCAAGGAGTTGCCGGTTTGCATGATCCGCTGGGCGATGCGCCCGGCGAAATCGTTCTGGAAAAAGTTCAGGCTCTGCTTGAGCACGTAGCTGTGGTTCTGCCAGCGAATCAGGCTGGTCATGCCTGGGTTGATGGTCTGGTGCACCAGCAAGTCATGCAGGCCGTTGAAAACCGGGCGCAGCAGCAGGGCGACCACGGCCATCCAGATCAGCTCGGCGCTGTGGATCTGGAAGAAATTCGCCGGTGGTGTGCCCTGGGCCAGGTCGATGATGCGGCTCAGATAGCTGAACAGCGCCACTTCGATAAGCGCACCGACCAGCCCCACCACCAACAGTGCGGCGAAGCAGGGCCAGACCTGGCGCAGGTAATAGAGATAGAAGGGCAGGACTTTTTCGGGAGGGGCCGCGCTGGGAGCGTCGCGGAAAATATCGATCAGTTGTTCAAAGCGACGATAGAGCATTGGGTTTGACGCCCGCCGGGCGGGCTCTCCTTTCAAATGCGCGCGGTGCCGTGTGGGCACCACGCGAAGCTACCTGCAGACCTCAGTCGATGCGCTTGGCCGACTTGATCAACACAGGATCGATTGGCACGTTCTGCATGCCTTGTTTGGTGGTGGTCTGGGAGTTGACGATGATGTCGACCACATCCATGCCCTTGACCACTTTGGCGAACACGGCGTAACCGGCATCGCGGCCCGGGTCGAGGAAGGCATTGTCGGCTACGTTGATGAAGAACTGGCTGGTGGCCGAGTTCGGGTCATTGGTGCGGGCCATCGACAGCGTGCCGCGCACGTTATGCAGGCCATTGCTGGCTTCGTTCTTGATCGGTGCTTCAGTCGGTTTTTGCGACATCTGCTGGGTGAACCCGCCGCCCTGGACCATGAAGCCCGGGATCACGCGGTGGAAAATCGTGTTGGTATAGAAACCCTTGTCGACATAGGTGAGGAAGTTCTTGGTGCTGATCGGCGCCTTGACCGGGTCCAGTTCGATTTCAATGTCGCCATTGGTGGTGGAGATCAATACGTGGGGCGCCTTGGCCGGTTCGGCCGCCATCAGGTTGGCAGCGAACAAAACAGAACCGGCAAAGAAGGCGATTTTTTTCAGCATGGGTCAGTGATCCTGGGTAGTGGTTTCGACTGTCTTTAGAAAATCGAGCAAGGTCGCGTTAAAGACTTCGGGTTGATCCAAGGGCGTGGCATGGCGGGAATCTTCGATCACCACCAGTCGCGCATCGGGCAGCAGTTTTACATAGATTTCTTTCTGCGCCACGGGGGTGTAGTCGTGGTCGGCGCTGATGACCAGGGTTGGACAGGTAATTCGCGAAAGTTGTTCCTGCACGCCCCAGCCCACAATCGCGTCGAAGCTGGCGAGATAAGCACGTTTGTCGTTGCTTGCCCAGCGTTCGGCCATCTTGCGGCGCAGGTCGGCCTGGGCAGGTTTGGGAAACAGTCGTTCGCCCAGGGCGTTGCCGATGGTGCGCAGGCTGAGTACGCGGGCCAGGGTCCAGCGTTTGGCCCACTGCCAATAGTCACTTGCGCTGTGCACCTTGACTTCGGGCGCGCTGTTGACGATGCACAGGCTTCTGACTCGCGCAGGGTCGTCCACCGCCAGTTGGAAGGCGATCATGCCGCCCATGGATAAACCCACAACGTGGGCGGGCGGCAGGTCCAGGTGCTCGATCAGGGCGAGCAGGTCGAACGTGAAGCCCTGGATTCTGTAGCGCTCGCGGGGCTTATCGGAGCGGCCATGCCCACGCACGTCGACCACGATCAGGCGATAGTGCCGAGCCAGTACCGGCACTTGCAGCTCCCAATCCTGGCTACTGGAGCCCAGGCCGTGGATCAGGATCAGCGGCGCGCCGTGGCCGTATTCCTCGTAGTGCAGGCTGCAGCCTTCGTGGTCGAACCAGGCCATGGATGAACTCCGTTTCAGGCTTGTCGGGGAGCGGCGAAAGGCGCGTCCAGGGGAGCGGTGTCAAACGTGCGTAGCAGCTCCACGAGAATCTGCGTCGCCGGCCCCAGGGGTTTGTCTTTGTTGGAGTAGAGATAGAACGTCGGGTGACGGCTGCCGCCTTGTTCCAGGGGCAGTTGCTTGAGTACACCTTCGGCCAGTTCGCGCTCGATCATGTGCCGTGGCAGCCAGGCAAAGCCCAGGCCGCTGCCCACGAAGGCGGCGGCGGTAGCCAGGCTGCCGACGGTCCAGCGCTGTTCGGCGCCCAGCCAACCCACGTCGCGCGGTTGCTGGCGGCCGGAGTCGCGGATGACCACCTGCATCTGGCTTTCCAGGTCCTGGAAACTCAGCTCGCGATTCATGCGGTGCAACGCATGTTCGGGGTGGGCCACGGCGATAAATTCCACATCGCTCATTTCGGTGCCCAGGTAACCGGGGATACTGAAACCGCAAATTGCCAGGTCGGCTACGCCTTCGATCAGCAGTTCTTCGACGCCGGACAACACCTCTTCACGCAAGCGCACGCGGCAGCCGCGACTTTGCGGCATAAACGCAGTCAGGGCGCGCACCAGGCGCGCATTGGGATAGGCCGCATCCACTACCAGGCGCACTTCGGCCTCCCATCCCTGTTCCATATGATGGGCAAGGTCTTCCAGTTGACTGGCGTTCTTCACCAACTGCCGGGAGCGACGCAGCAGCACTTCACCGGCCTCGGTCAGCACCGCTTTGCGCCCGTCGATGCGCAGCAGCGGCACGCCGAGTTGATCCTGCATACGAGCCACGGTGTAGCTCACCGAGGATTGCGAACGGTGCAGCGCTTCAGCCGCCTGGGCGAAGCCGCCATGGTCAACCACGGCCTGCAACGTGCGCCATTGATCGAGGGTAACGCGGGGCGCTTTCAAGATGAGCTCCTCTTGTCCTAAGCTGGCGGTCCTTATTGGAGACTGCCGAATGAGAAAATTGTGTTGTGTGTTGCTGGCGCTGCTGCCGATGAGCGTATTTGCCTACCCTATCGACGTGACGAAAAAGATCGATGGCGTCAGCATTGATTACACCGCCTCCGACGTGGACGCAGACATCAGCTCGATTCAGCTGAACAACTACGGCACCCAGGATGCTGTGTGTTCGGTAATCTTCACCAACGGCCCAGAATCGCCGCGCCGTCGCACCGTGAGCGTGCCAGCAGGCAAAAGCACCAACACCACGGTCAAGTTCAACCGCGCCATCATCAAGATGCGCATTGCCTTGAACTGCAGCCCCAAATAAAGCGATAGCGGAGCCTGTCCACAGGAGTACTCCGCTTATAAACAAATTTATAGATGGTTTATAGCAGTTTTTTGCGCTTTTTTATCGAATGAGCCCTGGTTAATCTTCTGTCCATCGACTTACAACATTCACCGATGGAGCCTACATAGCCATGTCTAACGTTCTGATCATCGAAAGCAGTGCGCGCCAGCAGGATTCTATCTCTCGCCAGCTCACCCAACAGTTCATCAGCCAATGGCGGGCTGCCCACCCAGCCGATCAGATCACCGTGCGCGACGTGGCACTCAACCCGGTTCCACACCTGGACGCCAACCTGCTTGGCGGCTGGATGAAACCTGAAGATCAGCGTAACGACAGCGAACAGGTATCCCTGGAGCGTTCCAACGCATTGACCGACGAATTGCTCGCCGCCGATGTGTTGGTAATGGCTGCACCGATGTACAACTTCGCCATCCCCAGCACCCTCAAAGCCTGGCTGGATCACGTACTGCGCGCCGGCGTAACGTTCAAGTACACCGCCACCGGGCCGCAAGGCTTGCTGACCGGCAAACGTGCCATCGTGCTGACCGCCCGTGGCGGCATTCACACCGGGGCCACCTCGGACCACCAGGAACCCTACCTGCGTCAGGTGATGGCCTTTATCGGCATTCACGATGTGACGTTCATTCACGCCGAAGGGGTGAACCTGAGCAGCGACTTCCAGGAAAAAGGCATCAACCATGCCAAAGCCCTGCTCGCACAGGTGGCGTGATCCGTTAATCGCCAGATAATCGCGGGTTGTTTATATAACGCCACGCCAACCCTTCAAGTACGCGTATCGAACCTCCCTTTGCACTTGTTGCTCCTGAGTGCTCCTGCCCGACTGCCGCTTTAGCGAGGTCGGGTTTTTTTTGCCTTGAGTTTCTTCAAGGCTGGAAAAGCTTTAATGTCGCGCCCATTCGAAACGAGGCGCGCATGGGCTATTTACTGGTTGTCACCCTGATTCAGGCATTTTCCTTCAGCTTGATCGGCGAATACCTCGCCGGTCACGTCGACAGCTACTTCGCAGTGCTGGTGCGCGTGGTGCTGGCCGGGCTGATCTTTATCCCGCTGACGCGCTGGCGCTCGGTGGAGCCGGCGTTCATGCGCGGCATGCTGGTGATCGGTGCATTGCAGTTCGGCGTGACCTACGTATGCCTGTACTTGAGCTTTCGCGTGCTGACGGTGCCGGAAGTGCTGCTGTTCACCATCCTCACACCGCTGCATGTGACCCTGATCGAGGACGCGCTTAATCGGCGCTTCAATCCTTGGGCACTGGTCGCGGCCCTAGTGGCGGTGGGCGGTGCGGCGGTGATTCGTTTCGATCAGATCACCCCGCACTTCCTGATGGGATTCTTGCTGCTGCAATTGGCCAACTTCACCTACGCCGCCGGGCAAGTCATGTACAAGCATCTGGTGGCGCGTTATCCCAGTGACCAACCGCACTTCCGGCGTTTCGGCTATTTCTACCTGGGCGCCTTGTTGGTGGTGTTGCCGGCGTTCCTGCTGTTCGGCAAGGCTGACTTCTTGCCGCAAGCGCCGCTGCAATGGGGCGTGCTGGTGTTCCTTGGTTTGGTCAGCACCGCGCTGGGTATGTACTGGTGGAACAAGGGCGCCTGTCTGGTCAATGGTGGCACCCTGGCGGTGATGAACAACCTGCATGTACCGGTGGGGCTGCTGTTGAACCTGCTGATCTGGAATCAGCATGAGCCGCTGGGCCGTCTGGCCCTGGGCGGCCTGGTGATTCTGGGCGCGGTGTGGATCAGTCGGCTCGGCGCACGCCAGGCGCGGGCGGCGCTGTCATCGTGATCACCACTTTGCCTTTGGCGCGGCCTTGTTCGACATAGCTCAGGGCTTGGGCTGTGGACTCGAAAGGGAAGGTGCGGTCGATCACCGGCTTGATAATGCCGGCTTCCACCAGCGCGGTCAGTTCATCCAATTGGGCGCCGCTGGCGCGCATGAAGAGGAAGTCATAACGCACGCCTTGTTTGCGCGCTTTGCGGCGGATACCGCTGCTCAACACGCCCATGACCAGGCCCAATAGCCACGACAGCTGCTGCTCGCGAGCAAACGCCCGCGTAGGTGGCCCGGAGATGGAGATAAGTTGACCGCCTGGTTTGAGAATGTCGAGTGACTTTGCCAGTGCGTCCGGGCCTAGGCTGTTCAAGACGACGTCATAATCATTGAGCAGGGTTTCGAAGTTTTGCTGCTTGTAGTCGATCACTACATCGGCGCCCAGTGCCTTGACCCACTCGACATTGGCGGTGCTGGTCGTCGTTGCGACAAATGCGCCCAAATGCTTGGCAAGCTGGATGGCGATACTGCCGACTCCGCCGGAACCGGCATGAATGAAGACCTTCTGGCCTTTTTTCAGCCTCGCTGTTTCAACCAGTACTTGCCATGCCGTCAATGCGACCAGAGGCAGGGAGGCGGCCTGCTCCATCGTGATGTTTGCAGGTTTGCGTGCCAGTGCGTCCTCGCGTACCGCAATCAGCTCGGCGAACGTGCCGATACGCTGCTGTGGAGGGCGGCCATACACTTCGTCACCCGGCTTGAAGCGTCGCACCGCGGCCCCGACGCTGAGCACCACGCCAGCCAGGTCATTGCCCAGTATCAACGGCAATGCATACGGCAGAATCAGTTTGAATTCGCCCTTGGCGATTTTTGCATCCAGAACGTTGACGCTGCTGGCATGTACTTGAACCAGCACGTCATGCTCACCCACCACTGGTGTTGGCGCTTCGGTGATGCGACCGGTCTGTTTGCCGTAACGTTCGATGGAAAATGCCTTCATGGTTCAACGCTCATCGCTTCGAGAGGAAGGGCAGGCGCATAGAGCGCGCCTGCAACCGGTTGATCAGGCTTGGGTCAGGTACCGCTCGGCAACCTCGGACTGCTTGATCTGCGACAGCAAGCCTTGTCGGGCTGCCTGCAAGGCATCCCAGCGTGCGCCGTCCTGCAAGGGCGGGATGGTCACGGGCTCACGACGGTCGAAACCGACCAGCGCCGCATCCACCAGGTCACCTACCTCCATCACATCTGTGAGAGTGTTGATGTCAATGCCCGCCCGGTCCCAGATCTCGGTACGCGTAGCGGCCGGTAGCACGGCTTGCACATAGACACCTTTGGCGCCCAACTCCAGGCTCATGCCCTGGGACAGGAACAGTACGAATGCTTTGGTCGCGCCATATACGGTCATGCCGAACTCCGGCGCCAGGCCCACCACCGAGCCAATGTTGATGATAGCGCCGTTGCCGGCTGCCGCGAGGCGTGGGGCAATGGCGCTGGCGAGCCGTACCAGCGCGGTGGTGTTGAGCGCGACCAACTGAGCGACACTGTCGGTGGACTGTTCGATGAAGCTGCCGGACTGTGCGGCACCGGCATTGTTGACCAGCGTACCGATGCTGGAATCTTCGCGCAGACGTGCTTCGACCGCTGCCAGGTCAGCGATCTGGGTCAGGTCAGCGGGGAGGATATCAACAGTGATGGCGTGCTCTTCACGCAGACGTGCAGCGAGCGCTTCCAGGCGCTTGGTATCGCGGGCGACCAGAACCAGGTCGTGACCACGCTGGGCAAAGCGTTCGGCGTAGGCGGCACCAATGCCGGTCGAGGCGCCAGTGATGAGAACGGTCTTGGAAGTGCTCATGGTGTGATGCTCAGTGAGTGCAGGGAGGTTTTATGATGTCGATCATAATCAAAGCTGTCAACGGTTTTGATTGTGATCGACATCATAGTAAGATCCCTCTATCGCAGGGCAGCAGGAGCGCATAGAAATGAAGATCACCAAGACGCAATCACAGAACAATCGAGCGCATATCGTCGCGACGGCTTCCGCGCTGTTTCGTGAACGTGGTTTCGATGGGGTGGGTGTGGCCGAATTGATGGCTGCCGCTGGTTTTACCCAGGGCGGCTTCTACAAGCACTTCGGCTCCAAGGCGGATTTGATGGCAGAAGCGGCCGCCAATGGCCTGGCGCAGTCGCTCGCCAGCAGCGTGGAGATGGAGGCGGGGGAGTTTTTCGAGGTTTACCTGTCCCGGCAGCACCGCGATCATCGCGGCGGCGGGTGCACGTTGGCGGCGTTGTGTGCAGACGCTGCGCGTCAATCGGACACGCTTAAGGAGACTTTCGCCAACGGGCTGGAAAATACGCTGCAAGCCCTGGAGGCAAAGTACAACACGACGCAGGACGAGCCACAGCAAGACGTGCGCGCGAAAATGCTCAACAGGATGGCCCATGCCATTGGTGCAATCATGTTATCGCGGGCGTGCCCGGATGATTCCGCTTTGGCTGATGAAGTGCTTGAGGTTTGCCGCCGGGAGATTACGGTATCACTGCCGTAATCCCGTTCGGATCACTTCACGCCGTTTCGATGGCGGGTAGTTGCGCGGCCCCGGCCAACGCCGGCAATACGCCGGCGCGCAAGTCATTGCCACTCGGCTGCTGATACAGGGGGGGAGAAAGAGCTGGATCCAGACCCTTTGGATCGGGCGGAGCTTTAGATTTTAAGCGCTCCAATCCTGAGGCAAGCGATGAGGGCGTTGAATCCTACGCTGAGGCTCACTGGTTTGGTCACGCTTGGCGATTACCCATGTGAACTTCGACTCCGGGCGCGCTCTGCGGCCGTTAGGGATGCTCCGATCAACTTGCCGTATGCCGGCGGCCAGTCGCAATTTTCCCGAAGCGCCCCGCTATTTGCTGAAAGTGAACGGTGCATCGGGTATTGAGGGGGTTTTCTTCCGGCTTTCGGTGTTAAGCGCGCAATTCGCCCATACCCATCAGTTGTTTTCGAGCCATCCACAGGTTCGACAGGGCGAACAGCGTGGTCAGCTAGGCCGTGTTTTTCATCAGCCCACGAAAGCGTACTTTCACATAACCGAACTGCCGTTTGATCACCCGAAAAGGATGCTCGACCTTGGCCCGCGTCTGAGCTTTGCAGTACTCGATCTTGCGTTTGGCCTTGTACAGCAGACTGCGTTTATTCAACTTGGAATAGGTGCTGCGGCGAGCCGCGATTTGCCAGATCACTTTACGATTTTCATGCTCTTTACGTTGCTCGACACCGGTGTATCCAGCATCCGCATACACCGCGTTTTCTTCGCCATGCAGCAGCTCGGCGACCTGCGTGACATCGGCCACGGTGCCATGGACGTGATGAACCAATCCGATTCTGCATCGGCGCCAATATGGTTCGATCAGCTTTAAAAAAGCGCTCCAGGGCACGACCTGATCCATCTCGGCGAGGAAGCGTTCACGACGTGTCTGCTTGCGCTTGCCTGCGTATTCAAAGTCGGAAAAGCTCATCTGGCTCATGGGTAGCTTGGATCAGGGGACGGGCATATTTCAGCACATCTACGGACGTGTTCGGAGAATTTTTAGGTACTTACTAAGTATCAAATTGGTGCTGAATAATAGCTCGGAAATTTCCGATACGTATGGATTGAAAAGTATGTCAGGCATTGTATGAGTCAGCATGAAGTCGATAGGGAGCGTTGGCGTAAGTATCCGCTAATGGCACTGAATGAAATAGCAGAGTGGTCAGCGAGCACTCGCGTGTTCACCACGTCAAATACCCAAAAAAAGCTCGGAGAAGGTGGGATTATCCTCTGGGAAATTTCCTACATAAGGGGTTACGGTTTTAACGTGTAATTACCTCGCAAGCCTAATTGTGCTTGTTGTCATTACCTCGGTGTCTTCGAATTTCCAGTCTTGGGGATAAGGCTGTGGATGTATTTCGACTCACGTTTGTTGGGCTGATGGCAGGTCTTTGCTGAAAAATCATTTAAGGAAAAATAAATTGAAAATTAAAAACGCTTCGGTATTTGGTGCTTTGATAATTGCTGCAAGTTCTGTGTTTGTAGCGTCCACTGCAAGCGCGGCAGACGGCCTTATTAGCTTCGAAGGTGAAATCACCGATCAAACATGCAGAATCAATGGTGGTACTGGCCAGAACTTCACTGTCACTTTGCCAAAGGTTTCCAGCTCTGCTCTGGTAAACCCAGGTACTTGGGCTGGACGCACGGCGTTCAATATTCAACTGACAGATTGCAACCCACTAGTCGGCCCAGTGGCTGTCTATTTTGAGCCCGGTGCTGAAACCGATATCGCTACTGGTCGGTTGAATGTGGACCGTGGCACTGGTTTGGCGACCAATGTTCAGGTGGCTTTGTTGAACTCGGATACTACCGATATCCGTGTGGGTTCTGCTCAGCACAACTCGAAGTCGTCGAACCTGGTCGCCGGTGCGGCGACGTTGAGCTACTACGCCCAATACTATTCATTGGGTAACGCCACTGCGGGTAATGTTAGATCCCGCGTGAACTACACAATCGTTTATCAGTAATGCAATTAAGGTGCGATAGCTGCCGGCTATCGTGCCTTTCTTTTGTTTTTATTTAACCCCTTTTATTTTTGAGCGTTGTCGATGAACAAATACTTCTCTGCATGTGCCTGGAGCCTTTCATTACTCTTGTGTTTGGACGGCCCGGCTAAGGCTGATGTCGTCATTACGGGCACGCGTGTTGTTTATCCAGCGAACGCGCGCGATGTGTCTATTAAAATGACGAATGGAGGAACCAAACCGGCACTTGTCCAGGCCTGGGTTGACCGTGGTGACCCGAGCCAGTTACCGGAAGATAGCGATGCGCCATTTGTGCTGACGCCCCCGGTTTCACGGGTGGACGCAAACAGAGGGCAGACGCTGCGTTTGATGTTTACAGGTGCCGAGTTACCGCAGGACAAAGAGTCGTTGTTTTGGCTGAACGTTCTGGAAGTGCCGCCAGCGACAACAGTAGATGCGGCTGAAAATGAGCTTCAGTTGGCATTTCGATCGCGGATTAAGATTTTTTATCGTCCAGCAAACTTACCCGGCCTGTCGATTGAGGCTGCGGAGCAATTGCACTGGCGTGTCGTGCCGGCGGCTGGCGGTTGGGCTTTGGAATGCAGCAATCCTACGCCTTATTACATTTCTCTTGTCAGTGTCGGTATGACCGTGGCTGGCCGCACACATAATTCCAAAGAAGGCGGAATGGTCAGTCCTGGAGGTAAAGCGAGCTTTCCTCTTACGGACCTGAGCGGTAAACCAGGCGCAGATGTCCAAGTGGACTTTACGGCCATCAATGATTACGGCGGGGTTGAGGCCCATAAGAAAAAACTTGAGCAATAAACCAGCTGGTGGCTCGTAAGTGAAGGATTCACGATGTTATGAATATGATAAAGGTTGTGGGTCAGACATATAGTTGTTTGCGGTTAGTGAGTGGTGTTTTAAGGTCGGCCAGTTTTCGGTTGTCAAAGGTGACGGTAGTGACCTGCACCCTATGTTCATGGGGAGGGAGCGCCATGGCTGAGCTGTCGAGTGAGCCAGTGTCGGATGTAAACTTCAATAGTAAGTTTTTTTTCGGCAAGGAACCCGTGGATGTCTCTCGCTTTGCCAACGGCAACCCTGTAACGGCAGGAACCTACAGTGTTGATATGTATGTAAATGGTCTCTGGATCGGACGCGAAAGTGTGCTGTTTAAAACATTATCGAGTAAGAGAAATGCTGAGCCCTGTTTCAGCGCTGAGCAGCTTGATCGCATGACGATAGACACAAGCAAGTTGCAGTTGGGCGATCGTGCCAGTGGCGAATGTCAGGTTATTGATCAGTGGGTGCCCAGCGCATTAGCCGACTTCGACTCGTCCGAATTGCGCCTGGATTTGAGCGTGCCGCAAGTTGCGATGCGGCGTTCCGCGCGGGGTTATGTCGACCCCAAGTATTGGGATCGAGGGATTACCGCTGGGATTTTAGGTTACGACTTCAATACCTATGAGATGCGCAGTGACGACTTGGACACGACCTCATCCTATCTGGGACTCAATGCGGGTTTAAATATCGGAGATTGGCAATTGCGTCATGTCTCGTCAGTGACGTGGCAGACAGGTCTAAGTCGTCAATGGCAAAGAGTCGCAACGTATGCACAGCGTAATATCGCCCCGTGGACCAGTAGGTTAACGGTGGGAGAAGCTAACACCAGTGGCGAACTGTTTGACAGCGTGGGGTTTCGTGGCATTCAACTGGCCACTGATGATCGTATGCTACCAGACTCACTGCGCGGTTATGCCCCAGTGGTGCGAGGTGTAGCCAGCACTAACGCATTGGTGGAGATCCGCCAGAACGGTAATTTGATTTATCACGCGCCAGTGGCCCCCGGGCCATTCGAGTTCAATGACCTTTATTCGACAGGTTATGGTGGCGACCTGAATGTCTCGATCATTGAGGCCGACGGGCGTGTGCACGGCTTTAGTGTGCCTTATGCGTCAGTCGCGCAATCACTGCGTGCGGGACACTCTCGTTATAGTGTCACGCTTGGTCATGTTCATGAGCGTTTTTTAGACGATGAGCCTTACTTGTTCCAGGCTACGTTACAGCGAGGGCTCACTAATCTGTTTACTGGCTACACAGGTGTGGTTGCCAGCGATGGCTATGGTGCCGCGCAACTGGGCGGGGCATTCAATACCGGTTTTGGCGCATTTTCGCTGGACCTGACCCATGCAAGTACAGATATACCGGGTGAAAGTACCGAGAGTGGGCAAAGCTTAAAGCTCGGTTACAGTAAGTTGCTCAGTGAATCCGGCACCAATTTATCGGTAGCGGCGTATCGTTATTCAACGTCCGGTTATCTGAGTTTGCGTGACGCCTTGAGCCAACGTGAGTTCGCTAAAAATCGTCGACTCGACTTCGATGACATTGTACCTGCACGCGATTCACTCGACGGCCCTCTTGATCTGCGTCTTACTCAGCAAGCGCGGGATTTTGCCCAAAACCAAGCCTTGCGTCGTCAACGCAACAGTTTTCAGTTGACCATTACGCAGCCCTTGGGCGATTCATTTGGGTCGGTGTCTGCCACAGGTTTCAAGCGTAATTATTGGGCCGGTGGTGGCGACGACACGCAGTATCAAATTGCCTACAACAACCACTGGGGCAGTATGGGTTATTCGTTGTCCGTCATGCGGACACGGGATGTGGTCGGCCGCTCGAACAAGGAATATTACTTGAGTATTTCCTTGCCACTGGGTTCTGGGCGACATTCGCCTTCGTTCAGAAGCATGGTCACGCGTAATGACGAAGGCTATACCAACACTCAAGTGGGATTGAGCGGGACCGCAGGCCGCGATAGCAATTTTGACTATGGGGTGACGGCCGCTCGCGATACGCGTGATGAGATGGGCACCAGCGGTTCGGCTAACGTGCAATATCGTAGTCCGGTCACAACGCTGAAGGGGTCTTACGGGCACAGCAGCAGCTATAAGCAAGCATCCGTTGGGATGAGTGGAGCGCTGGTGGCACACAGTGAAGGGGTCACGTTTTCGCCTCAGATGGGCGAGACAATGGCACTTGTCGAAGCCGATGCTGCCAAGGGGGCGCGGGTCGTCAACTCTTCAGGTGTCCGAGTGGATGGGCAGGGGTACGCCGCGATTCCATACCTGACGCCTTATAGCTCGAACATTGTTGAACTGGACCCACAAGGCTTGCCGAGCAGTGTTGAGCTGCAAAGCAGCAGCCAACAGGTCGCACCGTTCGCAGGGGCGGTGGTAAAGGTCAAGTTCGCGACTGTCAAAGGCCGAGCTGTATTGATCCATGCACTTGGCCCTCAAGGGGACACATTGCCATTCGCGGCCGATGTCCTCGATGCCCAGGGGCAAAGTGTCGGCATGGTGAGCCAGGCCAGCCGCCTTTACGTACGAGGTATTCCCGATAGTGGGGCGCTGACCGTGAGGTGGGGTGAAAAGCCTGAGCAGCGTTGCTTAGTGAATTATCAATTGCCGCCCGTGACGCAAGAGCAAAAGACCAGTGCGCAACTACAAACGGTAAACGCGCAATGTGTGGCTATTCAGGGCGCTGTCAATTAACGAGTTAATACTCAGGCCGTGACCGCTGTTACCGCGTGATGGCATGTTATTGAACTGACGAGTGTCTACGAATCAAGAGCAGGGACCGCTGAAAAGAGTTGCAATGGCAAATTTTATTTGCCTGTAACACGTATGCGACAGATGTCGTTATTTTGAAAAACTGGAGGAGTAATTCCATGCAAGAGCTAAATGTCCAAGAAGTTGAAGCCGTTTCGGGTGCCGGTATTTTTGGTGCTCTTCAGGGGCTGATCTACGGCATGGAGTCGGGGACTATTGAAGGCGCACAAATTGGCCGCGGTGAAATCGGCTCTGCTGTCGCTTCGGTTACCGTTGGTATTGGCGCCGGTGTAAAAGGTTTTTTTGACGGCCTGTTTGGTGGTTGGTGGTAATACCCGGAAGGTTTCAGGGTTATTGGGTTGATATGAATTTTAACGGAGTGAATGTAATGCAAGATCTTAACTGCAAAGAAATCGACGCCGTTTCGGGAGCCGGGCTTGTTGACGCGTTGACCGGTTTTGGTAATGGCCTTTATGAGGGAACTAAAACCGGCGCTCAAATTGGTACGGGTAGTCTGGGGCTTGGGTCTGCCGTGGCTTCGGTCACTGTGGGTGTGACCTCTGCTCTGAGAGGTCTGTGGGACGGCCTTTGGAAACCTTGGTTCTAATGCCTAGGTGCGCAGGCGCTCAGGCGCCTGCGCATTTGAAACGGTGGAACACAAAAGGTTGTTCTCTCATTTTTTTACGCAGCAGATGACCATTGAAATGAACAAAAAAAACAGTTCGGGAAAAAAAACGGAGGGCGGCAGACCCAAAGATGAATTCAGGTCTGTTTTTTTGAGGCTGGCTCTATTTGTCATGTGTTCGGCAGGTTTGATACCGAAAGCCTTTAGTGCCTGTGCAACGACGCCTGTTATCCCTGCTGCGCAAACATTTTCGTTGGACGGCGGTATTCCTGTCTCGCCCAATGCCAGTGTTGGGTCTGTGGTTTATACGAAAACAGTGGTGTTTGCGTCGAATACGTCGACGCCTTATCTTACATGTTCCGACAATGAGGCGAGATCAAGGTATTGGTTTTTCAATAACGCTGCTTACGGCACCTATACCCCTGAAATACTAATGACTGCCGTCCCGGGATTGGGCTTGCGGATAAAAGGGCCGGACGGGCGTTATATTAGAGAGCCTCGCGAGAGCCAATCGTTGCCATCAGGTCCGCTGTCGCTGACTTATGCCGGTGAAAACACGCTGACCATTGAACTTGTGAAGATGAGTCCGACGTTAGGTGCCTTTAGTTTAAGAGCCATATTGGTTTCAAACATTGGCTACTATGTTGTAGCAGGGGGGCGCGAGCACCAAATCTGGAATGTTTACTGGAGTGGTGAGCTGCAGTCCTCAGCCGCGACCTGTAGTACCAGTGATATCAATGTGAGTTTGGGAAGGCATGCCTCTTCAATATTCACCAATGTGGGCGACAAATCCCCCGCAGTTCCCTTTGTTGTTAATGTCAAGTGTATAAACCGTACCCCTAATGTAGGCATACGACTTGATCCCGTGTTCACAGCATTGAATGCCGATAACGGCATTATTTCTCTTGATCCCAGTTCGGGTGCAAAAGGGCTCGGCATGCAGATCATGACGCAAACCGGCACGCCCGTGAATTTGAACCTGCCGATTAAAAACAGCGTCGCACCGGCGAATGACTTTGCCTTTGCACTTCAAGCCGCTTTTATCAAAACAGCCCCCATCGTGAGTGCTGGCATCGGTAAATCCTCCGTCATGGTCACTATCACTTACCAGTGATTTGTGGCTAACCGTTGCGTAAACGATTGAAGAAAAAATGACTCTCGAAAAGCCGTTATTCCGCCCCAAAGCGGTCGAGGCGCAAAAACTGCAGTGGCTGGGTGAGATCGTGATGATCCGCCCGACTTCCTTCACTGTGCTCACCTGGATGGCCGTGGCCATCGCGCTGGTGGTGATCGGCTTCCTTTTTCTGGGCAGTTACACCAAGCGCAGCACAGTGCCCGGCCAACTGGTTCCGGCCAGCGGGCAGGTGAAAGTGTATGTCCCTCAACCTGGCATCGTGCTTGAAAAGTTCGTGCATGAAGGCCAGATGGTTCAACGTGGTCAGCGGCTGCTGAGCCTCAGCAGTGAACGCTACGGAAGTGATGCCGGGCCTGTGCAGGCGGGTATCAGCCAGCAATTGCGTCAGCGCAGAGACTCGCTGGGCGATCAACTGGGCAAGCTGCGTGACTTGCAGGCTGGCGAGCGTGACAGCCTGACCAGCAAAGTTGCCAGCCTGCAGCGTGAGCTGGCGACGCTGGTAGAGCAGGCAGACAGCCAGCGTCGTTTAGTCGCGTTGGCCAGTGATGCTGCCGGGCGTTACCAAGGCTTGATGGACAAAGGCTACATCTCCATGGACCAACTCCAACAACGCCAAGGCGATCTTTTAGGTCAGCGCCAGAGTCTGCAAGGGTTGGAGCGCGAGCGTACGTCATTGCAACAACGGTTGTCTGAAAGTCGAACCGAGTTGGCCGGCTTGCAGAACCGCCAGGCCAATCAGCTTGCTGAGGTGCAACGCCAGCATTCGATGGTGGAGCAAGAACTGGCGGAAAGTGAAGCCAAACGTAATCTGTTGGTGACTGCACCTGAGGCCGGAGTTGCCACCGCGGTGCTGGCTGAAGTAGGGCAAACCGTTGATAGCTCACGCCCACTGTTGAGCATCGTACCGGCTGATACGCCGTTGCAGGCGGAGCTTTACGCACCGAGTAAATCCATCGGTTTCATTAAACCGGGGGACTCGGTGCTGATTCGTTATCAGGCCTATCCCTATCAGAAATTTGGTCAGTACCGCGGTCGCGTCCAGTCCATCTCCCGTACCAGTATTGCCTCCACGGAACTGGCGAGCATGGCGGGGAGCGTGCCTGGCCTGGCTCGGGATGGCGAGCAGTTCTACCGCTTGCGCATTCAGCTGGACGTGCAGACAGCACTGGCCTACGGCGAACCGCGGCCATTGCAGAGCGGCATGCTGCTGGAAGCCGATGTCCTCCAAGACACTCGGTTTTTATACGAGTGGGTGCTTGAACCGTTGTACAGCTTGACCGGCAAACTCTAGGAATACACTTCATGGCTTTTCTTGACACACTCGCGTTGCGCTTTGGGCGCCGCTTGCCGTTGGTATTGCAAACCGAAGCCACCGAATGTGGCCTGGCCTGTTTGGCGATGGTCGCAGGGTTTCATGGCTATCACAGCGATCTGATTGACCTGCGTCGGCGCTTCAATGTTTCGCTCAAGGGTATGTCATTGCGTCAGTTGATCCAGGCGGCTCATCAACTGCAATTGGGTACGCGTGCATTGAAGCTGGAGCTGGATAATCTGAGCGAGCTGAAACTGCCGTGTGTCCTGCACTGGAATTTCAGCCATTTTGTGGTGTTGCAGGCTGTCGATGCGCGGGGTGTGACACTGCACGACCCGGCCATGGGCATACGCCGGTTGAGCCTGGATGAAGTCTCAAAGTGCTTTACCGGTGTCGCCCTCGAGTTGTGGCCCGACAGCGGCTTCGAGAAGCAGGAAAACCCGCCGCGAATCCATCTATGGCGGATGATGGGCAAGGTTTCCGGGCTATATCGCTCGCTGGCTCAGGTGCTGCTGCTGGCGGTGGTGCTGGAGGTGTTTTCGCTGATCAGCCCGTTCTTCCTGCAATGGACGTTGGACCATGTCATTGTCAGTGACGATCGTGACTTGCTGAGTACCCTGGCTCTGGGCTTCGGTCTGTTGTTGCTGATGCAGCAAGCCGTCAGCGGGGTGCGTGCCTGGGTCATGATCCATATGGGGACGTTACTCAGTGTGCAATGGCAGGCGAACGTGTTCACGCACCTGCTGCGCCTGCCTACCCAGTATTTTGAGAAGCGTCATCTGGGTGATGTGGTCTCGCGCTTTGGTGCGGTGAACAACATCCAGCAAACGCTGACGACCGCCTTTCTCTCGGCGGTGCTGGACGGTTTGATGGCCATCGCCACCCTGGGGATGATGCTGCTTTACAGCCCGCGCCTTGCGGCGATCGCCATTGTGGTCATGAGTTTATACGCGCTGGGTCGCTGGATCTGGTATCGGCCGTTGCGCAATGCTACGGAAGAAGAAATTGTCCACGCTGCACGTCAACAGAGCCACTTTCTTGAGACCGCACGCGGCATCCGCTCGTTGAAGCTGTTCCAGCGTCAGGATGAACGGCGTTCGGTGTGGCTTGGCTTGCTGGTGTCGCAAATAAACGCCGGGCTGCGTACGCAAAAGTTGCAGCTTTTTTACCAGCAACTCAATGGTTTGCTATTCGGCGTCGAGAATCTGCTGGTGATCTGGCTTGGCGCAACCATGGTGATGGATGGCGAGTTCTCCGTCGGTGTGTTGATCGCCTTTACGGCCTACAAGACGCAATTCGATACCCGTGTGGCCAACCTGATCGACAAGTTTTTCGAATTGCGCATGCTGCAACTGCAGGGCGAGCGCCTGGCCGATATTGTGCTCCACCCGCCGGAAGACAGCCTGAGCAATATCGATGCGCAAAGCCTTCGTGATCGTGAGGCAAGTATTGAGGTCGCAGGGCTGCGCTATCGCTATTCGGATCAGGACCCATGGGTACTCGACGGCCTGGATTTGCGGGTGAACGCCGGAGAATCGGTCGCTATCATCGGCCCTTCGGGATGCGGCAAGAGCACGCTGTTTAACGTTCTGTTGGGCATTCTCCCGCCGCAGGAGGGGCATATCCGCGTCGCGGGCCTGGACCTGTCGCAGTTAGGCCTGGAGGGCTTGCGCGAACTGGTGGGCACGGTCCTGCAGGATGACGTGTTGTTTGCCGGTTCACTGGCGGAAAATATCAGTTTTTTTGACTCGCATATGGACCTGTCCTGGGTGCAGGAGTGTGCACAGATGGCAGCCATACACGATGACATCATCAGTATGCCCATGGGCTATAGCACCTTGGTCGGTGACATGGGCACGGTGCTTTCCGGCGGGCAGAAACAACGGGTGATGCTGGCACGAGCATTTTATAAAAGGCCGCGTATTCTGCTGCTCGATGAGGCTACCAGCCACCTTGACGTACAGTGTGAGCAGCGGGTTAACGCCGCTATTCAAACGCTGCGCATCACTCGCATTATGATTGCCCACCGTCCGGAAACCATCGCTTCGGCGGACCGGGTAATCGTCATGGGGCAGGGGAGGGTAGTTCAGGACGCAGGGCATGAGCGCCGACATCCAGTCATTGATGCAGCTCCTGGAGCGCCACTCTGATGCGCAGGTTCTCGGGGCTGTTATTGGGGGTCATTGGCGTTCTGCCCTGTGCCAATGCCTATGAGCCGGATGTGTTTGGTACGACACGTGAGATGCCGACTCAGGCGGCCTATGACAACAGTCGGGGTAACCTTGCGTGCAGTTTTGGGACCGTCCTCGGGGAGTTGACGTTGGAGGAGGTGATTGAACGCATCCTTTGTGGTGACCCACAGACCCGTCTTGCCTGGGCGAACGCTAAGGCCCAGGCCGCCCAGGTCGGGGTTAGCCGTTCGGCATACTTACCACGCCTTGATGGGCGGATCGAGAAAAGCCGCGGCTATATGGACAGGGATAATCAGGATTTCCCACAGCAATCGGCTGACGGCTCCCGTCGAGGACACAGCGGGGCTTTGGAACTGAGTTGGGTGCTGTTCGACTTCGGTCGCCGCAGTGCGGCGTTGCGTAATGCACAGGAACTCCTGCTGGCCGCCAATGCCAGTCAGGATGCGACGTTGCAGAACACCTTCACCCTGGCTGCTCAAGCCTATTACAGCGCGTTAGCCGCACGACGCAGCTTGGTTGCTGCGCGCCAGGTCGCGGAACTGGCGGCACAAAACCTGGAAGCGGCCGACGCTAAATATAAGGCGGGCGCGGCTGCGCTTTCCGATCGTTTACAGGCACAGACGGCATTTTCCCAGGCGAGTTTGAACCAGGTTCGTAGGGAAGGCGCCTTGCGCAACGCACTGGGGGGTATTTCCGTGCGCATGGGCTTGCCTCCAGACACGCCCTTGCGCTTGGCCAGTGAGCTTGAAGTCAGACCCGATACAGGGTTTGTAAAAGCCATTGACGAGTTGCTGGCTCAGGCCCGACGCGAACATCCCTCGATGCTCGCTGCCCAGGCGCGCTTGCGGGCGGCGCAGGCATCCGTAGATGAAAGTCGTGCAGCCGGACGCCCCAGCGTGGCGCTGACGGCCAACCTGTCGCGTAGCTATAGCGATCAGGTGCAGGATTTTGGCGGGGATACCCGCGTGTTCGACCGCAGCATTGGATTGCAATTGCGTATTCCTCTATTCGAGGGGTTTGGGCGCAACTATCAGACTCGCGCAGCCCTTGCCCGTCAGGAAGCGAGTGAGGCGGAACTGGCCAGTATCGAACAACGGGTATCACTGGAGACTTGGGACAACTATCAGTCGCTGAGTATCGAGACCCAAAGCTTGGCGCGTACCAGTGAACTGGTAGAGCAAGCGCGTCAGAGCCTGGATGTGGTGCAGGGGCGTTATCGGTCGGGGATCGGTAGCATGATCGAGTTACTTAATGCCCTGACTGCCTATGCTAGTGCCGAAGAGCAACATATTCAGGCGCTTGCCGATTGGCAGACGTCACGCCTAAGACTTGCTGCGAGCCTCGGGCGGCTTGGCTTTTGGGCACTGCAGTAACGTATTCGGGATTTGTTGAGCATTACATCAGTGACAAGATGCTGCGGTCGCCGGCAGCACTGTGACTCGGTCGGGTCGTGCACCGCAGCAAGCTGGTAGATCAACACACCCAAGGCGGAGCAGGCGCTGCAGGTGTTTCAACAAACGGGGGACGCGGTGATTCATGTACGCCTGGGTTTCGTATTGCCGAGGATCATGGACTTACCGGCATGCATTCCACCCACCACTTCCAGCGCCAGGCGCTCGGTGTCCTTGCGGCGCAGATTTTCCATGTGGGAATCCCGCTTTGACCAATTTGTCCGGCGCCTCAACGCCTTCCAGATTAGCCTTGGGCTTTGGCCCCCAGCGGCGGTGTGGGGGGCAGCGCCATGGAGAGCACTACTATGGCCGTCATATTGGCATTGACTGCTGGGTCTATCACTCCCTTGGCCAGAGTGGCGCCAAAGAGAACGAAGGCAAACTCACCACCCTGGGCCATCAGCACCGCGCGGTCCAGGGCATCGGCGTGGGTGCTTTTCATCAGCCAGGCCAGGCTGTAAATGCATAGTGCCTTGACCACCATCAGTGCCATCACGCCGGCCAGGATCTGCGGCAAATTGTGCGCAACCACCGTCAGGCCCAGCGACATCCCCACACCCAGGAAGAAGAGGCCGAGCAGCAACCCACGGAAAGGCTCTAGATCTGCCTCGAGTGGGTGGCGGAAGGTCGACTCCGACAGTAAAACCCCTGCTAGGGATGCTCCGATCAACTTGCCGTATGCCGGCGGCCAGTCGCAATTTTCCCGAAGCGCCCCGCTATTTGCTGAAAGTGAACGGTGCATCGGGTATTGAGGGGGTTTTCTTCCGGCTTTCGGTGTTAAGCGCGCAATTCGCCCATACCCATCAGTTGTTTTCGAGCCATCCACAGGTTCGACAGGGCGAACAGCGTGGTCAGCTAGGCCGTGTTTTTCATCAGCCCACGAAAGCGTACTTTCACATAACCGAACTGCCGTTTGATCACCCGAAAAGGATGCTCGACCTTGGCCCGCGTCTGAGCTTTGCAGTACTCGATCTTGCGTTTGGCCTTGTCATGGATTCGTTGCCCCATCATATAGCTACTGAGATTCGATTGTGGCTATGGTGGTGACCTCTGGCTTGTCATCGCAGAAATGTGACTCGGTTGTTTGGCACGCTCAAGGCTTGGAAAGAACCCTGGCGTGGCTAGGTTTTCTTTAGACTTCTGAATATTCAATCGTAGTGTTACGTCAGACTTTTCTCCGGCTCAGGCAAATGAGTCGATCCCAACACCGCCGGCAATACGCCGGCGCGCAGGTCGTTGCCACTCGGCTGCTGATACAGGCTCAGCCCGAACTCCGGCAACACCGCCAACAGATAATCGAAAATATCCCCCTGGATCCGCTCGTAATCCGCCCACGCGGTGGTGCGGGTAAAGCAGTAGATCTCCAGCGGCACGCCCTGGGCGGTGGTTTGCATCTGGCGCACCATGCAGGTCATGTTCGGCTGGATGTCCGGGTGGCTTTGCAGATACGCCAGGGCATAGGCGCGGAACGTGCCGAGGTTGGTCATGCGCCGGCGGTTGGCCGACAGTTGTGCGCTGTGGCCCTGGGCCTCGTTCCAGGCCTTGAGTTCGGCCTGTTTGCGACCGATGTAGCCGGTGAGCAGGTGCACCTGGGTCATGCGCACTTCTTCGTCATCACGCAAAAAACGCACGCCGCTGGCATCGATGTACAGGCTGCGCTTGATGCGCCGCCCGCCGGAGGCCTGCATACCGCGCCAGTTTTTGAACGACTCGGACATCAGGCGCCAGGTCGGGATGGAAACGATGGTCTTGTCGAAATTCTGCACCTTGACCGTATGCAGGGTGATGTCCACCACATCGCCGTCGGCGCCGACCTGGGGCATTTCGATCCAGTCGCCGACCCGCAGCATGTCGTTGCTGGTCAATTGCACGCTGGCGACGAACGACAGCAGCGTGTCCTTGTACACCAACAGAATCACCGCCGACATCGCACCCAGGCCCGACAGCAGCAGTAGCGGCGAACGGTCGATCAGGGTGGCGACGATGATGATTGCGCCAAACACGAACAACACCATTTTTGCCAACTGCACATAACCCTTGATCGAGCGGGTGCGTGCGTGTTCGGTGCGTGCGTAGATATCCAGCAGCGCATTGAGCAGGGCACTCATGGCCAGCACCATAAACAGAATGGTGATCGCCAGGGCCACATTGCCGATAAACAGAATGGCGGTCTTGCTCAGGTCAGGTACCAGGTACAGGCCGAACTGGATCACCAGGGACGGCGTCATTTGCGCCAGCCGATGGAAGACTTTGTTATGTCGCAGATCGTTCAGCCAGTGCAGGGCCGGTTGCCGGCCAAGCAATTTGACTGCGTGCAGGATGAGGTAACGCGCTACCCGTCCAACCAGCAATGCCACCACCAGCAGCACCAGCAAGCCGAGGCTGGAATGCAGGACCGGGTGTTCATCGAGGGCGCCCCAAAGGTCTTGGACGTTGAGCCAGAGCTGTTTGATATCCATGAGTGAACCGATTCTTCTGTAAGACAACACGGGGCGATTAGAGCATTTAAGTGCAACAAAGTTGACGCTCTGGACAAAATCGCTGACAAAAAAGCAGCTGATTAGCCCTGTTCGCGTAAAGAAACTCGGTTTGGCCGCCCGAAACCGGTAACCTATGGCGCTGATATTTTGTATTTCTTCGAGGTAGCACCCGTGTTTTCCCAATTCGCCCTGCACGAACGCCTGCTCAAAGCCGTGGCCGAGCTTAAATTTGTCGAGCCTACGCCTGTGCAAGCAGCGGCCATCCCGCTCGCGCTCCAAGGGCGTGACCTGCGGGTGACGGCTCAAACCGGCAGCGGCAAGACCGCCGCTTTCGTCTTGCCGGTTCTGAATCGTCTGATTGGCCCGGCCAAGGTCCGCGTCAGCATCAAGACCCTGATCCTGCTGCCGACCCGTGAGCTGGCCCAGCAGACCCTCAAGGAAGTCGAGCGCTTCTCGCAGTTCACCTTCATCAAGTCCGGCATCATTACCGGCGGCGAAGACTTCAAGGTCCAGGCTGCCATGCTGCGCAAGGTGCCGGACATCCTGATCGGTACCCCGGGGCGCATGATCGAGCAACTCAATGCCGGCAACCTCGACCTCAAGGAAGTCGAAGTACTGGTGCTCGACGAAGCCGACCGTATGCTCGACATGGGCTTTGCCGATGACGTGCAGCGCCTGGTTGCTGAATGCGTCAATCGCCAGCAGACCATGTTGTTCTCCGCCACCACCGGCGGTTCAACCCTGCGCGACATGGTTGCCAAGGTGCTGAACAACCCTGAGCACTTGCAGGTCAACAACGTCAGTGACCTGAACGCAACCACGCGTCAGCAGATCGTGACCGCTGACCATAACGTGCACAAAGAACAGATCCTCAACTGGTTGCTGACCAACGAGACCTACCAGAAGGCCATCGTGTTCACCAACACCCGTGCCGCCGCCGACCGTATCTACGGGCGTCTGGTCGCGCAGGAATACAAGGCGTTCGTGCTGCACGGCGAGAAAGACCAGAAGGACCGCAAGCTGGCCATCGACCGTCTCAAGGCGGGCGGCGTGAAGATCCTGGTAGCCACCGACGTCGCTGCGCGTGGCCTGGACGTTGATGGCCTGGACCTGGTGATCAACTTCGACATGCCCCGCAGCGGCGACGAATACGTGCACCGTATCGGCCGCACCGGGCGTGCCGGCAACGATGGCCTGGCCATCTCGCTGATCTGCCACGGCGACTGGAACCTGATGTCGAGCATCGAACGCTACCTCAAGCAGTCGTTCGAGCGCCGTACCATCAAGGAAGTCAAAGGCACTTACACCGGGCCGAAGAAGGTCAAGGCGTCGGGCAAGGCCGTTGGCGTGAAGAAGAAAAAGACCGACGCCAAGGGCGACAAAAAGAAAACCGGCGCCAAATCGCCGACCAAGCGCAAGATCGCCAACCGGCCGAAGACCGACAACCTGTCGCTCGTCAGCAAGGACGGCATGGCGCCGCTCAAGCGCCGCAAGCCAGAAGCACCGGCTGCCGAATAAGCAGCCAGGCAGAAAAAAACCGGACAATGTTCGGTTTTTTTTCGCCATCAGTTTTTGGCTTTGGAGGCGGCTTCTTTCAGTTCTTTGAGCCTTGCGTCGATCAGTTGGCATTTGTCGGGAAACTCGGCGCTTTCGGTGTCCAGGTCCATTTTCTGCAATTGGGCATTCATCTCCTTGGCCTTCAGCGGATTCTGTTCCGTTAGCTGGGTCACTTGCTTGGCCAGTTCTTCGCGTTTGGCCGTGGCCTCTTCAGGCGTGCAAGCCCAGGCGGGCAGGGCGCTCAACAGTGTGGCGGCAATCGCCAGGTTCATCAGGGTTTTCATGGTCGGACCTCCTTGGCGGTATAAGCAGTTGAGGCGGCGAACGTCTGGAAAGTTCAGAGAAATGACGCCCGTCTATCCGGGTGAACGGCCAGTGCCCCCACGTGTCACTACCTATGACGGGCTAATTTTTCATCGGCCTGCAGGAGGAATCAGGATGACGACTTACAACTGGGATCTGATCGAACGTCTGCTGCACGAAGTGCAGAACGGCGAGGGCAGCTTCGCCCCGCGTAAATACGCCGAGCAGGAAGCCGCTGATAAGGCTACGGCTGGCGAGGACACCGGGAACCTGGACGCGCTGAAAAAAACCGCTGCGGACTACGAGGCGTTGTTGTTCAAGCGCGGGTTTATTGAGTCGCGTCCCGAAGAGGAAGGCGGCAATGGTGAAAACTTCATCTTGACCGCGCGCGGTGCAAGCCTGTTGGCGTTGATCGACAGCTCGATTCCTGGCCATGAGCACCCCCGTCAAGTGATGAACGAGCAGGAGGACGCGCTGGAGGAGGCGACCTTCGATCAAGTCTCTTCCAAAGCTGCGATTGCCGGTGGCGCTATCTAACCCCTGAATCCAATGTGGGTGGGAGCCCTGCTCCCCTCCCTATTGATTTGCGCCGGCTTTGAGGCATTTAAGCGCTTTGAAATCGCCTCGTACGCCGTCGATTTTTTGCCTCAGCTTCTGACGTTGTTGCTCGGTGCTCTCAGCCATCAGGTCCACGATCAGACTGCGCGCCGCCGCTTCGGTCTGGGCATAGGCAGCGCGGTATTCAGGCGTCCATAGGCTCTCCCTGTCCACCAGCAAACGTTGCATTTTCTGCGGGAAGTCGGCGTCGTGGCGGTGTTCAACGGCCTCGATAAACTGCGCCTGCCAATGGGCGCGGTTGCCGATCCACGCCTGGTTCTGTTCGCCCAAAGCGTTGGACCACGCCGTTACACGGTTTTGCTGGCTGGCGCTCAGCGGGCCGATCCAGGCATCCAGGCGCTTGCTCATGCGCTGGGCGCGTTCCTTGATCTGCTGGGCCAGCGGCGGTTTGAGGTATTCATCCTGGCGTTTGCGCAGGTCTTTGGCCAGGGCGTCGCTCATGTCCTTGACCTGTTGATCATCCAGACCCTGCAGCAACTGCACGGCGGACGGGGTGATCTCCCGCGCGATCTCGGCAATCGCCTGCTTGGCTTCCACGGTTCGGGTTTGCAGCGCGGCGTCAGTGATTTGCTGGCTGTCGACCATCTGCTGCAGGCGGTCGAGCCAGTCCAGGTAGCCCGGCAATTGCGTGGTGCAATGCCAGGCCAGGTGTTCCTTGAGGGTGTCGTTGAACCAG
Organism: Pseudomonas sp. B329; assembly: GCF_023127835.1. Taxonomy (NCBI): domain Bacteria; kingdom Pseudomonadati; phylum Pseudomonadota; class Gammaproteobacteria; order Pseudomonadales; family Pseudomonadaceae; genus Pseudomonas; species Pseudomonas sp. B329. The sequence continues at coordinate 249,780 of NZ_SPKP01000011.1, read as the reverse complement.
CTCTTCTGCCCTGCATTCATATCCAGGTAGTCGTTGAGGGTCCAGGGGATGATCACGTCGAGATTACGGTAGGCCAGGCCCACGCGATTGCAGCCGGCGAGCACCAGGCTCAGGGTCAGCAGTACCATCAGGAGTTTGAGCCGGCGCAACATGGGCGAGTCCTTGCACAGATGGGGTTAATGCATGTGAACCTGCGCGGGGTGCGACAGTTCAGCCCATCAATAAAACGGCCGGACGGCCTTCAAGGTCAAGAGGCCGTCGCATTGCGAGTTGTGTCCGGAGTAGGCCGAGCACTCTCCGCCGCTGAGGCTGGAGTCGCTGTAGATCAGATCCAGGTCGATGCCTTTCCAGGCCCGGGAGAATTGCACCGACCAGTCGCTGAAACTGCTGATGGCGCCGTTTTCCACCGACACCGGTGTGCCCAATTGGTGGGTGGTGTATTTCATGCTGACGCCGATACCGAAGGGCTGGGTGCCGCCGAGGTCGGCGAACAGGGTGCTGTCCTGGCGGTCGGGGTCGTTGCTGAAGGACACGCCGAAGCGGTTGCCCAACAGGTTCAGGCCGCCGTAGAACTCCTGGCTGTCGAGGGGGCTGACCTTGGGGTAGCTGTAGTGAATCAAGCCCACTTCATAGCCCAGGGTCTGGTCGAAAGGGCGTTTGAAACCCAGGTAGGAGTCAACTTCGAGATTGTTGGCCGACGACAGGCCCATATTCGGTGAAAACTGGCCGAAATACAGGCCGCTGTCGTGGGTAAGGTCCAGGCCTCCGTGGAACGAGTCACTGCCAGGGGAGGTGGGCTTGACCAGGCCCTGGGCCATGCTACGGCTGGGGGTAGTGCCCAATTTCAGGTCGAAGTCGCCCAGTTCACGCTGAAAAATCTGCGCTTCGGCCAAAGGGCTGGCGATCAGAATGCTGACCAGGAAAATACAGCGTTTAAGCATGCTTCACTCCATGAAAAGCGAGGAGCAGTAACGGATGGGTTCGAGCAGATGCCCGTGCTAGACGTGTGCAAGGATACCGGCGAATGCCAGGCATTGAGGCCCGTTCGTCGATTAGCTTAATATTGAAGGGTGTACGAGGGTGTTTCCAACTCTAGTCCTAGCGCCTTGAAGGCAAGACGCTTAGGGACCAGATGCAGTGCGCGGGTAGGACGATTACTTCTTGCCCAGGCTGATCTGCTTGGACGGGCCGAAAGTCTGGCCGCTCACGCCCTTGGCAATTTGCTGGATTTCGCCGCCGGACTTGAGGAAAGCAGCAATCTGGCTGTTGATCGATTCGCTGGTTTCAACGGCGGGAGCTGGCTTTGCTTTGCTGTTGGATGCTTTTACACGCATGGCGGCCACTAACCTGTAGAGAATTAACTTGGCCAGGCATCGTACAGGAAATACTTGACAATTGCTTGGCAAATATCCCCTGAGAATATAGGCCAGGCAGGGAAAGAGCCCAGGTTTAATGATGAAATAAGCCGCTAACTTACTGTTTTAGCTCGAAACCATGGGTGTGTGCGAGGTTGGCGGCCCGGAAAAATTCAACCGATTGATCAGACGAGCGGGGCGATGCCAGTAGAACGCCATGCCAGCCCGCGATTTTTCAGGCGCGCGCGCGTGCAGGGCCCAACTCGGGTAGAATGCCGCCCACGCAATGAGGGTATTGGAAATGGCTTTAGTCGGGCGCTACAACAGCTTGCAAGTGGTCAAGCACACTAACTTTGGTTTGTACCTCGATGGTGCGCAAGACGGCGAAATCCTCTTGCCTAATCGGTATATCCCTAAAGATATTCCCAGTGAAGATGAAGACTGGCTCAATGTTTTCATTTACTTGGACAGCGATGACAAACTTATCGCCACCACTGAAAAACCCAAAGTTCAAGTCGGCGAATTTGCCAGTTTGAAAGTTGTGGAAGTCAACAGTATCGGGGTGTTCCTCGACTGGGGCCTGCCAAAGGATCTGCTGCTGCCGTATTCGGAAGAAAAGCGCCAGCTGACGGCGGGTGAATATTGCGTGGTGCACGTCTACCTCGACAAGCACACCAAGCGCATCACCGCCACCGCACGTCTTGACCGTTACCTGGACAAGACGCCAGCCAACTACCAGGTGGGCCAGGAAGTCGATCTGTTGGTGGCTGAAGCCACGGACATGGGTTTCAAGGCAATCATCAACAACAAGCACTGGGGCCTGATCCACAAGAACGAAGTGTTCAAGTTCCTGCGCCCGGGCAAGGAAGAAAAAGGCTTCATCAAGGAGATTCGCGCCGATGGCAACATCAGCCTGAGCCTGCAACCGGTCGGCCAGGAAGCGGCCTCCAGCCTCAACTCCAAGATCCTCGCCAAGTTGCGTGACAACAACGGCACCCTGCCGGTCAGCGACAAAAGCGATCCGGCGGTGATCAGCAACTTGTTCGGCGTCAGCAAAGGCAACTTTAAAAAGGCCATTGGTGCGCTCTACAAGCAAGGCCAGATCGTGATTCACGCTGACCGCATTGAACTAAGCTGATCGCGCCTGGCTCTTTGTAGGAGCGAGCGTGCTCGCGAAAATATTCCAGGCGCAGTGTGGCGTTGGATGTACGTTTTTCGCGAGCAAGCTCGCTCCTACAAAGGCTCGTGTCATGTCCAAGAAACCACTCTTCGCCTACCTCGGCACCTTGTTTACCTTCCTGGTCCTCGACGGCCTCTGGCTCGGCGTGTTGATGGGCCCCACCTACAAATCCCTGCTCGGCCCGCTGATGCTTGATCAGCCGCGCCTTTTGCCTGCGGTGTTGTTCTATTTGCTGTATGTCCTCGGTTGTGTGGTGTTCGTGGTCTTGCCCAGTGCCAGTTGGCAACGTGCTGCGCGGTTGGGCGCACTGCTGGGCCTGGTGGCCTATGGCACTTATGATTTGAGCAATTGGGCCACGCTTCAGGGCTGGTCCGCCGGGCTCGCGGTGATGGACATGGCGTGGGGCACCTGTTTAACCGCCCTGTGCTGCACCGTCGGCCACCTGTGTGCACGGCGTGTGCATCGGTAGTTGGCGGTTGATCAAGACCGAGCCTGCCACCAACAACCCGGCACCGGCGACGATCAACGCCGGGTGCAGACCACCACTGAGGTGACTGCTCATCGAGGCCAGTAGCGGACCGCTCAGTTGGCCGATGGCAAAGCTGGCGGTCAGTAGCCCTGTGCTGCGTTGGTAGCCGTTGGGTGCAACCTCGCGCAGGCGCGCCATTACCAGTTGCATGCAGGCCAGGAAGGGCGCGCCGCACAACAACACGCCCAGCGCAAGGCCCCAACTGTTACCGAGCAGGCAGGCGAAGACCCCGGCCGCTTGCAGCCACAAGGTCACCATCAGCCATCGGCGCGTGGTGTCCGGGCTCTTGCGGCGCAGACTTGCCACCACCACACCTACAGCGGCAGCCAGGCCGAAGCAGGGCCAGAACAGATCGGCCTGCCAGGCTCCGTTGAACTGTGCGTTGGCCATCTGCGACAGAAAGGTCGCGGGGATGATGTAGCCCAGGCCGAACAGGAAATAGATCCAGCACAGATGCGCGATGCTGCCGTTGTTGCTTGCACGGGTTTCAGCATGCGCCGTGAGGGTTGGCTTGGGTAAAAAGGGCAGGATCGCCAGCAGCATCACCAGGGCAACGATGCCGTAGACCAGCCACAGCATGGCGGAGCCTTGCCCCAGCAAGTTCGAGCCCAGCGCCAGCAGCCCCGTCAGCGCGATCCCAAGTCCCGGCCCGGCAAATACCAGCGCACCCAGACGCGGCCGGCCGGCGGCGATCGCCAGCGGCTGGCTCAGGCTGGTAATCATCACCAGAGCCCAGGCGCTGGCCACGCCGGTTCCGAAGCGCAACAGCAAGTGCGGCCAGAACCCATGGGCCCAGTACGACGCCAGCGTCAGCAGGACGCAGAGCCACAACCCGCCATAAAGGCGGCCGCGTACATGATGATGGCTGCGAGCAAAGATCGAATCCACCGCGCCCACACAGTAGCCCAAGTAATTGGCGGCCGCGATCAGCCCGGCATCCGCCAGGTCGACCTGACCTTCGCTGAGTAAATGCGGCATTTGCGGGGTCAGGGCGAAGCGGCCAATGCCCATGGCCATCATCAGGGCGATAAAGCTGGCGAGTAAACGAATCTGCGGTGACATGCTTAGGTTTCCTTCAGGAAAGCGAATGACTTGTAGGCTAAGGCGGATTGACTTTCTGTAAAATTGAATAATAGTGAGTAACTTGTTCAGTTTTGGAGAAAGGTATGGAGTTCAGTCAATTGCGGATTTTCCAGGCCGTGGCGGAAGAGGGCTCCATCACCCGCGCCGCTGAACGTTTGCACCGCGTGCCATCGAACTTGTCGACCCGCCTCAAGCAGATGGAGGAGCAACTGGGAGTCGAGCTGTTTGTGCGTGAGCGCCAGCGGTTGCAGCTTTCTCCTGCGGGTAAAGTGCTGCTGGACTACAGCACTCGGCTGCTGGCGCTGCATGACGAAGCTCACAGCGCCGTACAAGGCGGGCAACCGGCTGGTGATTTTGTGCTGGGCAGCATGTACAGCACCGCCGCGGTGCATTTGCCCAAGCTGCTGGCGCGCTATCACAGGACTTACCCCATGGTGAACCTGCAAGTGCAGTCGGCGCCCAGCGGGGAGCTGCTGGAAGGTTTGATTACCGGACGGCTGGACGCAGCGTTTGTGGACGGTCCGCTGACCATCGCGACCCTGGATGGCGTACCGTTGTGCGAAGAGCGCCTGGTATTGATTTGCGAAGCCGATCACCCACCGGTGCGCGGGCCCCAGGACGTTGCCGGGCGATCTGTGTTCACGTTCCGACGCAGCTGCGCCTATCGCACGCGCCTGGAAACCTGGTTTTCCCACGAGCATGTGGCCATGGGGCGGGCTATCGAGATCGAGTCCTATCAAGGGATGCTCGCGTGTGTGATCGCCGGTTCGGGGGTGGCGTTGATGTCGCAATCGATGCTCGACAGCCTGCCAGGCAAGGACAGCGTGTCCGTTCATCCGCTGACCGGGCCTTTTGCCACTGCGACCACCTGGCTGATGTGGCGAAAGGGTATGCTCGGCGCTAACCTCAATGCATGGATCGACCTGCAGCACGAAGGCAGCCCGGCAAGCCTGGCAGATACGCGCGCCATCGCTTGAGCGATTCGTCAGGATTTGGATCAATCCAGTAATAGTTAGTTGTGGTTTCGTTCAAGCATTACCTAGGACTTAGGGCTACTATCTCTGTAGGAAACGGCGACAAAACTCACGCCGACCAGCACTACCCTCAAAGGGGGCAACCATGAAAGAGAAAATCCAAAACTGGCTCCACGATCTTGGCGTTGCGCTGGGCTTGATCGAGCCCCCGCTGCAACCGGTGCCGATCCGCACGGACGATGAGCAGCGCCGGCCCCGTCGCCGCTGAGTATCAGGCCCAAACAATATGGGAAATGTGGGAGCGGACTTGCTCGCGAATACGGTGCATCAGCCGGTAAATGGTTGAATGACACACCGCATTCGCGAGCAAGTCCGCTCCCACAATTATTTTGTGCAGGGCAAAAAAAACGGGTGCGAACACCAACGTCGCACCCGCTGAAGAAATTATCCTAATCGCTCAAGCCGCCCGAGCCGCCACGGTATCCGGTTTGCGCGACAACACACTCACCAGCACAAAACTCACCAGGGCTACCGCCAGGCTGCAGTAAATCGGTGTGTTTGCATCCAACCCATCCTTGAACATAAACACCAGCGCGGTTACGAAACCCAGCGCCATGGACGTGATCGCGCCCGAGGTGGTGGCTCGCTTCCAGAATATCGCGCCAATCAGAGGTACCAACATACCGCCCACCAACAGGTTATAGGCCAGGGTCAGCGCGCTGATCACGTCATTCACCACCAGTGCGATGCCCAATACGGCAACACCGGTCATCAGGGTGAACACGCGGTTGATGCCCAGGCTCGATTGCTTGCCACCGCGCAGCCGTGGCAGCAGGTCTTCGGTCAACACGGTGGACGCAGCGAGCAGGCCGGCGCTGGCGGTGGACATCATCGCCGCCAGGGCAGCCGCAATCACCAGGCCACGAATACCGTCCGGTAACGAGGCTTTGACGATGGCGGCAAAGGCATTGTTGACGTTATCCAGGTCCGGGATCAGCACGTGAGCCGCCATGCCAATCAGGGCGCAGGCCAGGCCGTAGAGAATGCAGTAGAAACCGGCGAAAGTGCCCGCGTACTGGGCGACCTTTTCATCACGGGCGGTGAATACTCGCTGCCAGATATCCTGGCCGATCAGGATGCCGAAGAAGTAGATCATGAAGTAAGTGATGATCGTGTCCCAACCGATCGCGGTAAAGCTGAAGTTCGACGCCGGCAGCTTGGCCACCAGTTCATCCCAGCCGCCGACGCGGTACAGGCAGATCGGCAGCAGGATGAACATCAGGCCGATGGTCTTGATCACAAATTGCACGATATCGGTCAGGGTCAGCGACCACATGCCACCGATGGTTGAATACACCACCACCACACCGCCGCCTACCAGCACCGACATCCAGAACGGCAAGTCGAACAGCACTTGCAATACGGTGCCGATGGCCAGGATCGAGGTCACGCCGATCATCAGTGCATAGGCCAGCATGATCACCGCGCTGGCCTGGCGCGCCATGGGGTTGTAGCGTTTTTCCAGGACCTGGGTCACGGTGAAGATTTTCAGCTTCAGCAGCGGCTTGGCCAGGAACAGGTTCAGCGCAATGATCCCGGCGCCCAGCGCGGCGCACAGCCAGAAACCTGAAATGCCGTGCACATAACCCAAGCGCACGGTGCCGACGGTGGAGGCGCCGCCCAATACCGTGGCGGCCATGGTGCCCATGTACAGCGATGGGCCGAGGTTACGGCCCGCCACCAGATAGTCTTCGTGGGTTTTGGCGCGGCGCATACCGTAGTAGCCAAGCACGAGCATACCGGCGGCGTAGATGAGTACGACGAATAAATCCAAAGCCATGACGGTGATTCTCCGATTATCTTTTTTATGGGCGATCAAGCGGCAGCCGGCTCGGTCAACACGCGAGCGAAGGTCAGGTATATCGTTGGACGGGGATCTGCGCGATCCCCTTGATTGTTATCGTGAAGGCATCAGCGATGCGCGACGCCAGGCAATACGCAGAGCATCTCGTACAGCAAGTTGGCGCCCAGCAGCGAGGTGTTGCCGGTGGTGTCATAGGGCGGCGAAACTTCCACCAGATCACAACCAATCAGGTCCAGGCCCTGGCAGCCACGGATGATCTCGATCGCCTGGATGGTGGTCAGCCCGCCGATTTCCGGGGTGCCGGTGCCGGGTGCCCAGGCGGGATCGATGCCGTCGATATCGAAGCTGAGGTACACCGGGCCGCCGCCGACTTTCTCCCGCACTTGGGCCATCAACGGGGCCAGGGAGTGGTGCCAGCATTCTTCGGCCTGGACCACGCGAAAGCCTTGCTTGCGGCTCCAGTTGAAGTCTTCGGCGGTGTAGCCCTGGGCACGCAGGCCGATCTGCACCACGCGGTCGCAATCGAGCAACCCTTCTTCCACGGCGCGGCGGAAGGTGGTGCCGTGGGCGATTTTTTCGCCGAACATATGGTCGTTGACGTCGGCATGGGCATCGATGTGCACCAGCCCGACCTTGCCGTGTTTCTTGTGGATCGCCCGCAGGATCGGCAGGGTGATGGTGTGGTCGCCGCCCAGGGTCAGGGGGATCACGTCGTGCTCGAGGATTTCATCGTAGGCCTCTTCGATGATGCGCACGGCGTCGAGCAGGTTGAAGGTGTTGATCGCCACGTCGCCGATGTCGGCCACTGACAGTGAGTCGAACGGTGCCGCCCCGGTGGCCATGTTGTAGGGGCGGATCATCACCGACTCGGCGCGGATTTCCCGAGGCCCGAAGCGTGTGCCGGCGCGCAGCGAGGTGCCGATATCCAGGGGCACGCCGATAAAGGCAGCGTCCAGACCCTTGGCCGTTTGCAGGTGGGGAAGACGCATCATGGTGGCGATGCCGGCGAAGCGCGGCATTTCGTTGCCGCCCAGTGGTTGGTGGAAAATCTTGTCCACGGGATTGCCTCATCGTTGTTTTGTTTATTGATGGCCGATTCTGCGAAAAGCCCGGGGCAGGAAGAATCGGCAGGGGCAAATACTTAGTTCAGATTTTTCTAAACTAATGCAGGGAGGTAGACTGCATGCATCCCTGTCCGGAACCGACCATGGCCAACGCCTTGCCCGACCTGAAACTCCTGCGCATCTTCGTCAGCGTCGTGCGCCACCAGGGGTTCGCCAATGCCCAGCACGAACTCAACCTGTCGACGTCGGCCATCAGCACGTATATGAGCCAACTCGAATCCGCGCTGGGCCTGGTGCTGTGCCATCGAGGACGTGGCGGCTTCAGCCTGACCAGCAAAGGCGAGCTGTTTCATCAGGAAACCCTGCGCCTGTTGGGCGAGCTCGAGGGCTTCGAGCAATACGCCGCCGCGCTCAAAGGCGAGTTGCGCGGCACGCTCAAGCTGGGCGTGCTTGATTCCACCGTCAGCGACAAGGCCCTGCCATTCGCCGAAGTGATTGGCGCCTACAGCCTGGAACATCCGGCGGTTCACCTGAATCTGTCGGTGATGAGCCCCTACGAACTGCAACTGGGCGTACAGGACAACCGCCTGGACCTGGCAATCGGTGCGTTCTCCAACCGTATGAGCGGGCTGATCTATATGCCGCTGTACCGCGAACAGCACTGGCTGTATTGCAGCAACCGGCACCCGCTGTTCAGCGAGCGGCGTATTCCCGAACAGGTCATCACTCAGCAACGTATGGTCGGCCGCGGCTACTGGAGCCAGGCCGAACTGGCGCGCCACGGCTTCAAACACAGCGCCGCGACCGTGGAAAGTATGGAAGCGCAGTTGATCCTGGTATTGTCCGGCGCCTACATCGGTTACCTGCCCGAACACTACGCCCAGGCCTGGGCCGACAAGGGTGACCTGCGCGTGTTACTGCCGGCGACCTTCGGCTACCAGGCGCCGTTCTCGATGATCATGCGCCGTGGTCGTAGCCGTGAACCGCTGATCCAGACCTTCCGCGACTTGCTCAAGACCCAGCTTAACCAGGCCTGAAAAAACCATGTCCAGACCCCAATGCCCGCAATGCTTGCGGCCGACCACTCATTGCCTCTGTGCACTGATCCCGACCCTCGACAGCCGCACTCGCGTGTTGCTGTTGCAGCACCCGAGCGAGGTCGGCCATGCGCTCAATACCGCGAGGTTGGCGGCGTTGGGCTTGAATAATGCGCAGTTGGTGGTGGGGGAGGTGTTTGATGATCTGGCGACGTTATTAAACCCGCCTGGTTATCGGGCGCGGCTGTTGTTTCCGGCGGATGACGCCGAGCCGCTGCGCGCTTATGCACCTGACGATCAGCCATTGTTATTGGTGGTTCCCGATGGCACCTGGCGCAAGGCGCGCAAGCTGTTGCACCTCAACCCTTTGCTGGCGGCGTTGCCCCGGGTGACATTGGCCCTAGGCGGCGTTTCCCGCTATCGCTTGCGCAAGGCGCCGGGGCCTGGTGCCTTGTCGACGGTTGAAGCAATCACGCAAGCGTTGCAGGTATTGGAAGCTCCACTATCGTTCGAGCCGCTGCTCAAACCCTTTGAAGCGCTGATCGAAGGGCAGATTGCTGCGATGGGGGATGAGGTATTCCAGAGAAATCATGGTGAAGGGCAGAAGGATTAGCAGGTTTGACGAGGCGCGCCCATCGGGAGCAAGCCCCCTCCCACAGTCGATCGCGTTCCTGCATAAAAATGCGGTCCAATGTGGGAGGGGGCTTGCCCCCGATGGAGCCCTCACAGTCAACACTTTAATGGCTTATGCCTTTAAGCCATAAGCACCGCACTTTGCGTGATATGGCCCGCCGGCCTTTCCCGGTATGATGTCCGCCCCCGCAGTCTGGATTGCGAATACGCCATGACCTTGCAGTACCCCACAATCGCCGATTGCGTCGGCAACACGCCCCTGGTCCGCTTGCAACGCATGGCGGGTGAAACCAGCAATACCCTGTTGCTCAAACTCGAAGGCAACAACCCGGCCGGCTCCGTCAAGGACCGCCCGGCGCTGTCGATGATCGCCCGCGCCGAGTTGCGCGGGCAGATCAAGCCAGGCGACACCCTGATTGAAGCCACCTCGGGTAACACCGGGATCGCCCTGGCCATGGCCGCCGCGATCAAAGGCTACAAGATGGTGCTGATCATGCCCGACAACGGCAGTGCCGAGCGCAAGGCGGCGATGACCGCTTACGGTGCCCAGCTGATCCTGGTCACCCAGGAAGAAGGCATGGAGGGCGCCCGTGACCTCGCCGAGCGTATGGCCGCCGAAGGCCGTGGCGTGGTGCTGGACCAGTTCGCCAACGGTGACAATCCCGAGGCGCACTACACCAGCACCGGCCCGGAAATCTGGCGCCAGACCCAGGGCACCATTACCCATTTCGTCAGTTCCATGGGCACCACCGGCACCATCATGGGCAACTCGCGCTACCTGAAGGAGCAGAACCCTGCGATCCAGATCGTCGGTCTGCAACCGATGGAAGGCGCGGCCATCCCCGGTATCCGCCGCTGGCCCGAAGAGTACTTGCCGAAGATCTACAACGCGACGCGAGTAGACCGCATCATCGACATGGCCCAGCGCGAAGCCGAAGACACTACGCGCCGTCTGGCCCGTGAAGAAGGCATCTTCTGCGGCGTGTCCTCCGGCGGCGCTGTGGCCGGTATGTTGCGCTTGTCCAAAGAAGTGGAAAACGCGGTGATCGTCGCGATCATCTGTGACCGAGGCGACCGCTACCTGTCGACCGGCATCTTCGACGAACCCAACTGATGGCCAAGCACGAGAGAGGCCTGCGCTTCCAGCCGACAGGCGGCAGCCGGGCCCCGCAGATCCCTGTGGGCAAGAAACAGCGCCTGACCATCGAGCGCCTGGCCAATGATGGCCGTGGCATTGTGTTCTTTGAAGGCCGCACCTGGTTTGTGAATGGTGCGCTGGCCGGCGAAGAAGTCGAAGCGCGGGTGTTGGGCGCCCACGGCAAAGTGGTTGAGGCCCGCACCGAGCGGGTGTTCAAGGCCAGTGAGCTACGGCGCCCGGCACCCTGCGCCCACGTTGGCCGCTGCGGCGGTTGCAGCGTGCAGCATCTGCCCCATGACCAGCAACTTGCCTTGAAACAGCGCATGCTCGCCGAGCAGTTGTCGCGGGTGGCAGGTGTCGAACCGCAAGAGTGGGCGCCGCCGTTGAGCGGGCCGGAGTTCGGTTACCGGCGTCGCGCCCGTGTGGCCGTACGTTGGGACGCCAAGGCGAAGAAACTCGAAGTGGGTTTTCGCGCCGTGGCCAGTCAGGACATCGTCGCTATCGACGATTGCCCGGTGCTGGTACAAGCCTTGCAACCGATCATGCAGCGCTTGCCGAATATGCTGCGTCGCCTGAGCAAACCGCAGGCGCTGGGGCATGTGGAGCTGTTCAGTGGTTCGTCCATCGCCGTTTTGCTGCGGCATATGGCACCGCTGTCCGAAGCAGACCTGCTGATCCTTAAAGAATTCTGTACCTTCCATGAGGCCCAATTGTGGCTGCATGGCGAGGGCCAGCCGGAACCTGCCGAGCCCGACCAGGCCCTGGGGTTTCGCCTGGATGCCTGGAATCTGGAACTGGCTTATCGGCCGGGAGATTTTGTGCAGGTCAACGCCGGGGTCAATCAGGCGATGGTTGCCCAGGCATTGGAGTGGCTGGCGCCACAAGCCGACGAACGGGTGTTGGACCTGTTTTGCGGCCTTGGCAACTTCGCCTTGCCGCTGGCGCGCCAGGTGCGCGAAGTGGTGGCGGTAGAGGGTGTGCAGACCATGGTGGACCGTGCGGCACTCAATGCCGCGAGCAACCATTTGCCTAACGTGCAGTTCTTTCAGGCCGACCTGTCTCAGCCTTTGACTGACGCGCCATGGGCCAAACAGGGCTTTTCTGCGGTACTCTTGGACCCACCCCGCGATGGTGCCCAAGAGGTTGTGCGCAAGCTCGCCACCCTTGGAGCCAAGCGCCTGGTGTATGTGTCCTGTAACCCAGCTACGCTGGCGCGGGACACGGTTGAGTTGGTCAAGCAAGGCTACCGGCTAAAGCGTGCCGGGATTCTCGACATGTTTCCGCAGACTGCGCATGTCGAGGCCATGGCGTTATTTGAAGCGGGCTAGGATGCCCGTTTAATCCGACTGGCCTGCGTTCTCCAAGGCCTTGGTACTGCTACGGAGCTCGCAGTAAAAGTCGGCGATGATTTTGGCGCATCAAAGGTGCGTCGTAGGGAAGGTAAGCAAGATGGTACAGGTGAGAGCACACCAGCCGATCAACACCGACGGCAGTATCAATCTCGAGGCATGGCTGGATCATGCCGTCAGTGTCGACCCGGCACTGGACCGTGAAGCCTTGAAAGCAGCCTGCGAGTTCGCTCGTGAGTCTGAGCAGCAAGACAATGCGGCCAAGAACCTGTGGGCCGAAGGCACTTCAAGCTTTCGCACCGGGTTGGAAATCGCCGAGATCCTCGCCGATCTCAAGCTGGATCAGGATTCGCTGATCGCCGCCGTGCTGTATCGCGGCGTGCGCGAGGGGCATATTCCGTTGGCAACCGTTGGCCAGCGCTTCGGCTCGGTGGTGACCAAGCTGATCGACGGCGTGCTGCGCATGGCGGCCATCAGTGCCAGCCTCAGCCCGCGCCAGTCGATGGTGCTGGGCACCCAGGGCCAGGTGGAAAACCTGCGCAAGATGCTGGTGGCGATGGTCGACGACGTGCGCGTCGCCCTGATCAAGCTGGCCGAGCGTACCTGCGCGATCCGTGCGGTGAAGACCGCCGACGACGAAAAGCGCAACCGCGTCGCCCGCGAAGTCTTCGACATCTACGCGCCGCTGGCCCACCGCCTGGGCATCGGCCACATCAAGTGGGAGCTGGAGGACCTGTCCTTTCGCTACCTGGAGCCGGACCAATACAAACAGATCGCCACGTTGCTGCACGAGCGGCGCCTGGATCGCGAGCGCTTTATCAGCGACGTGATGGGCCAGCTGCGTTCCGAGCTGCAGGCAACTGGCGTAGACGCCGACATCAGCGGCCGCGCCAAGCACATCTACTCGATCTGGCGCAAAATGCAGCGCAAGGGCCTGGCCTTCAGCCAGATCTATGACGTGCGGGCGGTGCGCGTGCTGGTGCCGGAAATGCGCGATTGCTACACCGCGCTGGGGATCGTTCACACCCTGTGGCGCCACATCCCCAAGGAGTTCGACGACTACATCGCCAACCCCAAGGAAAATGGCTACCGCTCGCTGCACACCGCGGTGATCGGCCCTGAAGGCAAGGTGCTGGAAGTGCAGATCCGCACCCACGCGATGCACGAGGAGGCCGAGCTGGGCGTGTGCGCGCACTGGCGCTACAAGGGCACCGACGTCAAGGCCGGGTCCAACCAGTACGAAGAGAAAATCTCCTGGCTGCGCCAAGTGCTGGAATGGCACGAAGAACTCGGCGACATCGGCGGGCTGGCCGAACAGCTGCGGGTGGATATCGAGCCGGACCGGGTCTATATCTTCACCCCCGACGGCCATGCCATCGACTTGCCCAAGGGCGCCACGCCGCTGGATTTTGCCTACCGCGTGCACACCGAAATCGGCCATAACTGCCGGGGCGCCAAGATCAACGGGCGCATCGTGCCGCTCAACTACAGCCTGCAAACCGGTGAACAGGTCGAGATCATCACCAGCAAGCACGGCACGCCGAGCCGCGACTGGCTGAACCCGAACCTGGGCTATATCACCACCTCGCGAGCACGGGCGAAGATCGTCCACTGGTTCAAACTTCAAGCGCGCGACCAGAACGTCGCCGCCGGCAAGACCCTGCTCGAACGCGAACTGGCGCGCCTGGGCCTGCCTCAGGTGGACTTCGACAAGCTGGCCGAAAAGGCCAACATGAAGATCGCCGAAGACATGTTCGCCGCCCTCGGTGCCGGTGACCTGCGCCTGGCGCAACTGGTCAACCTGGCCCAGCAACTGGTCGAGCCCGAGCGCGGCAACGAACAGCTGGAACTCATCCCACGCAAGGCCACGGGTTACAAACCGGGCAAGCGTGGCGATATCCAGATCCAGGGCGTGGGCAACCTGATGACGCAAATGGCCGGCTGCTGCCAGCCGTTGCCGGGCGACGCCATTGTTGGCTACATCACCCAGGGCCGTGGCGTGAGCATTCACCGCCAGGACTGCGCCTCGGTGCTGCAACTGGGCGGGCGCGAGCCGGAGCGGATCATCCAGGTCAGTTGGGGGCCGGTGCCGGTGCTCACTTACCCGGTGGACATCATCATCCGTGCCTACGATCGTTCCGGCTTGCTGCGTGACGTCTCGCAAGTGCTGCTCAACGAGCGGATCAACGTGCTGGCGGTCAACACCCGCTCGAACAAAGAGGACAACACGGCGTTGATGTCCCTGACCATCGAGATTCCGGGGTTGGACGCACTGGGACGGTTGCTTGGGAGGATTTCCCAGTTGCCGAATATCATCGAGACGCGGCGCAACCGCACCCCATGAATAGCTGGATGAACGCGAACTGAATTGTGTTAGCTGCTTCATGTGGGAGCTGGCTTGCCTGCGATAGCACCACCTCGGTTTAACTGAAGCACCGAGTCGCGAGCATCGCAGGCAAGCCAGCTCCCACATTGGATTTTCAGCGGAAAGAGATACGATGTATTCACTCGAAGACCTGCTGCACCTGATGAACCGCCTGCGCGACCCGCAATACGGCTGCCCGTGGGACATCAAGCAAACCTACGCGACCATCGTCCCGCACACGCTGGAGGAGGCCTATGAAGTGGCCGACGCCATCGAGCGCGGCGATTTCGATCACCTGCAAGGTGAGCTGGGCGACCTGCTGTTCCAAGTGGTGTATTACAGCCAACTGGCGCGGGAAGAAGGGCGCTTCGAATTTGCCGGCGTGATCGACAGCATCACCCGTAAGTTGATTCGCCGGCATCCTCACGTGTTCCCAACCGGCGACCTGTACGCACCGCTGGATATCCCGCAGTTGAGCGAAGAACAGGTCAAGGAGCGCTGGGAGCAGATCAAAGCTGAGGAGCGCGCAGAAAAGTCCGACGCTCCCGAGCAACTCTCCCTGCTCGATGATGTGCCCACCGCCTTACCTTCGTTGTCCCGTGCGGCCAAGTTGCAAAAGCGCGCCAGCCAGGTCGGTTTCGACTGGCCGGCCGCCTTGCCGGTGGTGGACAACGTGCGTGAAGAGTTGGATGAAGTGCTCGAAGCCATGGCCGATAACGATCCGCAGGCCATTGCCGATGAAGTCGGTGACCTGCTGTTTGCCGCCGTCAACCTGGCCCGTCACCTCAAGGTTGACCCGGAAACCGCACTGCGCGGTGCCAATGCCAAGTTCGAACGACGTTTCCGATTTATCGAACAGGCATTGCGCGATACGCACCAACCCATAGAAGATTGCACCCTCGAAGAGTTGGACGCCCTGTGGGGCGAAGCCAAACGCCAGGAAAAGAATGTGTCCAGCTGCGGTTGAGCAGCTGCCTAAGTGAGTAAGCACCATGAGCCTTTCCCTTCGCGACCAGTTGCTCAAAGCAGGTCTGGTCAACCAAAAGCAGGCCAAGCAGGTCGGCAAAGAGAAGCAGAAGCAGCAGCGTCTGGTCCACAAGGGCCAGGCCGAAGTCGATGATACCCAGGCACGCCTGGCCGCTGAGGCACACGCCGAGAAGGTCAAGCGTGACCAGGAGCTCAACCGCCAGCAGCAGGAAAAAGCCGAGGCCAAGGCGCGTACCGCCCAGGTCAAGCAGTTGATCGAAACCTCGCGCCTGCCCAAGTTGACCACCGAGGACTACTACAACTTTGTCGATGACAAGAAGGTCAAGCGCCTGTCGGTCAACACCTTGATGCGCAACAAGCTGAGCAACGGCTCTCTGGCTATCGTGCACCACGGTGGCGGCTACGAGGTTATCCCGCGTGAAGCGGCGCTCAAGATTCAGGAACGTGCACCGGAGCGCATCGTGCAGCTCAACATCCTCACCGAAAGCCAGGTGCCGGATGAGGATGATCCGTACGCCGCCTACCAGATCCCTGACGATCTGATGTGGTAAGCCGCTAGAAACGACAAACCCCGCCAAAAGGCGGGGTTTGTGTTTTAAGCGTGCAGCGTCAGCCGGTTACCAATCCACTGCGTAACTCAGGCTGAAGGTACGGCCCTCGGCATTCGGGTACGGTGCGCGGGCATTGGCCTGGGCGAACATGTTCTGGTAGTTGCGGTTGGTAAGGTTGTACACCGCACCTTCGAGGCGACCTACCGGTAGCCTTACCGAGCCCAGCAGGTCAACCAAGGTATAGCCCTGGATATCGCGACCGTTGTTGTCCTTGGCCGCCGCGTCATAGTCGGCCAGGCGCATCCCCTGCAAGCGCAGGCTGTAGTCGTCACGCTGATAGCCGACAAAAGCGGTGGTCTTGGCGGGGGAAATACGCGTGGCGGGCAGGTCGATCCATTTGCCGTTCTGCTGGGTCTCGCCCTTGGCGTAAGCGTAAGTACCGCCGACGGACCACTGGTCGTTGACGTTATAAGTCAGGCTGGTTTCGGCACCGCGCACGCGTTCTTTCTGATTGATCAGGCGCAATACACGGTCGTTGGCATCGTAGAACTGCGTGACATCCGAGGTGTTTTCATACGCGGTGACACTGGCCTGCCACTTGTCCCAGTCGCCACGCCAGCCCAGCTCGTAACTGTCGACTTTCAGAGCCTGGGCATTGAGGTCCTGAATATCGTATTTGCTGTTCACGTCACGCAGGAAGCGCTGGATATCCGGCAGGGAAAAGCCCTGGCTGAAGTTGACGAACACGTCCTGGTTTTCGGTCAGGTGATACACCGCCCCGAGGTTATACAGCGTGTCATCGTATTTGAGCGTGCCGCCGGGCAGTGTGGCGCGGTTGCCGGTCTGGACGATTTCGCCGTAGGCGATGCTGTCGGAGACTTTGCTCTCAATCCACTCGCGACGTATTCCACCGCGTAAGGTCCAGTCATCGATGTCGTAGGACAGCTGACCAAAGATAGCTTTGGTGGTGGTCTCAATATCCGGGCCCAGTTCGAACGTGGTCCCGGTTTTGCTGTAGCTCAGGCCATTGACCCGGTATTGGTCGCCACGCTGGCGTGAGGTTTCATGATCATAGTCAGCCCCCCACACCAGGTTGCCGGTTGCCGGGCCGATGTCCGGCATCTGCGTATCGATCGCCGCACGCAGGCCATAGACATCCTGCACGCTGTTGTTGTCGGACACGCCTGCCCGACCCCGGGACAGGTCCGGGAAGAACAGGGCGTCGGCCCGCCGCCAGTAACTTTCGACCTGCAGGCCCTGGCCGTAGAAATCCTTATCGGCGTAGTTAAGGTTGACCGCCTGGTTATGGGTGTAGGGCTGGTCGCCCAGGTCCAGGCCTTTTACCGCGACTGCGTTGCTGGTGATGCGCGGGTTCTTGGTGTAGCGGGTGTCTTGTTCGTCTTTATAGTCTTGCAGCGACAGGCTGATCTTCTTGTCGTCATCGAGCTCGTAGCCGAAGCGACCTTGCAGGTCGTAGGTGTCGGTGTCCATGTTGCTGCCCTGGGACGTATCCTGGGGAATGCGCTTGCCGTTACCGTCGAACTGGTCGTTGCGCTGCACGGTATTGCCCGACAGATACCAGTCCACTGGACCCTTGCGCCCGGTAGCGCTTTGGAACGCCTCGTAAGCGAACCCCTTGTGGCTGAAGTTATTGCCGGCGGTCATGCCGATCTTGCTGCTGAAGGCCAGGTCCTCACCCTTGTTGCGCTTGGTGATGATGTTGATGATGCCGCCCGATGCGCCTGCGCCGTAGACGCTGCT
This sequence comes from Pseudomonas sp. B329, assembly GCF_023127835.1. Classification (NCBI taxonomy): domain Bacteria; kingdom Pseudomonadati; phylum Pseudomonadota; class Gammaproteobacteria; order Pseudomonadales; family Pseudomonadaceae; genus Pseudomonas; species Pseudomonas sp. B329. The sequence continues at coordinate 231,910 of NZ_SPKP01000011.1, read as the reverse complement.
GGCGCCGGAGATCACTTCGATGCGCTCGATGCTTTCCGGTGCCACGCTGTTGAGCTGGCGGAAGTTATCGCGCGTGGCGTTTTGTGAAACCCCATCGATCAGGATCAGGGTATTACGCCCGCGAAGCGTTTGGCCGAAGTTGCTCATGCCGCCGCTGGAAGGCGCAATGCCAGGCACCAGTTGGCCGAGGATATCTGCGACCCGACGCCCCGCGCCCGTTTGCTGGCGGATCTGTTCTTCGTTGATGACCTGCACGGAGCCTGGAATCTGCGCGATGCTGGTTTCATTGCGCGTCGCCGACACCACGGTCGCTTGCAACTGCAGGCTGGTCGGCTCTGTCTGTTCGGCCCAGGCGGGGGCACTGATCGAGCCGAGAAGCGGCAGCAGAACGGCCAATTGCGATGTGTTCATGGATTTGTCTCAGAGTTATTAGAAGTATTGACAGAAAAATCGGATGTCTCAGGCGCTCGCGTACATGAACGGATGGCGCGGATACTCACGGCGGCCAATGCGTAGGTCAGTGCGACCAGCCAGAAGCTGTGCGCCAGGCCCACCCATCCCATGCCGATACCGCCTATCAATGCGCCGCACAGCGCACCTGCTTTGGCGGCGCTGTTGCCCATGCCCAGGGCGAAACCCTGCTGGCTGGACGCTACGGTATTGGCGATCAGCGTGTAGGCCACGGGCAATAAAGCACCCTGCCACACGCCCCATAGCAGCCGGCTGGCGATGAACCCCAACCACTCACTGGCCAGCGCCGTGCCGGCCAGTGTGAGCGCGCACGCCCAGGTGACCCACTCGATGATGCGCAGCGTATGCGCTGGTTGATGTCGATCGAACAGGCGGCCCCATAACGGCGCGGACAGTGCCAGGGTCAAGGCGCTGGCGCCATAGCTGGCGCCGATCAGCCACGCGGGTGCCTGCAAAACCTCGGCAACATATAAGGCGTAAAACGGTTGCGGCATCATCCTGGCCGCCTGGATCAATACGATGATTCCCAACATCGCGCCCAGCCAGCCTTTGGGCAGTGCGACAGGCTTCGACGGGCGGGCAGGTCTGGATCGTGGTGAATCGCTGGGCAAGAACGCGCTGATTATCGCGCACAACAGGCAGACGGCGGTGGCGCTGTAGCACAGCAATGCGAAACCGGATATGTCCATCAGCCAGCCGCCCAATACCGGCCCGGCCAGGGAGCCTACGGCGGTGGCTGATTGCAGCCGCGCAAGAATGTGCCCGCGTCCACTCTCACCGCAGCAGGCCAGCGCGTAGGCTTGGGCAGCTGCAATGAAACCGGCCAATGCACCTTGCACCACGCGGATGACCACCAGCCACCACGGATCGGGCGTCATCGCAGCCAGCGCCTGGCACACCGCCAATGCCAGCAACGCCCGGATGATCATCGGCTTATGGCCGGTACGGTCGCCCAGTTTCCCCCACATGGGTGTGAGGATCATCGCTGCCATCATCGGCCCGGCATATACCAGCGAAGACAGCAGGCCGGTGTACTGGGCATTGGCGACGCCCAGCAGCTTCTGGATTTGCAGCGGCCAAAACGGCCCGCTCATCTCCATCGCCCCCATCGACACCAACTGAATCACCACCAGCAGCCGCAGCGCTGTGTTGTTAGTCGGCATTGGCGGCCGCGCTCAACGGGTTGGGCAGGCGTCCGACGATATCGGCATGACTCTCCAGCAGGCGCATGCGCATGAACGACTTGGCCGGCCACGGTTGCTCCAGCAGTGCTTCGCGCTCGGCTGCCCAGCGTTGCGGTTCAACCTGTGAGCGCAGGTTGTCGAAACACTGGCTGACCTGTGCCGACAGTTCATTCCAGAGCAGCGCCTGGGGGATGTCGAAGTGGCGCGCAGCAAGCAGGATCAACTCACCCAGATGGCACATGAATACGGTGTGCAGCAGTTTGTCCCGTACGAAACCTGCGTCGTCGTACAGCGTCATCTTCGGGTCGTGTAGTTCGACGTCCAGGCCGTGGGCGTGCAAGGTCTTGCGGTCGATACGGATATCGCCGAAATCGCGCAACAGCAGGCGGCTCAATTGCCCATCTGCAGTCATGACCATGAAGGAGTTCTGCTGATGGGCCTCGAAAGCGACGCCGTAACGCAAATACATGCCCAGCAGCGCCGGCACACTGATCGCCGCGTACTCATGGAAGAACGCGCGCATGGCCGCCGCATCGTCTTTGCCTTGGCTCAGGCGCACCCATTGGCGCAGCAGCGGCTGGCCGTGTTGATCAATGGCAAACAGGCTGCCCACCGGTACGGCCATTTCCCCGGGCTTGAGCTGGCTCTGGGGATTGTCGCGATAGAGCACCGCCAGGTGGCGGGAGTGCTCGTCATTGGCCGGTTGTGGCTTGAAATGCACACCGATACGCTCGGGAACGATGCTGAGGATTTTCTGAATCGCAGGCTCGCGCTCCAGGATGGTCAGCAGCAGGTGGCTGATCCGTGGGCCCATGCGCGCCGAGCGCGGTGAGACGGTGCGCTGCACGCTGGTCAGGCGCAGCGACACCGGCAGTTTGACCATGGGCGCATCGCAACGTCCGTCAGGCAATACGGTCCTGAATGACATGGTGGGGTGGGCGGTAAACGCGACGATATCGGTCAGCACCAGCAGCTTGTCGCCGATTGCATCGGCGAACAGCTGGGGCAGCTCCTGACGTGCCTGCCAGGGATGGGCAGGCACCGGCAGATAATCGCCTGCTTCAAGGCCTTGTGCTTGAAGTGTCGCGGTTAATTGCTGCGCCGCGTGTGGAAAGTGACTGCTCCACCACTGCCAGTAATCCGCCGTCCCGGCCAACGTTTCGACATGGGCAAACTGGCGATGCAGCGCGCACAGCAGCACGGGGAAGCGTGCTTCGAACTCCGGCGAATAGTCGATGACTTGGCTGGTATCCAGGCCCAGCTTGGTCTTGTAGTTGGGGTGCCACGGGTGCCCCAATGTTCCCCACTGCTCAAGTACGGATGTCGGATTGATCGTGCCTGCACCGTGCTTGAGATGACTCAGCAGGTTGCCTTGATGTACTGGGTCCATGGACGCATGCAGCTTGAGCGTCCATTGCTCATGGAAAGCGAGGCACAAGGTGTCGTTGATGAAGCTGTCGTCGATCTCGGCATTGAGGCGGTTGAGCACTTCCAGGTCGGCAGGTGACGTGAGGCTGGCGTTAAGCAACGTCAACAACTGTGATGGGAACTGGATCTTCTGGTCGGGCTGACCTTCGCGCAACAGGATGACTTTGCCACGCAGGTCCCAGCTGACCATGCGGCCAGGACGCAAATGATCAAAGCGCAGGCGAGCCTGACAAGGCAGTGTCAGCGAGCATTGCCCATGTTCGTCGTAAATGAGGGTGCTGGGGTCCAGCAGGCTTTCACGAAACAATGCTTGGATCAGGCGTTGGAAGCTACGTTCAGCGGCAGGTGCCAGCGTACTGACCAAGTCGTCGAGGCTGATGTGGCTGGCCTGGAATTGCGCAGTGGCAAGCGCTTCGCTCCAGCGTTCCAGTAACGCGTTTTCCGGCTTCCTGCTATTTCCGTGCATCTAATTGATTCCCTAATCGTGAGCCTGAATGAAAGGCGCATGAATGATATCGAGAATCATTATTTGTGTGTGCTTTTGTTACATTAATTCATATCGAATTTTTGACAAAAAAACCGCGCTCGAAAAGCGCGGTTTTTGATGTAGACGGCCCGGCTGCGTGGGCCGGGCGTCGACTTGATTTCAGAGTTTCAGGAGCTTTTCGCCTGGCGTTGCAATTCGAGAGTTTCAAGCTCGTTTTTATAATTGTGGGCATCGCTCTCGTTGTGAAACATGCCGACCAATACGTCTTGCTGATGGACATCCCAGATGTGAATCCCGTGGCCTACCGCCTCGTGGGACATATGCTCATCGTCGCGTTCAGTTACTTTTACAGTCATCTGCTTGCTCCAATCTCTGGTTGATCTGCGGCAAGTCGTCGCAGGTCTCTGTTATATTATTTGTTAGCTTGCTAAGTAAACTGATTTTGCGCGCAATAATTCATTGCAGAAAACGCAACAATCGCGCAGGCCGCTAAACCCGTGGCATTCGGTCGCAGGGGCATGAGTTTTATGACAAAAGTTTCATGTTTGCTTCTAGCAATAAGACCTTTGTCGGCCCTACCACCGCTATCGGGAGCAAGCCCCCTCCCACATTTGAAATGCATTCCACTGTGGGAGGGGGCTTGCTCCCGATAGCGTCATAAGCTTCACAGTAAAATTTCCAGGCAAAAAAAAGCCCCGCATTCAGCGAGGCTCTCTTCCAGCTCATCAGCGCAATCAGCTGCCTTTGACGGCCTTACCGTCAACGGTGCCATCCTGCAGCATGATGTTGTATTCCTTGCCGTCGGTCTCAACCTGGCGCAGGGCAACCAGAATGCCGCCCTGGTCCTTGGCAAACCACATCTGCGTGATGCGCTTGCTCTGGGAGGGATCACGTACGCGTTCAACCTTGATCGCGTCAATGGAGCCTACCTTGGTCTGAACCTTTTCCGGGCCAATCACACGGAAGTCATAGGTATCGACATCAGTACCTTCGGCCACTCGGTAGCTCATGCTCTTCTTGCCGGCAGCCACGTCGCGCTGAAGGGCGAGCTGATACGTGGACTTGTCGAGCATGCCGCTTTCGAGGGTGACGTTGACCGGATCCTTGTTTTCAAAGCCGGTGATTTTCTTGTTCGCCTGGTCGAAATCCAGGTTGATCTTCTTGGCCTTGCCCAAACCGCCGCGCTCGAAGCTGTAGCTCTTGGGTTGCAGGGTGTCCTTGTCGAACAGGATCACGCTGGTTTCGGTCAGGCTGGCAATCATCATCGAGGCCTTGAAGTTCAATGTCCAGGTGCCGTCGCCGTTTTTGGTCAGGCTGCGTTCAGCCGAACCACTCATGGGCAGTTGCTTCCAGTCGGCGGTGTAGCTGACGGAGAAAGGGTGAAGGTCTGCCGCTTGTACGGCAGGCAAAGCGAACAGCGCAAAAGCGAAGAGCAGGGCGCGACGCATAAAATCTCCTAGGTTCGAATCAAGTGGCCGCTGGCCGCGAGTAACTGACCGTCCAATAATGCACCCTGGTCACCAAGAATCAACCGTCCCTCGGCAAACCAGCGAACAGCCAGCGGGTAAATCCTGTGTTCCTGGGTATGAACCCGTTGCGCAAGCGTCTGCGCCGAGTCGCCTGACTCTACCGGAACCACTGCCTGTACGACCAGAGGCCCGCCATCGAGTTCCTCGGTGACAAAGTGCACGCTGCAGCCATGCTCGCTGTCGCCGGCGTCGAGGGCGCGCTGATGGGTGTGCATGCCTTTGTACTTGGGCAGCAGGGAAGGGTGGATATTGAGCAGGCGCCCTTCGTAGTGCCGCACGAAATCAGCACTGAGGATGCGCATGAAGCCGGCAAGCACGACGAGCTTGGGTTTGAAGGCGTCGATCAGTTCGACCAGGGCGCGGTCGAAGGCCTCGCGGCCGTCGAACGCCTTGTGATCCAGCGAGCGGGTGTCGATACCCGCATCCCTGGCGCGTTGCAGGCCGTAGGCGTCGCTGCGGTTGGAAATCACCGCAGCGATGCGCACCGGGCTGTCGCCGCTGCGCGTGCTATCGATCAGGGCCTGCAAGTTACTGCCGGTGCCGGAGAGCAGCACCACGACATCACAGGTTGCAGGCATCAGTGCGCCTTAAGGTTCTTCAGTTCAACCTGGGCTGCGCCTTCTGGAGCAGTGGCGATCTGGCCGATGACCCAAGGTTGCTCGCCGGCTTCACGCAATACGTTCAGCGCGGTTTCAACGTGCTCTTGCGCCACGCAGATGACCATGCCCACACCGCAGTTCAGCACGCGGTGCATCTCGGTTTCGTTGACGTTGCCTTTCTCTTGCAGCCAATCGAAGACTGCCGGGCGCTGCCAGCTGGCCACGTCGACAATTGCCTGGGCGCCTTTTGGCAGGACGCGCGGGATGTTGTCCAGCAGGCCCCCGCCGGTGATGTGGGCCATGGCCTTGACGGCGCCGGTGTCCTTGATCAGCTTGAGCAGTGGCTTGACGTAAATGCGGGTCGGGGCCATCAGCAGGTCGGTCAGAGGCTTGCCGTCGAGCTGGATGTTCTCGATGTCGGCGCCGGACACTTCGATGATCTTGCGGATCAGCGAGTAACCATTGGAGTGCGGGCCGGACGATGGCAGGGCGAGCAGGGCGTCGCCGGCAGCCACTTTGGAGCCGTCGATGATCTCGGCTTTTTCCACGACGCCGACGCAGAAACCGGCCAGGTCGTAGTCTTCGCCTTCGTACATGCCTGGCATTTCAGCGGTTTCGCCGCCGACCAGCGAGCACCCCGACAGTTCGCAGCCGGCGCCGATGCCGGTGACCACCTGGGTTGCGGTTTCGACATTGAGCTTGCCGGTGGCGTAGTAGTCGAGGAAGAACAACGGCTCGGCGCCGCACACCACCAGGTCGTTGACGCACATGGCAACCAGGTCGATGCCGATGCTGTCGTGCTTGTTCAGGTTCAGGGCCAGGCGCAGCTTGGTGCCTACGCCGTCGGTGCCGGACACCAGTACAGGCTGCTTGTAGCCGGCCGGGATTTCGCAGAGGGCGCCAAAACCGCCCAGGCCGCCCATGACTTCAGGGCGCGCAGTGCGCTTGGCGACGCTCTTGATGCGTTCGACCAATGCTTCACCGGCGTCGATGTCTACACCGGCGTCCTTGTAGCTCAGGGAGGGTTGCTTGCTCATGATCCAGGCCTTTAGGGGGGGATTCAGGGGTAACGACCGAGCGGGCGGGCGCTTTTTAAAAAGGCCGCTGCCGTTGACGGTCTGCGAAGGCGCGCGATTTTATCAGGCTTGAAGGGCAGCGGCCATCCTCGGGCCGACGGGCAGGGCCATATAGATTAAAAAAGCCGGTTAAAAAATGCTGATCGGCTCTGCCAAGCGGCGTATTAAGGTATAGCCTTGAACCCGCTATCGTTATGACAGTACAAAAACTTACCGAGGCCCTGTGAATGTTTTGCCGGGTGCTGTGGTCACAGCCTGGCTAAACCGATTCACGCGGTCTGTTCCAGCCGCTAAATTTGTCGTTCGGGAATCTTCCATGCGTCTGTGTAAATTCTTCTTTGTGGGCTGTTTGTCGTTGGTCAGCCTGGCGTGTCATGCCGAAACCCTCAATGGCCTCTATCAAGTGCTCGAACCGGTCAGCAGCCAGTCGCCCCAGGAGCGTGACCAGGCCACCCAGCGCGCCGTGCAGACTCTGGTGATTCGCCTCACCGGCGACGCCAAGGCCGCCGATGGCCCGGGCCTGGCGGCAATCCGCAAGGACCCGCAACAAATCATCACCCAATATGGCTACGACGCGGGCCCGCCCGAGAGCCTGCAAGTGGACTTCGACCCGGTCAGCACCGATCGCGCCTTGCGTGATGCCGGCCTGTCGATCTGGGGCAGTAATCGGCCGTCGATTCTCGGTTGGTGGCTGAACGATTCCACCGAAGGCAGCAGCCTGGTCGGCGATGGCCAGGCGGTTGCCCAGACACTGCGCCGGGCCGCGCAACATCGTGGCTTGCCGTTGCGCCTGCCGCTGGGCGACCTGGATGAGCAAGTGGTTGCCACTGCACCGAATCTGGAAAGCGCGGACGCTGCGCCCTTGCGTGCAGCCTCCGAGCGCTACGGAGCCGATGCGTTGCTGGCTGTGCATGCGCGCCAGGAAGGTAATCAGTGGCAGGCCAAATGGCGTCTGTGGCTGGGCGATAAGTCTGAGCAAGGCACCGTCCAAGGCGCTGATACTGCCGCACTGGCAGATGCTGTATTGCTGGAGGTCAGCCAAAAGCTGGCGCCGCGCTTTGCGGTCAAGCCTGGTGTGAGCAGCGAGCAGCTGCTGGAAGTGCAAGGCATGAACCTGGAGCGATACGCCGCCCTGGGCCGGTTGCTGGAGCCCTTTGGCGGTCAGCCGCAGTTAGTGGATGGCAATCGCATTGTGTATCGCGTCAACGGCAGTGCCGAGCAGCTGCGTACCCAATTGAGCCTGGCCAAGTTGCAGGAAATTCCCGCAGGTGAAACCCCGGCCCAGCAACCTGTGGTCGATGGCACGCAACCGGCTGCTGTACCTGAGCCTCAGGCGCAACTGCGGTTTCGTTGGTAAATAGTGCTCCTTCTTCTATATAGAAGAAGGGCGTCGATAATAGATGGAGTGGTTTATGGCGGATACGCGTCGTTGGGTGTGGATTGGCGGGATAGTCCTGCTGTGCGGTTTTGTGTTCTTGCTGCATTCGATCCTGACGCCGTTTCTGGTGGCGCTGTTGCTCGCCTATCTGTTCGATCCCGTGGTGGATCGCCTGGAAAAAGCCGGTATGTCGCGTACTTTGGGCGTGGTCACGGTGTTCGCACTGTTCACGCTGATTATCACGGCGCTGGTGTTGATACTGGTGCCGATGCTGGCCAAGCAGCTGTTTCGCCTCTACGAGCTGGCGCCGCAGATGCTCGACTGGTTGCAGCACACGGCAATGCCGTGGGCCCAGTCCAAGTTCGGGTTGGCGGATGGGTTCTGGAAGTTCGACAAGGTCAAGGCGGCCATCAGCGAGCATATGGACAAGACCACCGATATCGTCACGGTGGTGCTCAGCCAGGCAACCGCTTCGAGCCTGGCGCTGATCGGCTGGTTGACCAACCTGGTGCTGATCCCGGTGGTGGCGTTTTACCTGCTGCGTGATTGGGACATCATGATGGCCAAGATCCGCAGCCTGCTGCCCCGTGACCGTGAAGAACGCATCGTCTCCCTTGCTGCAGAATGCCATGAAGTACTGGGGGCATTCGTTCGCGGTCAGTTGCTGGTGATGCTGGCGCTGGGGGTGATCTACGCAGCTGGCTTGATGGCCATCGGTCTGGAGCTGGGGCTGTTGATCGGCTTGATCGCAGGCCTGGCAGCCATCGTGCCGTATATGGGCTTTGTGATTGGTATCGGTGCGGCGCTGGTGGCCGGTCTGTTCCAGTTTGGCGGCGACCTCTACCCAATGCTGGGGATTGTCGCGGTGTTCATGGTCGGCCAGGCATTGGAAGGCATGGTGCTGACGCCGTTGCTGGTAGGGGATCGGATTGGCTTGCACCCGGTGGCGGTGATCTTTGCGATCCTGGCGGGTGGCGAGTTGTTCGGGTTTACCGGCATTCTGCTGGCGCTGCCGGTGGCGGCGGTGATCATGGTGCTGGTGCGTCATGTTCACGACTTGTACAAGGATTCGGACGTGTATACGGGCGTTGATGAGCCCGAGCTGTAATCGCAATGTCACAAACCCGGCCAAGGCCGGGTTTGTTGTTTCTGGCGGTGGTGCGTCAAACAATCCGCGTAAAACCGCCAAGTTAACGCAAACCTTTGATTTTGCTTGTGGTCTGCTGCATTGTGCACCCGGCGTCACGGGTATAAACTTTGCAAACTTTACACAGAGGCCACTAACGGTTCGATGGGAGCCGTTCAGTCAGCATGAAACCGATTCAGCTGCCCCTAGGTGTGCGTCTGCGTGATGACGCTACCTTTATCAATTACTACCCAGGCGCCAATGCCGCTGCACTCGGCTATGTGGAGCGGCTTTGCGAAGCCGACGCCGGGTGGACTGAAAGCCTGATCTATCTGTGGGGCAAGCATGGCGTGGGGCGTACCCACCTGTTGCAGGCCGCGTGCCTGCGTTTCGAACAGATGGGCGAGCCGGCAGTGTATTTGCCCCTGGCCGAGTTGATGGACCGCGGCATCGGCATCTTCGACAACCTTGAGCAATACGAACTGGTGTGCCTGGACGACTTGCAGGCGGTGGCCGGCAAGGCGGATTGGGAAGAAGCGCTGTTTCACCTGTTCAACCGCCTGCGCGACAGCGGTCGTCGTTTGCTGATCGCCGCTTCCACATCGCCTCGTGAGCTGCCGGTGAAGCTGGCCGACCTCAAGTCGCGCCTGACCCTGGCGCTGATCTTCCAGATGCGCCCGTTGTCCGATGAGGACAAGTTGCGTGCCCTGCAGCTGCGTGCTTCCCGACGTGGCCTGCACCTGACCGACGAAGTCGGGCACTTTATCCTGACTCGTGGCACCCGCAGCATGAGCGCGCTGTTCGATTTGCTTGAGCAGCTTGACCAGGCTTCCTTGCAGGCGCAAAGAAAATTGACGATTCCTTTTCTGAAAGAAACGCTGGGTTGGTAAGGCGTTGATTTGCCACTAATCGGCAATTTACGGGCGCCAGAAAACCTGCGTTTGAGCCCAGCGGGCCACGCAAGTGCAGCGATAATTGGAATTACGGCTTAGATGGCATAGTCCAAACAATAAGTCACATAGATCACGATTGAATTTGCAAATCGATGTGATAGAGGGCATAGTCTCGGCTTCTTTACACATCAGCCACGGTCGTGCCCATGCTAAATCGCTTCGCACCCCTCGTGCCTCTCGCACTCGTTACCCTATTGTTTGGTTGCGCCTCCCACCCTCAACAGGTGGCAGAACAGCCCAAACCACAGGTTCAAAATCAGGCCAAGTTCGTTGCTGCACAGTCTGCTTCTGTTTATGAAGAAGAGATGGCAACCGAAAAAGAACTCGCCGAGTTTTCAGACAGCAAGCCTTACCAGCTGCCCCTTCTGGCCGACAGCATTCTTGAACGCGGCAAGTCCCTGATCGGTACTCGTTACCGTTTTGGCGGCACCTCTGAAGCCGGTTTCGATTGCAGCGGTTTCATCGGTTATCTGTTTCGTGAAGAAGCTGGCATGAACCTGCCTCGCTCCACCCGCGAAATGATCAACGTGGATGCACCGTTGGTCGCACGCAACAACCTCAAGCCGGGCGATCTGCTTTTCTTTAGTACCAGTGGTCGTGGTCGTGTCAGCCACGCCGGTATCTACCTGGGCGATAACCAGTTTATCCACTCCAGCAGCCGCCGCAGCGGTGGTGTTCGGGTCGATAACCTGGGCGACAGCTACTGGAGCAAAACCTTCATCGAAGCCAAGCGCGCACTCGCCATGGCCCCGACTACGGTTACCGCTAGTAAGTAAAGTTAAAGTGATACTTGAAGTTTGACGTGTAAGCGCTAGAATCCCTGGACATTGTTGTTATCCGTTCGCGCGAGCTTTGCTTGCGCGTTCTGGTTTTCAACGTTCGGCAGCGAAAGCCGCATCCAGACCAGGATTGTTCTGCACATGTCGACCTCGGCCCGCCTGATGCTCATTGTTTGCGCCGCGCTGCTCAGCGCCTGCGCCAGCCGTCCACCGCCGCCCGCGCCTGTAGCGGTCAAGCCCAAGCCGGTATTCAACTACGCCACCCAGAATTTTTCGCCTGCTGCCGAAGACGTGCTCTTCCGTGCGCTGGGCCTGGTCGGCACGCCTTATCGCTGGGGCGGCAACACACCGGATTCGGGGTTTGATTGCAGTGGCCTGATCGGCTTTGTGTTCCGCGACGCCGCCGGCATTTCCCTGCCGCGCACCACCCGCGAACTGATCGTGATGCGTGGCCAGGACGTCAGCGAGCAGAACCTGCAAACCGGTGACTTGCTGTTCTTCGCCACAGGCGGTGGTTCACGGGTCAGCCATGCGGGAATCTATGTCGGGGAAGGGCGCTTTGTGCATGCGCCGCAAACCGGCGGTACGGTTAAGCTCGACACGCTATCCAAAGCGTATTGGCAGAATGCCTACCTGAGTGCCAAGCGGGTTTTACCGGGGAATCTGGCACGCAACCCTTGAGTCGTACATAGATCCAGTGTGGGAGGGGGCTTGCCCCCGATAGTGGTGTAACAGTCGGCACATACTCAGCTGACAGACCGCAATCGGGGGCAAGCCCCCTCCCACATTATTTGCAATGCTCTTGAGATGGGTTACTTGGCTGCAGAAACCCGCCACACCTTATTGCCCACATCATCAGCCACCAGCAAATCACCCTGCTGATCAATCACCACGCCCACCGGCCGGCCCATGGCTTTCTCGTCGCTGTTGAGAAACCCCGTCAGCACATCCACCGGCTGTCCTTTCGGCTGGCCCTCTTCAAACGGCACAAAAATCACCTTGTAGCCACTATGCGGCTTGCGATTCCACGAACCATGCTGGCCGATAAACGCGCCGTTGCTGAATTGCGTAGGCAACTTGCTGCCCTCGGCGAAGGTCAGCCCCAGTGAAGCGGTGTGCGGGCCTACCGCGTAGTCTGGCGCGATGGCTTTGGCAACCAAGTCCAGGTTTTGCGGCGTGACGCGAACATCCACATGCTGGCCGTAATAGCTGAAGGGCCAGCCATAGAAGCCGCCATCCTTAACCGAGGTGATGTAGTCCGGCACCAGGTCGCTGCCGATTTCATCGCGCTCATTGACCGCCGTCCACAGCTTGCCGCTCTGTGGTTCCCAGGCCATGCCATTGGGGTTACGCAGACCGGAGGCAAAAATGCGGTGTTGGCCGGTGGCGCGATCGACTTCCCAGATTGCAGCTCGGCCTTGCTCGACGTCCAGGCCGTTTTCGCCAACGTTGCTGTTGGAGCCGACGCTCACATACAACTTGCTGCCATCCTTGCTGGCCACCACGTTTTTCGTCCAGTGGTGGTTCAAGGGGCCACCTGGCAACTCCACGACTGTTGTGCCTGGGGATGTGATTGCGGTTTCACCTGGCTGATAAGGAAAACGCAGCAACTTGTCCGAGTCCGCCACGTACAGGTCGTTGCCCACCAGTGTCATGCCAAACGGCGAATTCAGATTTTGCAGAAATACCGTACGCGTTTCGGCCACGCCGTCATGATCGGCATCGCGCAACAACGTAATGCGGTTCGGGCTCGGCACACCGGCACCGGCGCGGCCCATGACTTTTTCCATCACCCAACCCCGCACGCCTTTGGTGTCGTCTGGCTTGGGTGGCGCATTGGTCTCGGCCACCAACACGTCGCCGTTGGGCAGTACGTAGAGCCAGCGTGGATGCTCCAGGCCCTCGGCGAATGCGGCCACTTGGGTGCCGGCGGCAGCCGTTGGCTTGGCGCCTTCAGGCCAACCGATCGCCGGGGCGATGTTGACGGTGGGAATCAGCGTCTTGTTCGGCTCCGGCAGTTTGGGCGAGGGCCCGGTGCCATCGGAGACTTGCAAGGTAGAGCTTTCGCCGCAGGCGGCGAGGCTGCCGGTGAGCATGATCAGTAAGGCCAGTCGGGTTTTAGGCATGGTTTTCTCCTTGATACCTGTAAGGGTAGAGAAGCACGCTGTACGGATGGTTCAAGTACAAGGCCAGCTTTAATTGACGCTCCACCCCCAACCCACTAACCTTCGCGGCTTGTTCCAGGTGCTCTGTGGCGTGCGCGTCGACAGGGTGAAACAGGGAAGCCGGTGAGCGAGCGCACTTGTACACAGTGCTGCCGCGATTCCGGCGCTGCCCCCGCAACGGTAAATGAGTCAAGACGGTGCTGTTTGCCACTGTATCGCCCGCGATATGGGAAGGCGCGCCCTCGGCTGCTTCGACAAGACGCGCCACTCATGAGTCCGGAGACCGGCCTTGAACATTCAACAGCATCACGGTGGGCGATGCTTGGCTGTCTGTTTTTTCTTTTTCCTGCCCGCCGTTTTTGTCCAGCCCCAACGGAGAGCTGCCATGACCGATTCCCCCGACCGCGACGAACGCCACCTGGCGCGCATGTTGCGCAAAAAAGCCGTGATCGACGAGCGCATCGCCAATTCGCCGAATGAGTGCGGCTTGTTGCTGGTATTGACCGGCAACGGCAAAGGCAAGAGCAGTTCGGCCTTCGGCATGTTGGCCCGCGCCATGGGCCACGGCATGCAGTGCGGTGTGGTGCAGTTCATCAAGGGCCGCAACAGCACAGGCGAAGAGCTGTTCTTCCGGCGCTTCCCCGAGCAAGTTCGCTTCCACGTCATGGGCGAAGGCTTCACCTGGGAAACCCAGGATCGTCAACGCGATATCGCCGCCGCCGAAGCAGCTTGGGCGGTGTCGCGGGCAATGCTCAATGACCCTTCCATTGGCCTGGTGGTGCTGGATGAACTGAACATCGCTCTCAAGCACGGCTACCTCGACCTGGACCAGGTACTAAGCGACCTGCAAGCCCGCCCGCCGATGCAGCATGTGGTGGTCACTGGCCGTGGTGCCAAGCCTGAATTGATCGAAATGGGCGACACCGTCACCGAAATGGGCATGCTCAAGCACGCGTTCCAGGCCGGTATCAAGGCACAGAAGGGCGTTGAACTTTGAATCAGCCCCGCCAATGCCCAGCCGTCTTGATCGCCGCTCCGGCGTCCGGCCAAGGCAAAACCACGGTCACCGCTGCGCTGGCCCGTTTGCATCGCAACCTGGGGCGCAAGGTGCGCGTGTTCAAATGCGGGCCGGACTTTCTCGACCCGATGATCCACGAGCGCGCCAGCGGTGCGCCGGTGTATCAATTGGACATGTGGATGGTGGGCGAGCAGGAAAGTCGTCGTTTGCTGTGGGAGGCGGCGGGGGAGGCCGACCTGATCCTGATCGAAGGCGTGATGGGGCTGTTCGACGGCACCCCCTCCAGCGCCGACCTGGCGCGGCACTTCGGCGTGCCAGTGCTGGGGGTGATCGACGGGACTGCCATGGCCCAGACCTTTGGTGCCCTGGCCCTGGGCCTGGCGCGCTATCAGCCCGACCTGCCGTTCGCCGGCGTGCTGGCCAACCGTGTCGGCACCCTGCGCCATGCCCAGTTGCTCGAAGGCAGCCTCACGGAGGGCTTGCGTTGGTACGGCGCGTTATCCCGCGAGACCGGTATCGAACTGCCGAGCCGCCACCTGGGCCTGGTGCAAGCCAGCGAACTCAATGACCTCGATGTACGCCTGGATGCCGCCGCCCAGGCATTGGGCAGCAGCTGCGAAGTGGCCCTGCCGCCCCCCGTGACCTTTGCCGCGCCCGAAGTGATCAAGGCCGAACCGTTACTTGCCGGTGTGCGTATCGCCGTCGCCCGTGACGAAGCCTTTGCCTTTACCTATGGCGCCAGCCTGGATTTGCTGCGGGCCATGGGCGCAGAGCTGACATTCTTCTCACCTATTCATGATCGCCAACTGCCGCAGGCAGACAGCCTTTACCTGCCAGGCGGGTACCCGGAGCTGCACCACCAGGCGCTGTCGGCAAACACCTCGATGCTGGAGGCCATCCGTGCTCATCACGCCGCCGGCAAGCCACTGCTCGCCGAATGTGGCGGCATGCTCTATCTGCTCGATTCGCTGACGGATGTAGAGGGCGCCCGAGCCGAACTGCTTGGCGTGCTGCCAGGCGATGCGGTGATGCAAAAGAAACTCGCGGCACTGGCCCTGCAAAGTGTCGAATTGCCGGAAGGTACGTTGCGCGGGCACACTTATCACCACTCCTTGACCAGCACCGCATTGGCGCCGATCTCCCGTGGCCTGAGCCCTAACGGCGGGCGCGGGGCTGAAGCGGTTTACCGACAAGGGCGGCTGACCGCTTCCTACGTGCACTTTTATTTTCCGTCGAATCCTGGCGCGGTGGCCGCGTTGTTCGCGCCAGACCTTGAGACCGCTATCGCAGGCAAGCCAGCTCCCACAGTTGACCGAGTTGAAACCCAATCCAATGTGGGAGGGGGCTTGCCCCCGATGAGGCCATGACTGACAACGCCTTCCCCGAGGCCGACCGCCAGGCCGTATACCGCGCCATCGCCGAACGCCGCGACATGCGCCACTTCACCGGCGGCAGCGTCACCCCGGAACTGTTGCACCGCCTGCTCCAGGCCGCGCACCAGGCACCCAGTGTAGGCCTGATGCAACCGTGGCGTTTTATCCGCATCAGCGACCGCTCATTGCGCAGGCAGATTCAACAGTTGGTGGAAGAAGAGCGCGCGCGCACCGCGCAGGCCCTGGGCGAGCGCTCCGATGACTTCATGAAGCTCAAGGTCGAAGGCATCAGCGACTGCGCCGAGGTGCTGGTGGCTGCACTGATGGATGATCGCGAGCGCCACATCTTCGGGCGCCGCACCTTGCCGGAAATGGACATGGCGTCTCTATCTTGCGCAATCCAGAACCTGTGGCTGGCGGCGCGCGTGGAAGGCCTGGGCATGGGCTGGGTGTCGCTGTTCGAACCCCTGGCGTTGGCCGAACTGCTGGGCTTGCCAGCCGGCGCGAAACCCCTGGCCGTACTGTGCCTGGGGCCGGTGGCTGAGTTCTACCCGGCACCGATGTTGCAGCTCGAAGGCTGGACCGAGCCGCGGCCGCTGAGTGACATGCTGTATGAAAACAAGTGGGGAGTGAGTCAATGAGTGTGGCCTTGCTGTGTGTCGCTGCGGTGGCGCTGGATGCGCTGCTGGGTGAACCCAGGCGCTGGCATCCGCTGGTGGCGTTCGGCAACTTCGCCGGGCGCATTGAGCAGCGTTTCAATAGCGGTGGGCGTGGCTGGCGCAGCCATGGCGTGACCGCGTGGTTTATCGCAGTCGTGCCCCTGACCTTGCTGTCCACCGCGTTATCGTGGGCGCCATATATCGGCTGGCTCCTGGAAATCCTGGCGTTGTACTGCGCCTTGGGCATGCGCAGCCTGGGTGAGCATGTGACGCCGGTGGCCCAGGCCCTGCGCAGCGATGATCTGGATGAGGCACGCAAACGCGTGAGTTACCTGGTCAGTCGCCAGACCAGCGAACTGGACCGCACCGAAGTTGCGCGCGCCGCAACCGAGTCGGTGCTGGAGAACGGCAGCGATGCGGTATTCGCCGCATTGTTCTGGTTTGTGGTGGCGGGCGTGCCAGGCGTGGTGCTTTATCGCCTGAGCAACACCCTCGACGCCATGTGGGGCTATCGCAACGAGCGCTTTGAGCGTTTTGGCTGGGCGGCTGCAAAGATCGACGATGTGCTCAACTACATTCCTGCGCGGCTGGTGGCCTTGACCTACGCGCTATTGGGCAAAACCCGCCTGGCCCTCAAATGCTGGCGCACCCAGGGCCCGACGTGGGACAGCCCTAACGCCGGTCCGGTGATGGCTGCCGGTGCCGGTGCGTTGGGCGTTGAACTCGGTGGCGCAGCGATTTATCACGGCGAGGTGCATCAGCGCCCGCAGTTGGGCGAAGGCCCGCCGGCCGATGCCGACTCCATTGATCGTGGCTGGCACTTGGTGCAGCGCGGCGTATGGTTGTGGCTGCTGGTCTTGTGCGTAGGGGCGCAAATCTATGCTTGAACACGGTGGTCGGCTGCGAAAGGCCGCGATTGAATACGGGATTGCCGAAGCGGATTGGCTTGATCTGTCCAGTGGCCTGGCGCCCTGGCCGTGGCCGATTCCCGAGATCCCGCTGCGTGCCTGGGCCCGCTTGCCGGAAACCGATGACGGCCTGGAGAAGGCCGCCTGCGAGTATTACGGCGCCGCCCAGTTGTTACCGGTGCCGGGCTCCCAGGCCGCGATCCAGTTGCTGCCGCGCCTGCGCCGCTCCGGCAAGGTCGGCGTGCTTTCGCCTTGCTATGCCGAGCACGCCGAAGCCTGGCGCCGCGCCGGTTATGTGGTGCGTGAAGTGCAGGAGCAGGAGGTCGACTTCTTTCTCGACAGCCTCGATGTGCTGGTGGTGGTCAACCCCAACAACCCCACGGGCCTGAGCCTGTCCCCGCAACGCTTGCTGGACTGGCACGCACGGCTGGTCCAGCGCGGTGGCTGGCTGGTGGTGGACGAAGCGTTCATGGACGTGACCCCTGATTCAAGCCTGGCGAGCCATGCCGATCAGGTCGGTCTGATCGTACTGCGCTCGTTCGGCAAGTTTTTCGGCCTGGCGGGTGTACGCCTGGGCTTTGTGCTGGCCGAACGCAAGTTGCTCAAGTTGCTGGCCGAACAGGTCGGGCCCTGGGCAGTCAGCGGGCCAACGCGGGTATTGGGCCAAGTGTGCCTACGCGATACGGATGGGCACACCCGCCAGCGCAATCGATGCATCGAAGCGGGCCAGCGCTTGTTCGAACTGCTTGAGCGCAGAGGCTTTCAACCTCACGGCGGCTGCGCATTGTTCCAGTGGTTGATCACGCCTCATGCCGAGCGCCTGCACGAATTCATGGCCCAGCGCGGCATCCTGCTGCGCCTGTTTGTGCACGACAGCAGCGTACGTTTCGGCTTGCCCGACACCGAAGCCGACTGGTTGCGGCTGGACGAGGCTTTGGCCGCATACAAGGAAGCCACATGAGTACACTGATGGTGCAGGGCACAACCTCCGACGCCGGCAAGAGTACCCTGGTGACCGCGCTATGCCGTTGGCTGGTGCGCCAGGGTGTTGCGGTGGTGCCGTTCAAGCCGCAGAACATGGCGCTCAACAGCGCGGTGACGGCCGAAGGCGGCGAGATCGGCCGCGCCCAGGCAGTGCAGGCCCAGGCCGCCAACCTGGCACCCCACACCGATATGAACCCGGTGCTGCTCAAGCCCAACAGCGACACCGGCTCGCAAGTGATCATCCACGGTCGCGCCGTGACCAGCATGAACGCCGTGGCCTATCACGACTACAAAGCCATTGCGATGCAGGCGGTGCTGGCTTCCCACGCACGTTTGAGCCAAGCCTACCCGGTGGTGATGGTCGAAGGCGCGGGCTCCCCGGCCGAGATCAACCTGCGCGCCAATGACATCGCCAACATGGGTTTCGCCGAAGCGGTGGATTGCCCGGTGCTGTTGATCGCCGATATCAATCGCGGCGGCGTGTTTGCCCATCTGGTCGGTACCCTGGAATTGCTGTCGCCCAGCGAGCAGGCACGGGTCAAGGGCTTCATCATCAACCGTTTTCGCGGTGATATCACGCTGTTGCAGCCCGGCCTGGATTGGCTGGAGGCGCGCACCGGCAAGCCGGTTGTCGGCGTGTTGCCCTACGTGATGGACCTGCACCTGGAGGCGGAAGACGGCATCGACCAGCGCCAGATCGACAAGGCCGCCCACGTGCTCAAGGTGGTGGTGCCGGTGTTGCCGCGTATCAGCAATCACACTGACTTTGACCCGCTGCGCCTGCATCCTCAGGTGGATTTGCAGTTTGTCGGGCCGGGCCAGGCGATGCCTGCGGCTGACCTGGTCATCCTGCCTGGCTCCAAAAGCGTACGCAGCGATCTGGCCTTCTTGCGCGCCAATGGCTGGGATGCGGCCGTGGCGCGGCATCTGCGTTATGGCGGCAAGGTGCTGGGGATTTGCGGCGGTTTGCAGATGCTGGGTGAGCAGGTGCATGACCCGCTTGGGCTGGAGGGTGTGGCCGGGTCCAGTGCCGGCCTCGGGCTGCTGGCGTTTACCACAACGCTGGAGGAGCACAAGCAACTGCGCAATGTGCGCGGACGCTTGGTGCTCGAAGATGCTGAAGTGAGTGGGTATGAGATTCACGCGGGTGTGACATCAGGCGATGCCCTGCTCAGCGCTGCGGTGCTGCTGGAGGATGGTCGCAGCGATGGCGCGCTGAGTGCTGATGGGCAGATTCTCGGCACCTACCTGCACGGGCTGTTCGAAACACCGGCGGCGTGCAGTGCCTTGCTGCGGTGGGCCGGATTGCAGGAGGTGCAAGAGGTGGATTATCACGGGTTGCGCGAGCGTGATATCGAGCGGTTGGCGGACTTGGTGGAGAACCACCTGGATACGGATTTATTGCGTCGATTGTGCGGGATTTGACGGCATGTATAGGACGCAAATGTGGGAGGGGGCTTGCTCCCGATAAGTGCTTCACAGTCACTGAGGTATCGACTGATACACCTTAATCGGGAGCAAGCCCCCTCCCACAATGGATGGTATCAATCGCAATTTTTTCGGCTGGCTGGAAAAGGTATTTGCTCATGTATCAATTAATCCTCGGCGGTGCCCGTTCGGGCAAGAGTCGCCTGGCTGAAAAGCTCGCCTGCGACAGCGCTTTGCCGGTCACTTATATCGCCACCAGCCAACCGCTGGATGGTGAAATGAATCAGCGGGTGGCGCTGCATCGCGAACGTCGCCCGGATCATTGGGGGCTGATTGAAGAACCCATCGAGCTGGCGCATGTGCTGCGTGAAAACGCCGCTACCGACCGCTGCCTGTTGGTGGACTGCCTGACGTTATGGCTGACCAATCTGCTGATGCTCGACGATAGCGATCGTCTGGTGTTCGAGCGCGATCAACTGCTGCAAACCCTGGCCTCGCTGCCGGGTGAAATCATTTTTGTCAGCAACGAGACCGGTCTGGGTGTCGTGCCGCTGGGCGAATTGACTCGCCGCTATGTGGATGAAGCCGGTTGGCTGCATCAAGCCTTGGCCGAGCGGTGTCAGCGTGTGGTGTTGACGGTTGCCGGCCTGCCCCTGACTTTGAAAGGTACTGCGTTATGACGGACTCCTGGTGGCTCAACCCCTGCAAGGCCATTGATACTGCGGCCCATGAACAGGCGCTGGCGCGTCAGCAACAATTGACCAAGCCCGCCGGTTCCCTCGGCCAGATGGAAGCGCTGGCGGTGCAGCTGGCGGGTTTGCAGGGCCAGGTCAAACCGTCGGTGGAGCAACTGTGGATCGCGATTTTTGCCGGCGATCACGGTGTGGTGGCTGAGGGCGTATCGGCGTTTCCCCAGGCGGTCACCGGGCAGATGCTGCAAAACTTCGTCACCGGTGGTGCGGCGATCAGCGTGTTGGCGCGGCAACTGGATGCGCAGTTGGAAGTGATTGATCTTGGCACGGTGACGCCCTCGCTGAACTTGCCCGGCGTGCGTCATGTGAATATCGGCGCGGGCACGGCCAACTTCGTCGATGGCCCGGCGATGACCCAGGCTCAAGGGCTGTTGGCATTGCAAGCCGGCCGAGACAGCGCGCACCGCGCTCTGGAACGCGGTGCGCAGGTGTTTATCGGCGGCGAGATGGGTATCGGCAATACCACCGCGGCCAGCGCGTTGGCGTGTGCATTGCTGGATTGCCAGGTGAGCGACCTGACTGGCCCGGGCACAGGTTTGAATGCAGCGGGCGTCAGCCACAAGGTCGCGGTCATCGAGCGCGCTTTGGCGCTGCATGCCGGGCAACGGGGTGATGCGTTGCAAACGCTGTTCAATCTCGGCGGTTTTGAAATTGCCGCGTTGGTTGGCGCTTACCTGGCCTGTGCGCAGGCAGGTATCGTGGTGCTGGTGGATGGGTTTATCTGCAGCGTTGCCGCGCTGGTGGCGGTGCGCTTGAACCCGGCGTGCCGCGAATGGCTGGTGTTCGGGCATCGCGGTGCCGAGCCGGGCCATCGCCATGTGTTGCACAGCCTGGATGCCGAACCGCTACTGGAACTGGGCTTGCGCCTGGGCGAAGGCAGCGGCGCGGCGCTGGCGGTGCCGTTGTTGCGTTTGGCCTGTGCGTTGCACGGGCAGATGGCAACCTTCGCCGAAGCGGCCGTGGCAGATCGCCCCGCATGACCTTGCACCTGGACCTGCTGCGCCACGGCGAAACCGAGCTGGGCGGCGGCCTGCGCGGCAGCCTGGACGATGCCTTGACCGCCAAGGGCTGGGCGCAGATGCGAGCCTCGGTGGTGGGGCAGGGGCCATGGGATCGGTTGATCGGCTCACCGTTGCAACGCTGCGCCTTGTTTGCCCAGGAGCTGGGAGCACAGCTCGGCCTGCCGGTCAGCCTTGAGCCGGCTTTGCAAGAACTCCACTTCGGTGCCTGGGAAGGCCAGAGCGCCGCGGCGCTGATGGAGACCGATGCCGAAGGGCTGGGTTTGTTCTGGGCCGATCCCTACGCGTTCACGCCGCCCCAAGGCGAGCCTGTCAGTGCATTTTCCGAGCGGGTGCTCGGCGCAGTGTCACGCCTGCATCAGGCTTACGCCGGCCAGCGCGTGTTGTTGGTCAGCCATGGCGGCGTGATGCGCCTGCTGCTGGCCCGGGCGCGTGGGATGCCGCGCGAGCAACTGCTGAACGTCGAGGTCGGCCACGGCGCGCTTTTCAGCCTGCAGGTCGGTGCCGACGGCGTACTGAAAGAAGGATCGTGACGATGTTGCCGTTCTGGATCGCCCTGCAATTTCTCAGCTGCCTGCCGATCCGCTTGCCGGGTATGCCGCAGCCTCAGGAGCTAGGCCGTTCGTTACTGTTTTATCCGCTGGTGGGACTGCTGTTCGGTCTATTGCTGTGGGGGTTGAACCTGGTATTGATGGGCGCGCCCTTGCTGCTGCACGCCGCGCTGTTGCTGACGGCCTGGGTGCTGCTCAGCGGTGGCCTGCACCTGGATGGCCTGGCGGACAGCGCCGATGCCTGGTTGGGTGGCTTTGGTGATCGCGAGCGCACCCTCAGCATCATGAAAGATCCGCGCAGCGGGCCGATTGCGGTGGTTACCCTGGGCTTGGTGCTATTGCTCAAGTTCAGCGCGTTGGTGGCCTTGATCGAGCAGCATAATGGCGCCGCCCTGATCCTGGCGCCGTTGATCGGACGGGCTTCGATGCTGGCGCTGTTTCTTACCACGCGCTATGTGCGGGCAGGAGGGTTGGGCCAGGCCTTGTCGGACTACTTACCGCGGATTGTCGGCCAGCAGGTGCTGATCCTCAGCGGATTGACCTGCATCCTGATCGGTGGTTTCAACGGCGGTATTGCGGTGTTGCTGGCGGCGCTGTGCTTTATGGGGCTGCGTCACTTGATGATCAGGCGCCTTGGCGGTACCACGGGCGACACGGCAGGCGCGCTATTGGAACTACTGGAAGTCGCTGTCCTGGTCGGGTTGGCGCTGTAACGCTTTCTTGCAATTCCTTAACTCCGGGTATATACACGCTCTATGCTTGCTTCCCAATGTTTATGCACCAACCTGCGACGCGCCGCCCGTGGCGTCAGCAGGCATTACGACGGCGCTCTCGACGGCTTCGGGATCAACGTCGCCCAGTATTCTTTGCTGTGTAACCTGCAGCGCCTTGACCAACCGAGCATTTCCAGCCTGGCCGAAGCCATGGGCCTGGATCGCAGCACCCTGGGGCGCAACCTGCGTGTTCTGGAGGGAGAGGGGTTGGTGCAATTGGTCGAGGGCGATGACCTGCGAAACCGCCTTGTGCTGTTGACTGAAAGTGGCCAGCAGCGATTGGCCGCCGCGTTGCCGGCATGGGAAGCGGCGCAACAGAAACTGATTGATAAGCTCGGCGCTGAAAAGCGCGAAACCTTGTTGGCCTTGCTGGATGAACTCGCCTGAACGGCGGTTTGTTCGACTACAAGCGGGTATATACCCGCGAGCGGAGAATAAAAAATGACCTCGATGTGGCGCACCAGCGGTTGGATCCTTGTGGGGAGTGCGCTGATCCTGGCGTTGTCCTTGGGCGTACGGCATGGCTTCGGCCTGTTTCTGGCGCCGATGAGCAGCGAATTCGGCTGGGGGCGTGAGACCTTCGCCTTCGCCATTGCCTTGCAGAACTTGATCTGGGGCCTGGCGCAGCCGTTTACCGGCGCCTTGGCCGACCGTTTCGGCGCAACCAGAGCGGTGTTTGTCGGCGGCGTGTTGTACGCCGTGGGCCTGGTGCTGATGGGGATGTCCGACTCCGCGTGGTCATTGTCCCTGAGTGCAGGCTTGCTGATTGGCATCGGCCTGTCCGGTACCTCGTTTTCAGTGATTCTCGGTGTGGTCGGTCGCGCCGTACCGCCGGAAAAACGCAGCATGGCCATGGGCATTGCCAGCGCCGCCGGGTCCTTCGGCCAGTTCGCCATGGTGCCCGGCACTCTCGGCTTGATCGGTTGGCTGGGCTGGTCCGCAGCGTTGCTGGCGTTGGGCTTGATGGTGGCGTTGATCCTGCCGCTGGTTGCCATGCTCAAGGACCGGCCGTTGCCGGTCACGGTCGGTCAGCAAACCCTGCGCGAAGCGTTGAAGGAAGCCTGCTCTCACTCCGGGTTCTGGCTGCTGTCTTTTGGTTTTTTTGTGTGCGGGTTCCAGGTTGTGTTTATCGGTGTGCACTTGCCGGCGTACCTTGTCGACCAACATCTGCCGGCCACGGTGGGCACCACGGTGCTGGCCTTGATCGGTCTGTTCAATGTGTTCGGCACCTATACCGCTGGCTGGCTGGGCGGGCGCATGTCCAAGCCGCGCTTGCTGACCGGCCTGTACCTGCTGCGGGCGGTGGTGATTGTGTTGTTCCTGTGGGCGCCAGTCACTGAAGTGACGGCCTATCTGTTTGGCATGGCGATGGGGTTTCTGTGGTTGTCCACCGTGCCGCTGACCAACGGCACCGTCGCGACGTTGTTTGGCGTACGCAACCTTTCGATGCTCGGCGGGATTGTGTTCCTGTTCCATCAACTCGGTTCGTTCCTCGGCGGTTGGCTGGGCGGGGTAGTCTATGATCGAACCGGCAACTACGATTTGATCTGGCAGGTGGCGATTCTGCTCAGCCTGCTCGCCGCGGCCTTGAACTGGCCGGTGCGTGAGCGGCCAGTGGCGCGTGTGCAGGCGCAGATGGAGGCGGCATGAGGGTAGCGGTGCGCTTGATGGTGATGGCGGCAGGGTTGCTTCTGTTGCTACTGGCCTGGTGGGGTTGGCAGCAAGGTGGCCTGGCGTTGATGCAACTGGGCATGGCGATCTGTTAAGTTCAATGCCTGAACTGACTCAAGGACTTTGATCATGTTGATGCGCTGGCTCGCTGTACCCGTCCTCATGGCTGTTGGCAGCGTGGCCATGGCCGCCAGCTGCCCGTCGCTGCTTACGGGCCAATTGCCCAAACTGCGGGCCAAGGAATCCATTGACCTGTGCCAGCAATTCGCTGGCAAACCCTTGGTGATCGTCAATACGGCGAGCTTCTGCGGCTTTGCCCCGCAGTTCAAGGGCCTGGAAGGCTTATATCAACGCTATAAGGGCGAAGGCCTGGAAGTGATTGGCGTGCCGTCCGATGACTTCAAGCAGGAAGCCAAGACCGGGGAGGAGACCGCCAAGGTCTGCTACGTGAATTATGGCGTGACCTTCACCATGACCGAGCCGCAGAAGGTCAAGGGGCCGGATGCGGTGCATCTGTTCAAGGTCCTTGCCGAGCAGGCCGACGCGGCGCCGAAGTGGAACTTCTACAAGTACGTGGTTGACCGCCAGGGCAATGTTGTCGCCAGCTTTTCCAGCCTGACCAAGCCGGACAGCCCGGAGTTGATCAAGGCGGTCGAGCAGGCGATAGCATCCAAACCCTGATAACCAGCCACTGAAAAGCCCCGCCTCCTTCACAGGAGAGCGGGGCTTTTTTATACGGTCGCGGTTTAGAACTTGTAGGTCATGCCCAGGCCGAAACCGTTGGCACTGTTTTCATACTTGGCGTTGTAGCTGGCCAATTGGTTGGAGCGCGAAACCTTGACGTCTTCTTCCTTCAGGTAGGAGTAGGCCAGGTCGATGGTCATGTTCGGCATGACCTCGTAGCCCAGGCCCAGGCTGAAGATCGTGCGGTCGCCGGTCGGGATGCGTGGCGAACGATCCGTGTTGTTGGTAGGCGACTGGTCGAAAGTCAGGCCGGTACGCAACACCACTTGCTTGGTGAGCTGATACGAAGTACCCACGGCATAGGCCCAGGTATCGTGCCAGTTCTGGTCTTCCTTGATAGTGCCTACCAAGGCAGGGGCGAGCGCGCCGCCTGTTGCGCCGGACACGCCGTCGTTCTTGACGGTGATGTCTTTCAAGCGGCTCCAGCGTGTCCAGGTTGCACCTGCATACAGCTTCCAGGCGTCGGTCAGGTCTTGGGTCACCGACAGGTCGTAGGACTCAGGCGTATCGATCTTCAGCGACGCATCGTAGCGATTGCTGCGCAGGGCGGCAGCGGTCGCGGCTGGTGCGGTGACTTCGGTGTGGCCGTCCAGCTTGTAGCTGACCTTGGAGTGATAGGTCAGGCCGACGCGGGTGGTATCGGTGGCTTGTACCAGCACGCCGATGTTGAAGCCCAGCGCGGTGTCGTCACCCTTGATCTTGATGTTGGTGTCTGGCGCGAGAGCGTTCAGCGTCAGGTCTGATTCCAGGGTGCCGGCGATGCGGTTGATGGTCGGGCCAAAACCAACGGAAACACGGTCGTTGAAGGCGTAGCTGACCGTTGGCTGGAAGGTGATGACTTTCACTTCACTCTTGCTGCCAAAGCCACGGCCCTGGAAGCCGCTTTCGTAGTCGGTTACCAGGCCGAACGGTGCATAGACACCGAAGCCGACAGCCCACTGATCGTTGAGTTTATTGGTGTAGAAACCGAAAGGGACGGCGGTGAATGGCACCATGTCGCCTTTGTTGCTGCCGCGGGAGCGGCCGCTGACGTCGCTGATATCAGTAGAAGCATCAATGGCTGCAACGCCGCCGGTGATCTGTTGACCTTCCAGGCGTGCCATACCGGCAGGGTTGCCGAACACAGTGCTTGCATCATCGGCAGAAGAAGATCGACCTGCAAAACCAGTACCCATCCCGCTGACGCTCTGTTCGTTCAGGGCAAAGCCGCTGGCGAATAGTTGGGAGGATGCCATGGCAACGGCGAGGCTAAGTGTGGTCTTGAGCATTACTTTTTTCATTATTAGAACTCCGAGGTGATCACCGCAGCGGAAAGTAACAATAAATTTGCGATCGCGCTATAGGGTGTAATGCAGGAGATAGAGCGGTTTTGTAGGACAATCCGACCAGATTCGCTGTTTTTTGCCGAATCTTGCAATTTACCCGGTCAGCAGATCACCTGTTTCATGGCTGGAACACAGGTTTGCCAGGCTTGGGTGAAATCCCGCAGCCGACCTTGAGGGTGGAATATTTCTTTCCAGATACGCGCCATGGCCAATACGTCGCCTGGGGCGGGGAGTGCTGGGCGATGTTGTTCTACCAGCAGCCAGGCGATTGCCGTGGCGTATCGCAGGTTTACCGTCAACTCCAACTGGGGCGCACTCAGAAACGCATGTTGGCTGGCCAGCCCGCGCACCAGGCTTGCGCGTTCCGGGTCCAGCGCCAGGTATTCGTCCCAGAGGGCACGGTGGCGGGGTTCAGTGATGCTATAGAGGCCATGGCCGCGCCGATCATGCAGGGCCGACCCCAGTTCTGACTGGCTGGCGGCGATCCCCAGTAACAAGGACTCGGCTGTTGGGTTATGGCAGCCGAGGTAGGTCAAGGTCGGCCTGATCACATAACGACACAATTCGCTGGCGGCAATACCCATACAAGCCTCAGTCCATAAATGGGGTTGACGAGCCTGAGAAGGAGGGCTTGGCAGCGGTGAATCGGATCTCAGGCCCGTCGCAAGCGGACGATGCCGCTTGAGTTGAAGTGTAGTGTCATATTCATGATGTAAAGGACTGTTTTTAAAACATCTTATCTATTCAGTTATAACGTTTATATCTATCGGTGCTTAGTAAATACCGGCCCGCGCCAAATTTCAGGCAATAAAAAACCCTGTTTTTCAGACAGGGTTTTTGTTTTCAGCGACTCGGTCGATCAGGCAGTCAGTGCCTGACGGGTACGCTCGATCACGGCCTGCAGCGGTTCTGCGCTGGAGTATTGATCGGGGTACAGGCGTTCGCTGTGACGAGCGATACCGTGTTCATTGACCAGGGTGAAGCTGAAGCAGCCTTTGCGAGCGGCCATGATCAGGCAGTTCATTGGGGCAAAAGCGTTAGTGAGGGTGCGAATGGCATCCTGAGTGTGGATTTGAGCGTTCATATTATTGGTGTTCCTACAAATGACACGGATAAGAACCGTGCAACGTTAAAACGTTCCAGTAACGCTGATCACCATTGATCAAACGAAGAACCTGACTGGAACAAAGCAGCCAGTTTGAAGCGCTAATAATTTAGGCGCGCTTGGGCTGGCAGGTAGGTACTTAGGAGGGCAGGCAACACAACAGGGGCAAAGGTTCTGGGCCCGGGGTGAAGATCCTGATCAATTTGCAGGTTGGTTCGGTCAGAGTATGTAAACTTCGCGACACCCTTTGCTTGTTCAAAGGCAGTGTCGTCGCAAGCGATACCTGGAAACCATCGAGGTGGTCGATCCCGTGTGGTTCAGGGGACTTGTTCGACCAGAATTGACTTTCAGCTTGGTACTAACGCCGCGGATAGTAACGGAATGAAGCAGGGAAGGGAAGGGGGTTGGTAAAAAATTTTAATCAGCCGCCGAGCAGTCCACGATAGACCAATACGGTCATAGACGCAGCCAGGGCGCAGCCCAGTGCGTAAGCGGCGAGCGTCAGGCGCAAGGACTGGCCGGTCTCGATCAGTTTCATGACCTCGTGAAGATCATTGATCCGGCCGTCACTCAGTTCGATGCACAGGCTCGCGGCGGTAAAGGCGGCCGAGAGCAAAATCGCGATAGCGAACAACGCGCCGTCCGGAGAGGGTAGCGCTGCATTGATTCCCAACGATGTCGCGCAGATGGCCAACAGCAGCATGGCGAAAAGCAGAATTCCTTTCATCGGCCCTACAGAGTTGCGTTGACGGTGGCGCAGTGTGGCGAGCCGGGACAGATTTGAAAAGCCCCCGGGTTTGTCCTGGCAGTAACATGTTTAACGCGTGTTGAATCAAAAAACGCCGGCGATATAACCCTTGAATAGTTACTTGTGCACATTGGTTGCGGCATGTGTAACCCTCCTGCCACTCACCGCGAAGGGCGCCCATTTGCCTGTAATCAAAATTTAAGTCAATGAAAAATCTGGCTTTTTTTTATTGGTGAAAAAATCGTCAGTTTGACCGGGGGCCCCGTTCCATGGGCCTTTGCGCGAGTTCAAGGAGGGTTGTCCACTGAGTTATCCACAGCTTCTGTGGATTGTCCCAAGCGCTTGCTCTAGGACGGGCGTGCAGGTTTTTTTCAGCTTTACCTGTACGAAAAAAAGAGTAGAGTGGCGCGCCTTCCGTTCTGTCCCACAGTGCTTTATGAAGTTTCGCTCAGTATCACCTTCTGTTACCGACACTACTCAAACTGTTACCGCACCCAAGCGTTTTTCCTTGAAGGTCGCTCTGTGGCTGCTCGACAGCCCGCGTCTGGGCCAGAGCCGCAACGTCAAGCACTTCGCTGGGCGTTTGCTCAAGCAGCCTGCCCGGGAAGGCGTGGTGGCCGCACAGAGTCGTCTCGGCCAGCTGATGTGCCGCGAGTGCGGAAACGCACGTGACCGGCGCATTGGTCATGATCTATTACGCTCGGCCGCTCGCGCCGGCGATCGTCGCGCCCAGAGTGAACTGCGCCAGGTCGAAGACTGAGCTGTCTTCGGGCCCTGTGCTTGGTTACCCTTGATCTTTTTTGGTGATGGCAGAAATGGCTATGGTTTTTGACTGGACCAGTATTGCCTTGGGGCTCGTTGGCGCAGCCGTACCGTTACTGGCGCTGTGCTGGCAGATTCAGCGGCGCTTGAACGCGCGCAACACCGGGTGGGAACTGCTGGAAGAACGCCTGGCAAACGCGCAACTGGCCCAAGAGGGGCTCGCCGCCCAGCTGGATGCCAGTCGCGATGAAATCAGCGACCTGAGCCAGGCCAACGCCGCCAAACAAGCCGACCTGGCGGCACTGGGTCGCGAAGTCGAACTGTTGCAGATCGACCGCGATAACGCCCGCGATGCCGCCCATGCCTGGAACCTCGATCGCAGCGCCAAGGAAACCGAACTGCGCCGTCTCGACGCCTTGGCCGCAGCCCTGAGCGCGGAATTGCGCGAGCAACAGGAGAGCCATCAGCAGCGCCTCACTGACCTGCAAGGCTCACGGGACGAGCTGCGTGCGCAGTTCGCCGAGCTTGCCGGTAAAATCTTCGACGAGCGTGAACAGCGCTTCGCCGAAACCAGCCAGGAACGCCTGGGCCAGTTGCTCGACCCGCTCAAGGAGCGCATCCAGTCCTTCGAGAAGCGCGTTGAAGAAAGCTATCAAAACGAAGCCCGTGAGCGGTTCTCCCTGGCCAAGGAGCTTGAGCGCCTGCAGCAACTGAACCTGCGCCTGTCGGACGAAGCCACCAACCTGACCCGCGCCCTCAAGGGGCAGAAAACCCAGGGCAACTGGGGGGAACTGATTCTTGAGCGGGTGCTGGAACACGCAGGCCTGGAAAAAGGCCGCGAATACCAGACCCAGGTCAGCCTCAAGGGCCCGGATGGCGAGCGCTTCCAGCCGGACGTGCTGATCATGTTGCCGGGTGACAAGCAGGTGGTGGTCGACTCCAAGGTCAGCTTGACCGCCTATCAACAGTACGTGGCGGCGGATGACGAAGTGATTGGCCAGGCGGCGTTGAAGCAGCATGTGCTGTCTTTGCGCAATCACGTCAAGGGCTTGGCCGGCAAGGACTACAAGCGCCTGGAAGGTTTGCACAGCCTGGATTTCGTTCTGCTGTTCGTACCGATCGAGGCGGCTTTTTCCGCGGCCTTGCAGGCTGAACCGAATTTGTTCCAGGAAGCCTTCGATCGCCATATCGTGATTGTCAGCCCCACCACCTTGCTCGCCACCCTGCGGGTGATCGATAGCCTGTGGAAGCAGGAGCGTCAGAGCCAGAACGCCCGGGAAATCGCCGAGCGTGCCGGTTGGCTGTACGACAAGTTCGTGTTGTTTATCCAGGACCTGGACGAAGTGGGCAACCGGCTGCAGCAGTTGGACAAGGCTTACAGTGCGGCGCGCAACAAATTGACGGACGGGCGTGGGAATCTGGTCAGCCGTACCGAGCAGTTAAGGTTGCTCGGCGCCCGAGCCAGCAAGAGCCTTCCGGCGGATTTGCTGGAGCGAGCGATGACAGATTCGGATGGCGTGGCGCATCTCCCCGAATAGACTTGGGGCCAAATGTGGGAGTGGGCAAGCCCCTCCCACATTTTGACCACGCACGACCCTTTTACAAGGGCAGGTGCCTGCTCAACAGTGCCCTCAACGCCGCCGGCTTCACCGGCTTGGCCAGGTAGTCCAGCCCCGCCCCATGCACCTGCGCCACCATCTCCGGGCGCCCGTCGGCACTGATCACCACGCCGGGAATAGGCTCGGCCAATTGCGCTCGCAGCCAGCCCATCAGTTCGGTGCCGGTTTCGCCGTGGTCCAGGTGATAATCCACCAGCGCCAGTTGCGGTCGCATACCGTCGGCCAGCAGCGCTGCGCACTGGGCCTGGTCGGTGGCGGTCCAGACTTCGCAGCCCCAGCGTGTCAGCAGGCTGCGCATACCGATCAGGATGCTTTCCTCGTTATCCACGCACAGCACCCGCGCACCGCTCAGGGGCAGGCCGTTCTCCACGGCGGCTTTTGGCTGCGGGCTGGCCTGGTTGCGCGCCAGCGGCACGCACACGCTAAACACGCTGCCCTTGCCCGGCCACGAGCGCACGCTCAGGCGATGGCCCAACACGCGGCACAGGCCGTCGGCAATCGCCAAGCCCAGGCCCAGGCCCTTCTCGGCGCGGGTCTGGTGGCTGTCCAGGCGCTTGAATTCTTCGAAGATCACTTTTTGCTTGTCCGGCGGAATGCCCGGGCCTCGGTCCCATACTTCCAGGCACAGTTCGCCCTGACGTCGACGTACGCCCAGCATTACGGGCCCGTCGGCATAACGGAAGGCATTGGTCAGAAAGTTCTGCAACACCCGCCTCAGCAACTTGATGTCGCTGTCCACTCGCAGGCGGCTGCCGCGCCAACGGAAGCGCAAGCCTTGCTCATGGGCCAGCGCCTTGAATTCTGCGCCCAGGGTGTCAAATAGCTCATTGAGTACAAAGGGCTGGCGTTGTGGATTGATCTTGCCGTTTTCCAGGCGCGATATGTCCAGCAAGTCGCTGATCAGGTCTTCGGCTGAGCGCAACGAGCTGTCCAGATGCTGCACCAGTTGCCGCGCCTCGTCGGACAGGCCGTCGTGCTGGTGGGAGAGGGCGGCGGAGAACAGACGTGCGGCGTTCAGCGGTTGCATCAGATCGTGGCTCACCGCCGCCAGGAATCGCGTCTTCGATTGGCTGGCAGATTCGGCCACGCCTTTGGCGTCGGTCAGCGCCACGTTGAGCTGCGACAACTCATGGGTGCGCTCGGTCACTCGCTGTTCCAGGCCCTCGTTTGCCTCGGTCAGTGCCTGTTCGGCTTCGCGGAACGCGGTGATGTCGGTGAAACTCATGACAAAACCGCCACCGGGCATCGGGTTGCCGATCAACTCGATCACCCGGCCATTGGGAAACAGGCGCTCGGAGGTGTGCGCGCGGCCCTGGCGCATCCAGTGCAGGCGTCGCGCCACGTGCACTTCGGCTTCACCCGGCCCGCACAGGCCGCGCTCGGCGTTGTAGCGAATAATGTCGGCAATCGGCCGGCCGACGCTGATCAAACCGTCCGGGTAGTTGAACAGCTCCAGGTAGCGCCGGTTCCAGGCCACCAGCTTGAGCGACTGGTCCACCACACTGATGCCTTGGGTAATGTTCTCGATAGCGCCTTGCAGCAGGGCGCGGTTGAATTGCAGCACCTCGGAGGCTTCGTCGGCGATGCGTACTACGTCCTCCAGCTGCATTTCCCGGCCTTCAATCGCGGCTTTCACCACTGCCCGCGTCGAGGAGGCGCCGAGTACGCCGGCCAACAAACGCTCGGTATGGGCGATCCAATCGTTGTCGGCATTCTGGTTGGGGTTGAAGCCTTTACCCTGGCGATAGGCAAAGCGAATGAAGCTCTGCTGGGCACGTTCTTCGCCGACGAAACGTGCAGCCAGGCTGAGCAGGTCGCTGATCTGCACCGACAACATGGAACGAGCATTGGCGCGCTGGTTGATTTCCTGGCCGATAAACCGGCCGGCCTGCCAGTGCTCGGAAACTCGCGTGCGCGACAGCATCGATACCCAGACGAAGAGGGTGAAGTTACCCGCCAGGGAGAACACTGTACCCAAGGTCAGCGACGTCACCGACAGCCCGAATGGGTGGGAGTGCATCCAGGTCAGGCCGGGGAAAAGGCTGAGCGACCAGCCAAGGCTTTTCGCCGTCACCGGTAGGACCAAGGTGTAGAACCACAGGAATGTACCGGCGGCCAGGCCGGCAAATACACCGCGCCGGTTGGCCTGCTTCCAGTAGAGCGCACCGAGCATCGCCGGGGCCAGTTGGGTCACGGCGGCAAAAGCGATCTGGCCGATGGTGGCCAGGCTGGCAGTCGAGCCCAGCAGACGGTAGCTCACATACGCCAGCAGCAGAATGATCACAATGCTCACCCGGCGTACCGAGAGCATCCAGTGGCGGAACACTTCGAACGGCCGCTCGGCGCTGGAGCGGCGCAGCAACCACGGCAACAGCATGTCGTTGGAGACCATGGTCGACAACGCGATGCTGGCCACGATGACCATGCCGGTGGCTGCCGAAGCCCCGCCGATGAACGCCAGTACGGCGAGGGCCGGGTGGGCCTGGGCCATCGGCAGGCTGATCACGTAGGAGTCGGGCAGCACCGAACCGGGCAACAGCATTTTTCCGCCCAGGGCGATCGGTACCACGAACAACGCGGCGAGGATCAAGTACGCCGGAAATACCCACTT
The DNA here is from genome assembly GCF_023127835.1 of Pseudomonas sp. B329. Lineage (NCBI taxonomy): Bacteria > Pseudomonadati > Pseudomonadota > Gammaproteobacteria > Pseudomonadales > Pseudomonadaceae > Pseudomonas > Pseudomonas sp. B329. The sequence continues at coordinate 198,685 of NZ_SPKP01000011.1, read as the reverse complement.
GGCCAGGCGCAGGTCCTGCGGGTCAATGTTCTCAACGACAGTCACATGGAATTGCCGGGGCAGGCAGATGATCGCCATCATGGCGACGCCAGTCTGCACCACCATTGATGGCCAGTTGATCGTTTCTTTCCAGTATTCCTCCAGGCGCGGCGCGAGCATGGCCTGGCTGAACAGATCGCCGAAACCGTCGTACAAGCCGTAGGTCACAAACGCGCCGACCGCGAGAAATGCGAACAGCTTGACCAAAGACTCAAAGGCAATCGCCAGCACCATGCCCCGGTGGTGTTCGGTGGCATCGAGGTTGCGCGTACCAAACACGATAGTGAACAGCGCCAGCACCAGCGACACGATCAAGGCGGTGTCCTGAGCCCGGGTACCGGTGGTGTCGGGGCCTGCGCCGATCAACAGGTTTACGCCCAGCACGATGCCTTTGAGTTGCAGCGCGATATAGGGCAGCACGCCGACCAGACAGATCAGCGCGACCACCACCGCCAGGGATTGGGATTTGCCATAGCGAGCGGCGATAAAGTCGGCGATGGAGGTGATGTTTTCCTGCTTGCTGATCAGGATCATCTTCTGCAGCACCCAAGGCGCCAACACCAGTAACAGCACCGGCCCCAGGTAGATCGGTAAAAATGCCCACAGCTGCTCGGCGGCTTGGCCTACCGCTCCGAAGAACGTCCAACTGGTGCAGTACACCGCCAGCGACAAGCTATAGACCCACGCACGCACCCGGGGTGGCAGCGGCGCATGGCGGCGGTCACCGTAAAAAGCGATGGCAAACATAATGGCCATATAGGCCAGGGCAACGGCGGCGATCAGCCCGCTGGACAGCGTCATGGTAACTCCGAGCATAAGAACACCCGGGCATTCCGGGCCCGGTTGGACAGTCTCGCATGATGCCTGTTGTTAGTCAGTGTCGACCAAGGTCGCGTGGGATCTAATGTCGCAGGTGCGTTCAGCGCGGGGGCAGGGTTTTCTGGCGCAGGATGTAGATCGTCACCAGCACGGCGCTGGTCAGCATGAAGCCGCGAGCCCACGGCAAGGGCACCAGGTAACATGACAGCGCGATGCTCAGCCACATCAGGCCGATGGCGTAGACCTTACCCTTGAGTGGAATGCCGTTGCCATCCAGGTAATCACGAATCCATGGGCCCAGCCGTGGGTGTTCCACCAGCCAGTGATAGAACCGCGGGGAGCTTCGAGCGAAGCAGGCGGCGGCCAGCAGTAGAAAGGGCGTGGTCGGCAATACCGGTAGGAAAATGCCAATCACTCCCAGCGCTACGCTCAGCCAGCCGATGGCCAGCAGTACGTAGCGCAGGAGCAGTGAGCGGTTGCCCATGGGTGCCACGGGCAAGCGACTCAGTGGTGACGTGGCTTGAGGATCGCCGGTTTTTCGTCAGGCGCGTTGCACAGCAGGTACAGCGCGGTCAGGGCTTCCGGGATCTGCACGATCATGTCGTCCATCAGGTTGGCATCGGCGGCGATGTCGGAGAACTCTGCTTCTTCTTCGAACAGGCCCGAACCGACCATGATCGGCAGGAGCATTTCGCTGACTTCTTCTTCGGCGGTTTCGAACCAGGCGGCTTCACGCAGGAACACGCCTTCCATGAAACCGATGCACCAGCCGCGCAGGTCGGAGTCATCCGGGTCGTCGCCCAGGTCGAGGTCGCATGGCAGCTCGAACTCTTCGTCGGAGGCCAGTTGGCGCGCAATGTGGGCCTTGAGGGCGATCAGGGTGGATTCGATTTCTTCGCGCTGGGCGGCGTCGCTGTAATGAGGCTCTTCAGCGAACAGCGCGTCGATCCATTCACGGTCCGGGACGGTTTCGGAGCAGATCGACAGGGCGGTCAGGTAGCCGTGGGCGGCCACGTAGTCCAGCGCCTCGTCATGCAGCTCATCGGCGTCGAGGAAGGCTTGCAGGCGGGTTAGTTGCTCAGCGAAGGACATTGAAGGGCTACCTTGGGAATAAACGATGCTGAATTCTAGGCTTTCTTGAGCGCCCAGGCCAGCCGCACGGCATATTTGCCCGGTTTTAGAGCGGGCGTCTATTCGTCAGTCGCGCCCTTTGGCCGATGACGCTCGGGTATACTGCCGCGTTTTGTGATGCCCCTGCAGGCTTAGCGCCAATCCGGGAAAACTTCGCTTACGGATTATTTTCCGTGAAAGCGTATTTTTTCGGCCAGCCTGTACAGAGGGATTTCGGCACCATTTTGGAGTTTTACATGCTCGAGCAGGCTCAACGCGTCCTCAAGGACATCTTCGGCTACGACAGTTTTCGTGGCCGCCAGGGTGCGATCATTGAGCGTGTGGCCAGCGGCGGCGATGCCCTGGTGCTGATGCCTACCGGTGGCGGCAAGTCGCTGTGCTTCCAGGTACCCGCGCTGTTGCGCAACGGCCTGGCGGTGGTGGTGTCGCCGCTGATCGCGTTGATGGACGATCAGGTTGCCACCCTCGAAGAGCTGGGCGTCGCCGCCGCTTCCCTGAACTCCACTCTCAGCGCCGAGCAGCAGCGCGACCTGGCCGCACGAATCAAGCGCGGTGAAGTGAAGATGTTGTACCTGGCGCCGGAGCGTCTGGTGCAGCCACGCATGTTGGACTTTTTGCAGAGCCTTGAAATCGCCCTGTTCGCCATCGACGAAGCCCACTGTGTATCGCAGTGGGGCCACGATTTCCGCCGCGAATACCTGCAGCTTGGTCAATTGGCGGAGCTGTTCCCCGACGTGCCGCGCATCGCCCTGACCGCCACCGCCGACAAACGTACCCGTGAAGAGATCGTCGAGCGCCTGCATTTGCAGAATGCCGAGCGCTTCCTGTCCAGCTTTGACCGGCCGAATATCTTCTATCGCATCGTACCCAAGGAGCAGCCACGCAAGCAGTTGCTCGCGTTCCTGTCCGAGCGGCGCAGCGATGCGGGTATTGTCTACTGCCTGTCACGCAAGAAGGTCGATGAAGTCGCTGCGTTCCTGTGCGAGCAAGGCTACCCGGCGCTGCCTTACCACGCCGGCCTGCCCAATGAAACGCGCTCTGCGCACCAGAAACGCTTCCTCAACGAGGAAGGCCTGATCATGGTGGCGACCATCGCCTTCGGCATGGGTATCGACAAATCCAACGTGCGTTTCGTGGCGCACATGGACCTGCCCAAATCCCTTGAGGCCTATTACCAGGAAACCGGACGTGCCGGCCGTGATGGCCTGCCGGCGGATGCCTGGATGGTCTACGGCCTGCAGGACGTGGTGATGCTCAAGCAGATGCTGCAGAACTCCGAAGGGGACGAGCGTCACAAGCGTCTGGAGCAGCACAAGCTCGACGCCATGCTTTCGTTGTGCGAAGAAACCCGCTGCCGCCGTCAGACGCTGCTGGCGTATTTCGACGAAGACATGCCGCAACCCTGCGGCCACTGCGACAACTGCATCGACGGCGTGCAAACCTGGGACGCTACCGAGCCTGCGCGCCAGGCGTTGTCGACGATCTATCGCACTGGCCAGCGCTATGGCGTGGGCCATCTGGTGGATGTGTTGCTCGGCAAGGACAATGAAAAAGTTCGTAGCTTCGGCCACGAAAAACTGTCGGTCTATGGCGTCGGCAAGGCCCGTGCCGAGGGCGAATGGCGTTCGCTGTTTCGCCAGATGGTTGCCCGTGGCCTCGTCGACATTGATATCGAAGGCTATGGCGGGCTGCGCCTGAACGACAGTTGCCGGCCGTTGCTCAAGGGTGAAGTCAGCCTGGAACTGCGCCGCGACCTAAAGCCGCAGGCCAGCGCCAAAAGCAGCAGCACCAGCCAGGCCAGCCAGTTGGTGCGGGGCGAGGAGCGCGAGCAGTGGGAGGCGTTGCGTACCCTGCGGCGCAAATTGGCGCAGGAACACAGCGTGCCGCCCTACGTTATCTTCCCCGACTCCACGTTGCTGGAAATGCTCCGCGAGCAACCAACCACCATGGCCGAGATGGCTCGGGTCAGTGGCGTGGGTGCGCGCAAGCTGGAGCGTTACGGCCAGGCCTTCCTCGAAGTGCTCGGCGGCCAGGCAGAAGCGCCGAAGGAAATCGCCGATATTCGCCACGAACTGATCAGCCTGGCCCGCGCTGGCATGACCCCGATCCAGATCGCTGGCCAATTGCAATGCTCGGAAAAAAATGTGTATACCCTGCTCGCCGAAGCCATTGGCAAGCAACAGTTGTCGCTGGAGCAGGCCCTTGATTTGCCTGAGGATTTACTCGGCGAAATCCAGGATGCCTTCCTCGACGGAGAAGGCGAATTGCCACCTGTAGTGGAGATCGCTCCGTTGTTCACCGGGCGTGTTCCCGAGGGTGTTTTGTACTGCGTGCGTGCCGCTTTGCAGTCGGAATTCGAAATTTAGTGTGGCAATTACGACAATGTAACGAATCAGTACATACCGGGCCTTGCCTACTGGCATGGCTCATGCTTAGCTGACTAATAATTAGCCACACTTTATTTTCAGTCTTAAACATGAGTTTTTTATGCCGTTAACCGATCAACACCGTTTTGGCATGCAGTTGGCGCAAATGTCCCGAGGTTGGCGCGCCGAGCTGGACCGTCGTTTGGCGGGGCTAGGGTTGTCCCAGGCGCGCTGGCTGGTGCTGCTGCATCTGGCCCGTTTTGTCGAAGCACCTACCCAACGTGAACTGGCACAAAGTGTCGGCGTCGAAGGGCCGACCTTGGCGCGCCTGCTCGACAGCCTGGAAGGCCAGGGCCTGGTGCAACGCCAGGCCGTGGTGGAAGACCGCCGCGCCAAACGCATTTTGTTGTGTGATACCGCTCAACCGCTGATCGACCAGATCGAGACCATCGCCACGGCCTTGCGCCATGAGCTGTTCGTTGGGGTGAATGAAGAGGATCTGCGCGTGTGCATGCGTGTGCACGAGCACATTCTGGCGAACCTGGAAAAGTCCTGACTCCCAATTCGCCGAGAACCAAATGTGGGAGGGGGCTTGCTCCCGATTGCGGTGGGCCAGCTACAGAATTGTTGACTGATACCCCGCCATCGGGAGCAAGCCCCCTCCCACATTAGTTCTGTGCTGTGTCAGAAGGTCTGGCCCAGGTTCAGGTACACCGCCTTCTGATTATCATCATTGAACCCATAGCTGAAATTCAGCGGCCCCAGTGGCGTATCAAACCCCAGGAAAATACTCGCGGCATTGATATACCCGCTGTCGAATTCGTTGTCGTTGTTCCACGCCCGGCCCCGTTCCAGTGAGGCACCCAGGTACAACGGGAAGTCCAGTGGCAGGTACGAGCGTGGGGTCAGCCGGCGGAAGTACACCGCGCGCATCAGGCTGACGTTCTGGCCCGAAATCGCATCCTGGCGAAAGCCCGACAATTGCCGCGCCCCACCCAGCAGGAAGCTGGAGATCACCACATCGGAATTATCCAGCGTGCGTCCATAGCGACCGCCGAGTATCAGAGTGTCCGGGCCATGGCTCATGGCCTTGTCCAGTTTGAACTCCCATTGACGGTAGCGCTGGTCCGAACCCAGTCCGGGTTCGAATTCGCGAAAGGCCAGGCCTATGTCTTCGCCGCTGTGCGGGAAGTAGACGTTGTCGAGGGAGTCGAAGGAATATTTAAGCTCATAGAACCCTTCGCTGAAACTCACGCTCGGCAGGTCGCGCTCGCCGATACGCACGTCCGCCTTGCCCCACGCCTCACCTACGCCGAAGCGGATCTCGCCGCTGTTGCCGATCTGGCGTCCTACGTTCAAGCCAAAGCCATAGCGTTCCAGGCGATATTCGGAGATGGGGTCGTTGTCCAGGATCAGCTCAACGTTCTGCGCCTCGGCTCTGATGTAAGGCGCGACGAAGTAGCGCGACCCGGTGTCCATCGGTTGGTAGAACTCGCTGTACAGCTCCTGTCGATCACCGATCTGCACCCGAGTCAGCCATTCCGCGCCGAGGCGGTTGATGCCGTTCACTCGATAGCTGGCGCCAAGGTTGAAAGCGCTGTCGCCGCGCATGTCATCCGACAGGTTCAAGCCCAGGCGCAGGTAGTCGGTGCCGCTGCGCTTGCCCCGCGCGCTGATCACCAGGGTGTTGTCCTGGCCCTTTTTGACCACGCGGTATTGCACCTGCTCGAAGTAATCCAGGCCGTACAGTGTGCCCATGTCCGATTGCAGGCGCCCCAGGTTCAGCGGTTCTCCCAGCCCCTGACGGATGTAATAGCGGATCACGTCGTCGCTGACTTTGGAGTCGTTCTCCACCTTGATAGCGGTGATCACCGGGGTGCGCTCGCCCGGCGTGCGTGCAGCCACCAGTTGCGCGTCGATGGGCTCGACCGGACGCAGGTTCGCCAGGCGCACATCCAGGGCGCGGGTGGCGCGGTAACCGGCGTCGATCATGTCTTTGGCGCGGCCGAAGTCGGTCACGCCATAGGCGGCCAGAGGCGGTTGGATCAGCACATCCTTGGGGTTCAGAGCCTTGAGTTGCTCCTCGGAATTGCGCCGGGTCATCAGGGTGATGGACTGGTTGAGCACGTCCACCACGGTCGCCAATTGCTTGCGCGAGCGCAGCGGGGTGCCGATGTCGACCACGATGGCAATATCGACGCCCATCTCCCGCGCCACATCCAACGGGATGTTGTCGGTCATACCGCCGTCCACCAGCAGGCGGCCGTCCAGTTCCACCGGGGCGAACACGGCGGGGATCGACATGCTGGCGCGTATCACCTGGGGCAGGTGGCCCTTGCTGAACACGACTTTTTCGCCGGTGGTAATGTCGGTGGCCACTGCGCGGAACGGGATCGGCAGCTTGTCGAAGTTACGCGTGTTGCTGCTGTGGGCAAACATGCTTTCCAGCAGCAGCGCCAGGTTCTGGCCCTGGATCACACCCAGTGGCAGGCCGAGGCTGCCGTCGTCGCGGAAACTGAGTTTCTGCTTGACCAGGAAATCCCGGTCGTCCTGTTTGCGCCGAAATGGTACGTCTTCGCGTGGTGGGGCGTCCGACAGGGCCTGTTGCCAGTCGATGCCCAGCGCCAGCTTCTCCAGTTCGTCGATCTTGTAGCCCGATGCGTACAGCCCGCCAATTACCGCACCCATGCTGGTGCCGGCAATCGCATCAATATGGATGCCCTGTTCCTCAAGGGCTTTGAGCACACCGATATGCGCCAGGCCACGGGCGGCACCACCGGACAACACCAGGCCGATTTTAGGGCGGGGTGCTTCCAAGGCTTCGGCAAGCAGGGGGACTAGGCACAGGAACAGGCAAGACAGCAGGCGGCGCATCATCAATCTCGAGGCTGGGCGATAAAGGCCGCTATTATAGCCACTCGATTCGCTGGGCCCGTCATGTCAGGAGCCGCTTAAATTATGTCTGCAAGCAAACCCGAGATCGTTATCACTTATTGCACCCAGTGCCAGTGGTTGCTGCGCGCCGCGTGGCTGGCCCAGGAGTTGCTCAGTACATTTGCCGATGATCTGGGGCGCGTGGCGCTGGAGCCGGCCACCGGTGGCGCCTTTCGCATCACCTGTGATGGCGTGCAGATCTGGGAACGCAAAGCCGACGGCGGCTTTCCCGAGGCCAAGGTACTAAAACAGCGGGTACGCGACCAGATCGACCCGCAGCGCGATCTGGGCCATAACGATCGTACGCAATGAAAGTCACCGCCACAGAGGGGCGGTGACCCTACCGCTACTTGGCAGCGAGCTTTTGTTTGATAAAACCGACGGCCCACGTCAATACCAACCCACCGACGCCACCGCCGACAATATTGCTGCCGATCGCGGCAACATCCAGCGCTTCGCCGCTGGTGGTGCCCGTGAGTGCGGCGACAATCTGGCCCAGCACCAAGCCGCCGACTCCGCCGAGAAAGGTATTGAGCCCTGTCCCCAGGCTCTGTTTGGTCATGCCGGCGATGTTGCCACCGACGGCACCGCTGATGATCTGGACCAGCAAGCTGATGAGCATTTCCATGATGAAACTCCTGCATCGCATTGAGGGGTGACCACTCGCTTGCAGCAACTTCAGAAAGCACCATGGCTGTCGTCGAGGAGTCTTTATCCGTTGAACGACTACAGACTGTTGCGGACGTTTAAAGTATAGATCAGGCTGTGGTTGCCGGTTGTTTGGCCTGGCTGGCGCTGCCCATCAGGCCGGAAAGCACGATGGCGAGGATGATCAAGGCGCCGCCCAGCAACATGCGTAAGGTCGGGGTTTCGGCAAACAACAGCCAGGCCACGGTGATGCCGTAGACAGGTTCCATGGCAAACACCACCGAGGCGGTGCGCGCCTTGATCACGGCAAGGCTGGCGACAAACAGGCTATGGGCAAGACCAGTACAAAACACTCCCAGCAACCCGATCCACAGCCAGTCAATCCCACGTACATCCGCCAGCCCTGGTGCGGCCACCGGCAGCAGGCAGGCCGCGACCACCACGTTCTGGCACAGCGCGGCCTGTACCGCAGGAATGCGCCCGGAGCTGGCGCGATTGTTCAGCGATAACAACGAGAACAACAGCCCCGAGGCGATCCCCCACAGTAGGCCGCTGGTGGCCTCGCTGGCGAGGTTGAAATCCGGGGTCACCAGCACCAGGCCAACGGTGACCAGGGCCACTAGCAGCACTTCATTGGCGCGAATGCGCTCGCGGAAGATCAACCCTTCAAGGATCACGGTAAAGGCCGGAAAGGCGGTAAACCCCAGGGTCGCCACGGCCACGCCGGCGACTTTGACGGCAATAAAGAACGTCACCCAATGCGCGGCCAGCAACACACCGCTGACCAGCAGGCGGCGCCAGTCGCGCATCTCCAGTGTCTTCCAGGGCGCGTTGCTGGCAAAGCGGGCAAACACCGCCAGGGCGAGCACAGCAAACGCGGCGCGACCAAACACGATGATGGCAGGGGAGGCCGCCGCCAGCTTGCCGAATACGCCGGTGAGGCCAAACATCAATGCGCCGATATGCAGGGCGCCAAGGGCTGAACGGGGAGTCATTGCGATCCTTGAAGCAACGGGGGTAACAGCCTCGCAGTCTAGAGGCATGGTTTGCGGGCGTCTGTCGCCGGCCTCGCGATTTTTAGCGTGGGGCTCTTGTCAGTCGGCCCGACGCAGGGCGCTGGGCGTGGCGCCAAACTCGCGCAACATGGCGGCACTGAATGCGCTTTGCGAGGCGTAGCCGACGCGCTCGGCAACCTCACCAATGGCAAGCGGTGTGCCGCGCAAAAGCCCCAGCGCCATGTGCAAGCGACGACTGCGAAGATAATCCATCGGCGTTTGCCCGCATTCGGCCATGAAGCGTGCATGCAGGCGCGCCACGGAAAGCCCGGCGATGCGCGCCAGGTCGGCCACCTGCAACGGGCGCGCAGCATGGCGCTGGATATGGGCATTGAACGCTGCATAAGGCAGGCGCCGGCCAGGCTGCGATTTAGCCTGGGGATGATTGAGGCTGGCCAGTAACAGCACCGCACCTTGCTGGACGATCAGCGGGTCGTCCACCGGGCTGTGCGCCAGCCACTGCACCAGTTGGCTTTGCCGCGGATCCAGCGTCAGTCGCGCCGGTTGCCCCAGCAAGCGGCGACTGGCATCGGCATGCTCGCCCAGGGATTGCACCACCCAATGCTCGGTCGGCACATCCAGCACCAGGCAGCGGCTGCCATCGCGGCTGCCACAGGCATGATGGGTGGAGAAGGGCAGCACCATCACACTGCTCTCGCGCACTTGGCTGCCACGGCCATCGACTTCCAGCTCCAGGTGCCCGGACAGGCCGAACACCAACTGCGCATGGTCATGGCTGTGGGCGATGGGGGCTTCGAGGTAGTGGCGTAGCGTGAGGCTCGGGCTCATCGCAATCTCCAGGGCGGCAAGGCGCCAGTCTACAACGCTTTGCGGGCATTTAGCGCTGTCATCAGACTGACGCACAGCTGTCATGGGCTATTAATCGCCAAGGCGCAAGCTCGCGAAAACAGCGTCGAGGGATGCCCATGACCCATGCCGAGTTCACCCAGCCCAGCCGCAAGCAACGGGTGCGAACCCTGTGGATTTCCGACGTGCATCTAGGCACCCGGGATTGCCAGGCCGAGCACTTGTCGCAGTTTCTCAAGGGCTACCACGCCGACAAGGTCTACCTGGTGGGCGATATTATCGATGGTTGGAAAATGCGTGGCGGCATGTATTGGCCCCAGGCCCACACCAATGTGATCCGTCGACTGCTGACCATGGCCAAGCGCGGCACCGAGGTGATCTACGTCACTGGCAACCATGATGAATTTTTACGACGCTATTCCAAGCTGATCCTGGGCAATATCCAGTTGGTCGATGAGGCAGTGCATGTGACCGCCGACGGTCGGCATCTATTGGTGATCCATGGCGACCAGTTCGATGTGATCACCCGTTATCACCGTTGGCTGGCGTTCCTCGGCGACTCGGCCTACGAATTCACCCTCACGCTTAACCGCTGGCTCAACCATTGGCGCGCGCGCTACGGTTATGGCTACTGGTCGCTGTCGGCGTACCTGAAACACAAGGTGAAAAGCGCCGTGAGCTTTATCAGCGATTTCGAAGAAGCGATTGCCCACGAAGTCACCAGGCGCGAACTGCATGGGGTGGTGTGCGGGCATATCCACCATGCCGAGATTCGCAAAGTGGGCGAGGTGGATTACCTCAATTGCGGGGATTGGGTAGAGTCGTGCACCGCGCTGATCGAGCACTGGGATGGGCATATCGAGTTGTATCGGTTGGCGGACGTCCAGGCCAGGGAGGCGCAGCTCAAGGCTGAAATGGTCGCTGGCTAAAAGCCTCGCCTCGGTAAAAATGTGGGAGGGGGCGTGCCCCCTCCCACATTTTTGATCCCGCAGTTTTCAGTTGGAAACGTCGGCGATAGCTTGGGCCAGCAGCGTCAAACGTGTCGCATCCACCCCGGCCACGTTGGCCCGGCCTGAACTGACCATATACACGCTGTGCTCCTCGCGCAGTTGCTTGACCTGCTCGGCACTCAAACCGGTATAGGAAAACATCCCGCGCTGCGCGCCGATATGGGCAAACTTCTCGGCCAAGCCATGGGGCTTCAAGGCTTCCACCAACCCGGAGCGCAAGTGCGCGATCCGCGAGCGCATGGCCTCGACTTCCTCGCTCCACAGTTTTTTCAGCTCGGTATCACCGAGGATGGTCGCCACCACGGCAGCGCCATGATCCGGCGGCGTCGACCACAGGTTGCGGGCGATATTCGCCAGTTGGCTGCGCACATCGGTGAGCTTTTCGGCATCCGCAGCACACACGATCAGTGCGCCGACCCGGTCGCGATACAGACCGAAGTTCTTCGAGCAGGAACTGGTGACCAGCACTTCCGGCAACTCGGCTGCAAACAGGCGCACCGCCCACGCGTCCTGCTCCAGGCCATCACCAAAGCCCTGGTAAGCAAAGTCGATCAGCGGCAGCAACTGGCGTTCCCGCACAATCTGCAACACCTGGCGCCAGTCATCCTGGGTCAGGTCGAAGCCGGTCGGGTTATGGCAGCAGGCATGCAGCAGCACCACGTCACCCTTGGGTACCGTGGACAGGGTCGCAAGCATCGCCGCCACATCCAGGCGATTGTCGCTGCCTACGTAAGGGTAGTGACTGACCTTAAGCCCGGCCTTGGCAAAAATGGTCTCGTGGATCGGCCAGGTCGGGTTGCTCAACCACACGCCACGGCCAGGCAGGCTCTGGGCGATAAAGTCAGCGCTCAGGCGCAGGGCGCCGGTGCCGCCTGGGGTCTGGGTGGCGCCGGCGCGGCGTTCGCGCAACAAGGCCGAATCGGCACCGAGCACCAGCTCACTGATCAGGGTGCCGAAAGCCGCGTCACCATGACCACCCATGTAGGTCTTGGTCACCTGGGTATCAACCAGGCGCTGTTCCGCCAGCTTCACCGAGTGGGGAATCGGCGTCAGGCCCTGGTCGTCCTTATACACGCCCACGCCCAGGTCGAACTTGTTCGGGTTGGCATCCTGGGCATACAGGTCCATCAGCCCGAGGATCGGGTCACCGGGCACGCGGCCAATCGCATCGAAGTGCATTACTTGCGGCCCTCGGCAGTCTTGGCCACTTCGTCGGTGCGCGCAGCCATGATGAAGTCGTTGCGGTGCAGGCCCTTGATGGAGTGGCTCCACCAGGTCACGGTGACTTTGCCCCATTCGGTGAGCAGGCCAGGGTGATGGCCTTCGGCTTCGGAGATTTCACCCATGGCGTTGGTGAAGGCCAGGGCGAACTTGAAGTTCTTGAACAGGAAGACCTTTTCCAGCTGCATGACGCCGTCGCGCACTTCGATGTTCCAGTCAGGGATCTGCTTGAGCAGCACCGGCAGTTCTTCATCGCTGACTTGCGGGGCATCGGCGCGGCAGGCTTCGCAGTGGGCTTGGTTCAAGGTGGTCATGGGAGGTGTCCTGAATTCGAATGTTTGAAGGTCAGTGGCGTTACCCTAAAGCAACGCGCGGCCAGGGAACAGACTCACCTGGCCTAAAAAGGCACAGCTCAAGCAGCCTTGGGCTTTGGCGGGAATTTCGGTGCGTGCAAGCCCAATTCCATACCGCGCTCGACCATGCCCATGATGTCTTCCTGCGCCACGTCGAACAGGCGCTTGAGTTCGGGCAATACGAAGTACAGCGGTTGCAGGATGTCGATACGATAAGGGGTGCGCATCGCTTCCAGCGGATCGAAGGCTTGGTGCTCGGGCTCATCCGACAGGCAATACACGCTTTCTTTAGGCGAAGACAGAATGCCGCCACCGTAGATGCGCCGCCCTTGGGGCGTGTCCACCAGGCCGAACTCGATGGTCATCCAGTACAGGCGCGCCAGGTACACCCGTTGCTCCTTGGTGGCCGCCAGGCCGAGCTTGCCGTAGGTGTGGGTGAATTCGGCGAACCAGGGGTTGGTCAGCAGCGGGCAGTGGCCAAAGATCTCGTGGAAAATATCCGGTTCTTGCAGGTAGTCCAGCTCTTCACGGGTACGAATAAAGGTCGCCACCGGAAATTGCTTGCTGGCGAGCAATTCAAAAAAGGTCTGGAAGGGAATCAGTGCGGGTACACGCGCGACTTGCCAGCCGGTGGTTTCGGCCAGCACCTTGTTGATTTCGCCCAACTGGGGGATGCGATCCAACGGCAGGCCGAGCTTGTCGATGCCGTCCAGGTATTCCTGGCAGGCACGGCCTTCGATCACTTTGAGTTGGCGAGTGATCAGCGTGTTCCATACCGCGTGTTCTTCTGGCGGGTAATGGATAAAACCTTGCGCATCGGGCTCGCGGGCCACGTAGTGCGTCTGCTTCATACGGCTCTCCTGCTAGGCATTCGTTCTTGTTATGTCCTGCGATGCACCTATTGATAACCCGAACAGCGCCGGATTCCATCGCGGTCTTGCCTGGGTGCGTAGGAAAAACTACCCGTTTTCGTAAAGTATTCGTTACGGGTGTAGGCCTTATCTGTGTCTTGGGCTGTGAAAAGGTGACGCGCTGTCACATAATCTTGACGACTATCTGCGCCCAGCGGCAAAAAGACGCGGTGCCTCCCTACTTTTCGAGCCTTTCATGCGTATCAAAGTGCACTGCCAGAACCGCATCGGCATCCTGCGGGACATCCTCAACCTGTTGGTGGAGTACGGCGTCAACGTCGCCAAGGGCGAGGTCGGCGGTGAGCATGGCAATGCCATCTACCTGTTTTGCCCGAACCTGGTGAACATGCAATTCCAGGCATTGCGCCCGCAGTTCGAGGCGATTGCCGGCGTATTCGGCGTCAAAAGGGTGGGGCTGATGCCGAGCGAGCGGCGGCATATGGAACTCAATGCGCTGCTTGGCGCCCTGGAATTTCCGGTGCTGTCCATCGACATGGGCGGTTCTATCGTCGCTGCCAATCGTGCAGCGGCACAGTTACTCGGTGTGCGGGTGGATGAGGTGCCGGGTATTCCACTGTCGCGCTATGCCGAGGACTTCGATTTGCCGGAACTGGTGCGTGCCAGCAAATCGCGGATCAACGGCTTGCGGGTCAAGGTCAAAGGTGACGTGTTTTTGGCGGATATCGCCCCACTGCAATCCAGTGAGCATGACGACAGTGAGGCCATGGCCGGTGCCGTGCTGACCTTGCATCGCGCTGACCGTGTGGGTGAGCGCATCTACAACGTGCGCAAGCAAGAGCTGCGCGGCTTTGACAGCATCTTTCAAAGCTCCAAAGTGATGGCTGCGGTGGTCCGAGAAGCACGGCGCATGGCACCGCTGGATGCGCCGCTATTAATAGAAGGCGAAACCGGCACCGGCAAAGAACTGCTGGCCCGTGCGTGTCACCTGGCCAGCCCGCGAGGGCAGTCGCCTTTGATGGCCCTCAATTGTGCGGGGTTGCCCGAGTCGATGGCTGAGACTGAACTATTCGGCTACGGCCCCGGTGCTTTTGAGGGGGCGCGAGCGGAGGGCAAGCTCGGGCTGCTGGAGTTGACGGCGGGCGGTACCTTGTTTCTTGATGGCGTTGGTGAAATGAGCGCGAGATTGCAGGTGAAGTTGCTGCGCTTCTTGCAGGATGGGTGTTTCCGTCGGGTCGGCAGTGATGAAGAGGTGTATCTGGATGTGCGGGTGATCTGTGCGACCCAGGTGGACTTGTCGGAACTCTGCGCCCGGGGTGAGTTTCGCCAGGATCTCTATCACCGACTGAACGTGCTGTCGCTGCACATTCCACCCTTGCGTGAATGCCTGGACGGCCTGGCGCCCTTGGTCGAGCATTTTCTTGACCAAGCCAGTCGGCAGATCGGTTGCCCGCTGCCCAAGTTGGCGCCCGCTGCCATGGAGCGTCTTAGCCACTACCACTGGCCAGGCAATGTGCGGCAGTTGGAAAACGTGTTGTTTCAGGCGGTATCGTTGTGTGAGGGCGGCACGGTCAAGGTCGAGCATATTCGTCTGCCGGATTACGGCGTGCGTCAGCCGCTTGGGGATTTTTCGTTGGAAGGCGGTTTGGAGGATATCGTGGGGCGGTTCGAAAAGGCCGTGTTGGAAAGCCTTTACGCCGAGCACCCAAGCAGCCGGCAACTGGGTAAGCGCTTGGGTGTATCGCACACCACCATTGCGAATAAGTTGCGCGACTATAAGGTGATCAAGTAAGGGTATCGCGATGCTGGACACTGCGTCTTGTGAACGCAGTGTCCGATCTGACAACTGTCCAGTGTGTCAGCCGTAGACAATGTTGTACTGGCCTATTTCTTCAATCTTGCCTGTACTTTTGTCCCTCCAGGCCAGCGTTGTGTTTTCGTTGTCAATTTTAAAGAGCTCAATCAGGCTGTAGTTCTTGTCATGTTCCAAGTTGCTCAAACTTTTTTGAATCTCGGGAGAGAGTTTTCCGTACTTGCCGTTTTTCAGGTCCTTGGCAGTTACGCCGTAATCCTTGAATTGTTGGGCTTCGGAATTCGAATTCAACAGCTTTAATAAATCCGTACCGCTCGTTGGCGTCATATAGCCGTTTTCTGGCTGTTCAATAAATACAGGCCTGCCACCGTCGACGGGTGCCCAGAGGTAGGTCAATGCGTATCCGTTAAACTGAGTCACCATCCGGTAGTCCCTATGTTCATCCAGTTTCCCCAGTTCCTTGGTAATACTGGGGGAGAGTGGCCCATATTTGCCGCCAAGCAGATCCTTGGTGGTGATATCCATGTCCATACGGATCATGGCCTGTGGCAGTGTGTCGATAAGTTTATCCAGCGCCTTTACGGCCGGGTTCCAATGTTGATTTATTGGTGCGAATTCGTCTGCGAGCCTTGGAGAGACAAGATAACTTGGCCGCTGATCAGCATACCTGTCAGTAGGGTAGTTCCAGTCACGGCGCATGTCTGGTACGCGCCGCTCGGGAAGGTAGTCCCAGTCGCGACGCATTTGCGGCAAATCCCGGCCAGGGCGATAGTCCCAGTCTGGTTGCATGTCCGAGATGCGTCGGTCGGGGTAATAGTCCCTGGCACGGTGCATCTCTGGAAAGTATCGGTCAGGACGATAGTCTGAAACATCGGCCCTGTGCTCGTGGGTGCACGCGTGATAATGGGGCGCGGCCGATGGGTAGTTAGGTCGGTATACATCATGGTCCGGTCTGCCACCCGCTCTTGTAGGGAAGTAAGGAACACTGAAAGGCAGGGTGGGTACTTGTGAAATAGTGGACATGATACTGATCCTGTAGTTAGTGATAGGTGTGTCGCAAACACGCAACTTTAAATACTCGGGGTGGTGATGTTGCGATGGGCAGAATTTACGCAGGCAGTAGGGTGTGTTCAAGTTGTCGTTGTTTAGTAATTGTAAGCGTGTGTCGAGACGTTTTAATTTGGTGTAAGTGTCGTGAGATGTCCGAGAAAGCAAGCGTAAAAACATGTATTAACTAAATGCTCAAGCGCCTGATAAAGATGGGTTTCACTCGCTGTACGTGAATTTGAAATAATAAGTCTGGTAGTCACCGCGTGTGTATTAATAACCCATCGCAACATTTCCCTCGATAAGAGCGGCCCAGGAAGCTGAAATGGCGACGCACCGGCGTAATTCAGGCATGGGGAGGGCTTCGGGCGTCAGGTCTTGCCGCAAGCGGCATAAGTCCGCCGTTTTTTCGACTCTTGAGAGTGGGTCTGCTCGACGCTCCAGCCCTCAACCCCCCGTATTCAGGGGGCTCCTTCGTTTTTTTTAAAGTTGGTTCGCAAATTGCTTAAGCCTCCTCAGTACAGCGGTGGGCGGCAAGCGTCCGTCAGAAAGAGGAAAGAGCGTGGACAAGTACCTTTATGTGGCAATGACCGGCGCCAGCCAGAATGCACTGGCGCAGAAGGCCCATGCCAACAACCTGGCGAACATTTCCACCAACGGTTTCCAGCGCGACCTGGAGCAGGCGCGTTCGATGCCGGTGTTCGGTGACAGCTTTCCGGCGCGGGCATTTGCCATGACCGAGCGGCCGGCCACTGACTTCTCCCCGGGCGCGATGATCGAAACCGGTCGCGACCTGGATGTGGCCGTCAGCGGCGACGGCTGGATGGCCGTGCAAACCCCCGATGGCGGCGAAGCCTACGTACGCAGCGCCAGCATGAACGTGGATGCGCTGGGGGTGCTGCGTGCTGGCAATGGTATGCCGATCATGGGTAACGGTGGCCCGATTGCCGTGCCGCCCCAGCAGAAAATCGAAGTCGGTGCCGACGGCACCATCAGCATCCGCGCCATGGGCGAAGGCCCGCGGGTGATGGCGGAAGTGGACCGGATCAAGATGGTCCAGCCCGACCTCAAGAACATGACCAAGGGCCTGGACGGCACCATCCACACCAAGGATGGCCAGCCAGCCCAGGCCGATGCGAACGTCAAGCTGACTTCGGGCTTCCTGCAGGCGAGCAACGTCAATGCCGTGGAAGAAATGACCGCGGTGCTGGCGCTTTCCAAGCAGTTCGAGCTGCACATCAAGATGATGAACAGCGCTAAAGAAGACGACCAGGCCATGACGCGCGTCATGCAGATGAGCTGATTCAAGCCCATTAACTAATTTGCAACGTAGCGCCCACCACCCGGCGCACGAAGGAGAACAGCATGCTTCCGGCTCTATGGGTTGCCAAGACAGGCCTGTCCGCCCAGGACACCAACCTGACGACCATTTCCAACAACCTGGCGAACGTGTCGACCACGGGCTTCAAACGTGATCGCGCCGAGTTCCAGGACCTGCTCTATCAGATCAAGAAGCAGCCAGGTGCCCAATCGACCCAGGACAGCGAATTGCCGTCGGGCCTGCAATTGGGTACCGGTGTGCAGATCGTCGGCACCCAGAAAAACTTCAGCGCCGGTAACCTGCAGCAAACCGGCCAGCCGCTGGACATGGCCATCAATGGCCGTGGCTTCTTCCAGATCCTGCAACCGGATGGGACTACCTCCTACACCCGCGACGGTACTTTCCACCTGGACTCCAACGGCCAGATCGTCACCGCCAACGGTTTCGCCCTGGAACCGGCCGTGGTGGTTCCGGCGGATGCCAAGACCTTTACCGTGGGCAACGACGGCACCGTGTCTATCACTGTGGCCGGCAACCCGGCGTCGCAAGTGATCGGCAACCTGCAAACCGCCGACTTCATCAACCCGGCCGGCTTGCAAGCGATGGGCAATAACCTGTTCCTGGAAACTGCCTCCAGCGGCGCGCCGCAAATCGGCACCCCGGGCCTGAACGGGTTTGGCACCACGCTGCAAAGCACCCTGGAAACCTCCAACGTCAGCACCGTTGAGGAGATGGTCAACATGATCACCACCCAGCGCGCCTACGAGATGAACTCCAAGGTGATTTCCACCGCCGACCAGATGCTCTCGTTCGTCACGCAGAATCTGTAATCACGTTTATGGGGCGCTCTTGACGGCGCCTGCAACACCATGAGGTAAGGGTCATGAATCGCTATGTTTCCGTTTTGGCATTGAGTGGGATCGCCGTGCTCGCGGGCTGTGTTGCCCCAACGCCAAAGCCCAATGACCCGTACTACGCGCCGGTGTTGCCACGCACGCCGCTGCCGGCGGCGGCCAATAACGGCTCGATCTACCAGGCTGGTTTCGAACAGAACCTGTACAGCGACCGCAAGGCCTTCCGGGTCGGTGACATCATCACCATCACCCTTAACGAGAAGACCCAGGCCAGCAAGAACGCCAACTCGCAGATCGGCAAGAACAGCAAGACCAGCATCGGCCTGACGTCGCTGTTCGGCGGTGGCCTGAACACCAACAACCCGCTGGGCGGTGGTGACCTGAGCCTGGACGCCGGCTACAGCGGCGACCGTGCCACCAACGGCAAGAGTGCGGCGGGGCAGGGCAACAGCCTGACCGGTTCGATCACCGTGACCGTGGCCGACGTATTGCCCAACGGCATCATCGCCATACGCGGTGAAAAGTGGATGACCCTCAACACCGGCGACGAGCTGGTGCGCATTGCCGGGATGGTCCGTGCCGATGATATTTCCACCGACAATACCGTGCCGTCGACGCGCATTGCCGATGCGCGCATCACCTACTCGGGGACGGGTTCGTTTGCTGATGCAAGCCAGCCGGGCTGGTTCGATCGTTTCTTCCTTAGCCCGCTGTTCCCTTTCTAGGTGGCCATTTTGAATTTCAAACAGCTGATGGCGACGGCGCTCTTGCTGGCCTTGAGCACTGTGGCCCAGGCCGAGCGGCTCAAAGATATCGCCAGTATTTCCGGCGTGCGCTCCAACCAGTTGATCGGCTATGGCCTGGTGGTGGGGCTCAATGGCACGGGTGACCAGACCACCCAGACGCCGTTCACCCTGCAGACCTTCAACAACATGCTGTCCCAGTTCGGTATCAAAGTGCCGCCAGGCTCGGGCAACGTGCAATTGAAGAACGTTGCCGCGGTGTCGATCAGTGCCGATTTGCCGCCATTCGCCAAGCCGGGCCAGGTGGTGGACATTACCGTTTCGTCCATGGGCAACTCCAAAAGCCTGCGTGGCGGCACCTTGCTGATGACGCCGCTCAAAGGTATCGACGGCAACGTCTACGCCATTGCTCAGGGCAACCTGGTGGTCGGCGGGTTTGATGCTGAAGGCCGCGATGGTTCGAAGATCACTGTCAACGTACCGTCGGCCGGGCGCATTCCCGGTGGCGCGACGGTTGAACGCACCGTGCCGAGCGGTTTCAACCAGGGCAACAGCCTGACCCTGAACCTCAACCGCTCCGACTTCACCACTGCCAAGCGCGTGGTCGACAAGATCAACGACATGCTCGGCCCAGGTGTGGCCCAGGCCATCGACGGCGGTTCGATTCGCGTCACCGCGCCACTGGACCCCAGCCAGCGTGTGGACTACCTGTCGATCCTGGAAAACCTGGAGGTCGACCCTGGCCAGGCGGTGGCAAAAGTCATCATCAACTCGCGTACCGGCACTATCGTGATCGGTCAGAACGTCAAGGTCTCGCCGGCAGCGGTGACCCACGGCAGCCTGACGGTGACCATCACCGAAGACCCGATCGTCAGCCAGCCGGGCCCGTTGTCCAACGGCCAGACCGCCGTGGTCCCGCGCTCGCGGGTCAATGCCCAGCAAGAAGCCAAGCCGATGTTCAAGTTCGGCCCCGGCACCACCCTGGACGAGATTGTCCGTGCGGTGAACCAGGTGGGCGCAGCGCCCGGCGACTTGATGGCTATCCTCGAAGCTTTGAAACAGGCCGGCGCCTTGCAAGCCGACCTGATCGTGATCTGAGGCCATGGCCATGGATATGCGCAAGAGCGGCATCAGCAGCACGGCGGACTCGGGGTCTTACTCCGACCTGAATCGGCTTAACCAGCTGAAGGTCGGTGATGACAAGAACAGCGAAGGCAACATGCGCAAGGTGGCGCAGGAATTCGAATCGCTGTTCTTGAACGAGATGCTCAAGTCCATGCGCTCGGCCACCGATGCCCTGGGCAAGGACAACCCGTTGAACACCCCGGCGGCCAAGCAGTACCAGGAAATGTACGACCAGCAACTGGCGGTGTCGATGTCCCGCGAGGGCGGTGGTATCGGCCTGGCCGACGTGCTGATGCGCCAGATGCAAAAGAACAAACCGGTGGAGGCCCAGGCCGCCACCTTGCAAGGCCCGGCAGCGGATGGGCCGGTGAGAAAAGTCGATGTGCCGACCGAGATTGCTGCCGGTACCCAGGCTGAGGGCCCGTTGGGGCGCTCCAATGGCCAGCGTCCATTGTGGGCCTATCGCGTGGCCGAGCCGCAGGCCGGGGCCGTTGCGTCTCACAGCAACGACATGGAGCTGATGAACCAGCGCCGTATCGCCTTGCCCAGCAAGCTGACTGACCGTTTGCTTGCCGGCATCGTGCCCAGTACCCAGGTCGAGGCCAAGGCCGCGCCGCTGCGCAACAGTGCCGCCGATGACAACGTCATCAACAGCAGTGCGCGCACCTTTGCCGTACCGAGCGGGCGCATGCAGGTGTATGGCCGCGCCATTGCCCAGCCACCGCTGGCACCGGCGAAGAAAGCCTTCAGCTCCCAGGACGAATTCGTTGCCACCATGCTGCCGATGGCCAAGGCCGCCGCCGCACGGATTGGCATCGATCCCAAGTACCTGGTGGCCCAGGCAGCGCTGGAAACCGGTTGGGGCAAATCGGTCATGCGTGCCGAAGACGGCAGCAGCAGCCACAACCTGTTCGGCATCAAGGCCGGCCAGAGTTGGCAGGGCGGCCAGGCCCGTGCGATCACCAGCGAGTTTCGCGATGGGGCGATGGTCAAGGAAACGGCGCAGTTCCGTTCCTACAGCTCCTACCAGGACAGCTTCCACGACCTCGTGACCCTGCTGCAAAGCCATGATCGCTATAAAGAAGTTGTGAAATCAGCCGACAACCCGGAACAGTTTGTACGCGAGTTGCAAAAAGCCGGTTATGCAACCGACCCGGATTACGCCAGCAAGATTTCGCAGATCGCAAAAACCATGAACAGTTACCAGAACTACGCTGCCGCTGGCGCAACCACACATTTATAAGGTCTGAACCATGAGTTTGCTCAGTATCGGGATGTCAGGGCTCAACGCCGCTCAAGGATCGCTGTCGGTCTTGAGTAACAACATCGCCAACGTGAACACCCCGGGGTATTCGCGTCAGCAGACCACGCAGAATACCAACGCGTCGAACCCGTTCGGCGGTGTGTTCATCGGCACTGGTACCACCCTGGCCGACGTGCGCCGGGTGTACAACGAATACCTGGACACTGCCTACCAGAACAGCACGGCCCTGAACAACGATGCCAAGGCGTATCTGGATCAGGTCGGCGCCGTCGACAAAGTGCTGTCGGACAAGACCACTGGTCTGTCATCGGTGCTCAGCTCGTTCTTCGCTACCCTGCAAACTGCAGCGTCCAACCCCAGCGACCTGTCGGCCCGCCAACTGCTGGTGACCAACGCCCAGACCCTGAGCAGCCGTTTCAACGCGATCTCGACGCAGTTGACCCAGCAGAAAGAGACTATCAACAACCAACTGAGCAGCATGAGTGAGCAGGTCAATCAATTGACCGGCTCGATTGCCTCGCTCAACAAGCAGATCTCCCAAGTGCAAGGCGCGTCTGGCAATGCACCGGCCAACCTGCTGGACTCGCGTAACGAGGCGGTACGCTCGCTCAATGAGCTGATCGGCGTAACGGCCACCGAGAAGAACGGCCAGTTCAGCGTGACCACCGGCAGCGGCCAGTCCCTGGTGGAGGGCGGGATCTCCAATACGATTTCCGCAGTGCCGAGCAAAACCGATAACAGCCAGTACACCATTCAGCTGGACATGAACGGCACCACCATGGACCTGGGCGGCGTCATCAGTGGCGGCAGCATCGGCGGCCTGTTGCGTTATCGCAGTGATGCCTTGATGCCGGCTATCAACGACCTGGGCCGTATAGCCATCGCAACCGCAGACACCATCAATAACCAACTGGGCCAAGGCCTGGACCTCAATGGTGACTTTGGCGTTTCGCTGTTCAAAGACATCAACAGTGCCGCCGCCATTGCGTCGCGCAGCCAGGGCGCCTCGGGCAACAGTGCCGGGGCCGGCAACCTGAATGTGACGATCAAGGACAGCAGTAAGTTGTCCACGTTTGACTACACCGTGACCTTCAGCGACAAGACCGACCCCAACAAGGTCACGGTACTGCGTTCGGACGGCAAGGCAATGGGCACCTTTGACATGGGCTCCACACCGCCGCCGACCATGGATGGCTTTACCCTGGCGCTGGACGGCAAGGGCGCCATGGCGTTTGGCGACAGCTTCAAAGTCAGCCCGACCGCCACCGGCGCAAGCGGTATGGGTGTAGCGCTCACCGATGCCAACAAGCTGGCGTTTGCCGGCCCGCTGGCGGGTACCAGCAGCAAGACCAACAGCGGCACAGGCACATTTACCCAGCCGTCGTTGACGGTGCCGCTGGACATCCATGGCGGCACCGACACCGCACAGTTGCGCGCCGGTATTGAAAACTCGATGCCGGTGAAGATGGTGTTTGGCAAGCCCGCCGCTGACGGCACGCAGTCGTATACGATCAGCGATTCCAAGGGCAACCCGATTGGCACTGGCTCAATCATCCCGGGGCAGGGCAACAAGATCACCGTCGACGTACCGATGCGCGACGCCAGCGGTGCAGCCATCCCCGGCAAGAGCTTCAAGTTCGACACCACCGTCAATGGCTCCCCGGCAGACGGCGACAGCACTACCTTCGCCTTCAACAGCGGCGGCAAATCCGATGGCCGAAACGCCCAGGAACTGCTGAACCTGCAAACCAAGGCCACCGTTGGCATGGGCGAGGGCAACGGGGGCACCAGCCTGGTGGGGGCCAATAGCAAGCTGGTCTCCACTGTCGGCGCCAAGGCCAGCCAGGCCGGGGTCGACAGCGCCGCCACCGGTGCGTTGCTGAGCGCCAATAAAGATGCGCGCAACTCGGTGTCAGGGGTCAACCTGGATGACGAAGCCGGCGACATGATCAAGTTCCAGCAGTACTACACCGCGTCGTCGCAGATCATCAAGGCTGCGCAGGAAACCTTCACCACACTGATGAATGCTCTTTAAGGGAGGCTGGGACGATGCGTATTTCTACACAGCAGTATTTCGAGACCAGCTCTGCCAAGTACCAGAGCAACTATTCCAGCGTGGTCAAGGCCCAGGACCAGGCCAGCACCGGTGTCCGTGTGCAAACCGCCGCGGATGATCCGGTAGCGGCGGCGCGGTTGCTGATGCTGCAACAGCAGAAAGATATGCTGGCGCAATTCAACGGCAATATCGACACGTTGAAGAACTCGCTGACCACCCAGGACGGCGTGCTGGAAAACATCAATATCGCGATTCAGCGGGCCAGTGAGCTGGCGTTGAAGGCGGGTAACGTTGGTATCAGCGACGCTGACCGCAAATCGACTGCCGCCGAGATCGGCGCCATTGAAGATCAGGTGCTGGGCCTGCTCAATACCAAGGACGCCAGCGGTAATTACCTGTTCTCCGGGAGCAAGACCGACACGCCTCCCTACACCCGCAACAATGACGGCACCTATAGCTACCAGGGCGATGACACGCCATTGAGCCTGAAGGTGGCTGAGAACCTGTCGGTCGCCATGGGCAATACCGCCAAGAGCATGCTTGAAAGCTCGGCGAATACGGGCCGTACGCAAACAGCACCGATCCTCGTGCCGCCAGCGGTCGATGATGGCAAGGTCACCGTGTCTGCCGGGTTGATCGCGGCCAACACCAGCTATAACAGCAGTTTTTCCGACGGCCAGCCGTACAAGCTGACCTTCACCAGCAGCACCCAATATGTCGTAACGGACAATGCCGGCAAGGACATCACCTCGGAGATTCCGGGCAACGGCACTTTCGATGCCACCAAGGAAGGCGGTTCGAGTATCAATCTGCGCGGGGTCAAGTTTGACATCGGCTTGAACCTGGGCAAGGACGCACTGGGCAAAGACATACTGCCCGGCGCGCCATCGGACGCCATCGTCAAGGATCGCGAGTTCAGCTTGTCGGTCAAGCCGGACACCTTCAGTGTTTCACGCACCCCGAGCAATCCGTCCACTGCGCAACTGAGCGGCGGCACGGTGAGCGATCCGGCGGCATACGCCAGCACCTTTCCCAACTCGGGTGTCGTCGTCAAGTTTGGCGCGGCCGGTGCCTATGATCTGTATGCGCAGCCGTATACCGCAGACAGTAAATCCATTGCCAGTGGCACCCTGGCAGCTGGTGCAACGTCAATCACGGCGGCGGGCGTGACCTTCGATGTCACCACCGCACCGGCGCCGGCAGCCGGCGACCAGTTTTCGATCAGTGCCACCAGCAACAAGAACGAGAATGTCCTCGACACCTTGAGCCATTTGCGCAAAATCCTGGAAACGCCGTCAGACGGCAACCCGGCGGCGCAGAAGGAGCTCAAGGATGTGGTGGCCAAGTCCATTGGCAACCTGACCAATGCCTACAGTCAGATCGACCAGGCGCGCGGTTCCCTGGGTGCGCGCCTCAATGGCCTGGATATTCAGTCCAAGGAAAACGTCAGCCTGGACCTGGCCAATACCACCACCATGAATGCCCTGGGCAATGTCGACTTCGCCGAGGCCGCCATCAACCTGAGCTTGCAGCAGACCATGTTGCAGGCTTCGCAGTTGGCCTTTGTGAAAATCTCGCAGTTGAGCCTGTTCAACAAGATGTGATCGGCGCTGTGCACGACGGCCCAGCCTGGAAACAGGCTGGGCCGTCGTCGTTTCCGTGGCGCAATTGTTGAAACGTTTTGCATAAACCACGCAAAATTGAGTGACCTGTGAGTCATAAAGCGCATCTTCACTGTATCGTGTGAAAAGGATAAGTCGTCACAGGGCCTTCATCGGGCGGCTTTCACCGGGATTTTTATGGGGTTATCCCCTTTATTGTCAGCACTTCCGGCATAGCCCGAGGGGTGTTCTCCAGCTATTTAGTATTGGGAAGCCACAATGATTGGCATAAAAAGCATCGCCAGTTACGTGCCGGCGGACGGGATCGATAACTACGCCCAGGGTGCCAAGTTCGCCAAGGATGAAGAATTCATCATTGGCAAGATCGGCTCGGCGTTCCTGCCGCGCAAGGAAGCTGCACAGGAGACTTCCGATCTGTGCGTCGAAGCAGTCAACGCCTTGTTTGCCAACAACCCCGAATTGAAGCGTGAGTCCATCGACGCGCTGATCGTCGTCACCCAGAACGGCGATGAAGAGGGCCTGCCTCATACCGCCGCCATTGTTCAGGACAAACTGGGCCTGCCTACCCACGTTGCCGCCTTCGATATTTCCCTGGGCTGCTCCGGCTACGTCTACGGCATCTACGCGATGAAGGGCTTCATGGAAGCCGCCGGCCTGAAAAACGGCCTGCTGATCACTGCAGACCCGTATTCGAAGATCGTCGACCCGGAAGATCGCAACACCACCATGCTGTTCGGCGATGCCGCCACCGCCACCTGGATGGGCGAAGATGCGCCGTGGTTGCTCGGCAAGTCCAAGTTCGGCACCGACGGTTCCGGCGCGCCGCACCTCAAAGTCAGCGACGGCGTGTTCTTCATGAACGGCCGCCAGGTGTTCAACTTCGCGCTGCTGAAAGTGCCGGCGCACTTGCACGAGTTGCTCGCAGAGTCGGACCTCAAGGCCGATGACATCGATGCGTTCTGCATCCACCAGGGCAGTGCGGCCATCGTCGATGCCGTGGCGCGTCGCTTTGAAGAGGCGCCGGTGGACAAGTTCATCAAGGACATGGTCGAGACCGGCAACACCGTGTCGTCGAGCATCCCGTTGCTGCTGGAAAAGCACGTGATGGACGCTACCTGGAAGCGCGTGGCAATCAGCGGGTTTGGTGTGGGCCTGTCGTGGGGCTCGGCGATTCTCTATCGCCCGTGATGTTTTAGCCGCTGCATAAAAAACGCCGATGATCCTTCGATCATCGGCGTTTTTTTATTGGCGCCAGAAAAGCCAATGAAACCGGGGTTTTGTGCCGGTGTAAGCCTTTGAAATGCAAGGGCTGGCACAGGGCTACTAAAAAAAATCAAAAAAATCCTCAAGCAACCGGCTACCACGACGATAACTATTACGTAGGTTCTCTAGGCCACACCCGGCGGTCGCCAGGGCCGGAAGCCGCAGTATCCAAACCACGAGGATTTCGTCATGGCATTATCAGTAAACACCAACATCACCTCCCTGGGTGTCCAGAAGAACCTGAACAAAGCTTCCGACGCCCTGAGCCAGTCGATGAACCGTCTGTCCTCCGGCCTGAAAATCAACAGCGCCAAAGACGACGCTGCCGGCATGCAGATCGCCAACCGTCTGAACAACCAGGTCAAAGGCCTGAACGTTGCCATCGCCAACGCCAACAACGGCGTGTCGATTGCCCAGACCGCTGAAGGCGCGATGCAAGAATCCACCAACACCCTGCAGCGTCTGCGTGAACTCGCCCTGCAAGCGTCCAACGGTGACAAAAGCGACGCTGACCGTGTTTCCCTGCAGCAAGAATTCACCGCTAAAGTGGGCGAGCTGAACCGTATCGCCAGCACCACCACCTTCGGTGGTCGTAACCTGCTCGACGGCTCGTTCAGCAACGTAGCCTTCCAGATCGGCGCCAACGCCAACGAGACTATCTCGTTCGGTATGACCGACATCAGCTCGACTGCGCTGAAGGGTAACTACAAAGAAGCTGCTGTCGACGGTGCTGCGATGACTGGCCTGGCTGCTACTGCTACCGGTTCCGTATTGGGCAATAGCGCCCAAAGAACTGGTACAGCCGCAGCAGGGGCGACTGTTGCTACCGACGCATTCACCATCAACGGCACTGAAATTGCCCTCGGTGTTGCCGCTGCCGGTGTTCCAGCAGCTACCGCTGCACTGAACGCCATCAACGCTCAAACCGCAACCACTGGCGTTACTGCTACTGCCGATGCTGCGGGCGTCGTAAGCCTGACCTCGAAAAATGCCATCGTTCTGGGCGCCTCGGCAACCGGTGGTGCAACAGACGGCTTGGCCAAGCTCAATCTGGGTGCAGCGGGCACCGTTGCTTCGAACAACAACCTCAAGTCTGCCGGTGCTGTCTCGGTTAATGGCACTGCCGTGACTTGGGCTGCTAACGACACCATGGCAGCTGTGCTGACCAAGCTAGAAAACGCGGCAGGCGGCGCAGCTGCTGGTGCTTCGGCCACTTTTACTGACGGCCGTGTCAAGCTGACTTCGGGTAATGGCGCAGACATTAAACTGTCCAACACCTCCAGTGGTTCTCTGACGCAGTTGGGTCTGTCGGCTGGTACTACTCAAGCCAAGTTGACCGCTGATACCTCTATTGACGTGAACGGCGTTGAAGTCAAGTTCAAGAAAGGTGACACCGCTGACGCGATCGTCTCTTCGATCAACAGCGCCAGCACCGGTGTTCAAGCCAGCAAAAACGCTGACGGCACCCTGAACCTGTTCGCTGACAAAGACATCACCATCAAGGATGGTAGCGCCGGTACTGGCCTGGCTGCACTGGGTCTGACCGCTGTTGCAGCGGCCGGCACCAAAACCGCCGTCACCATGGAAACCAGCGTTTCTGACCTGAACATCCTGACTGCCGCTGCTTCGCAGCAGGCTACCCAGGCTCTGGACGATGCCATGCAGCAGATCGACAGCCAGCGTTCGCAGCTGGGTGCCGTACAAAACCGCTTCACCAGCACCGTGGCCAACCTGCAGAGCATTTCGCAGAACTCCTCCGCTGCCAAAGGCCGCGTAGAAGACGCTGACTTCGCTTCTGAAGCCGCTGAGCTGACCAAGCAACAAACCCTGCAACAGGCTTCCACTGCGATCCTGTCCCAGGCCAACCAACTGCCATCCGCTGTACTGAAGCTGCTTCAGTAATAGCGCTAGCGGTTAAATAACGGGAGGGTGCGTTTAACGACGTGCCCTTCCGTTTTTTCAGTTTGGAGGTGGTGACATGGACATGAGCATCAAGCTGACCTCGTCTTACCCCGCAGCCACGGCTTCGGCCAACCTTGGCGCAGTGGTGACCCAGGCCAAGCCTGTGGCCAGCAATGAGCCGATCAAGAGTGAAGAGCCTCAGCGCGTGGCGCTGGAGAAGGCTGTTACCGATATGCGTGAGTTTGTGCAGGCTTCACAGCGCAACCTGGATTTTTCCATCGATGACTCTACCGGCAAGGTAGTGGTCAAGGTGATCGCCACCGACAGTGGCGAAGTGATTCGACAGATTCCATCGGAGACCGCGCTGAAATTGGCGCAGAGCCTGAGCGATGCCGGCAGCCTGTTGTTTGATAGCAAGGCTTGAGTTGGCACGAAACATGTTTCTGATTGCGGTCTAGGCGTTTAAGCGCCAAAAAAACGGCCGCCGCAGGACAAGGAGAATGAAAAATGGCTAGTTCAACGATTTCCGGCCCTGGTTCGGGCTACGACACGCAAGCTATCGTCAAGGCGTTGGTGGGGGCTGAACAAGCGCCTAAACAACAGCAGATCACCAACGAGCAGAAAACTGCCACCGTCCAGTTGTCGGCAGTTGGTTCGATCAAGACGGCGTTGGAGGCCTATCAGGCGGCGATCACCAAGTTGAATAACCCCTCCGCGTTCAATGGGCTGGCGGCAAGTTCTTCGGAAGAGAAAAACGCCAAGGTCACGTTGGGTGACGGAGCATCCAGTGGCAAGTACGTGTTGCAAGTCGATAACCTGGCAACCGCTTCAAAAGTTACCACTGCGGTGAATGCTGAGGGTGCCTCGGGCAAGGCCAACACTACAGACGAAGACCAGACGCTGACCATCAACCAGTCGGGTAAAAGCTTCGATGTGGTGATTCCAGGTGGCGCGACCCTGCAACAGGTGCGAGAGTCAATCAATACCCAGCTCTCGTCGCAGGGTATCAGTGCCAACGTATTGAGCGACTCCAATGGTGCGCGACTGGTACTGACCTCGACCAATATGGGCGAAGGCACCGACATCACCCTCAGCGGTGATTCGCAACTGGCCAGCGGGTATGACAAAGGCACGCCGCCGACCAACGCCAAGTACTCCATCGACGGCATTGCAATGTCATCCAGCAGCAACAAAATCACGTCGGCGATCAGTGGCGTCACGTTGGAGCTGTTGGACACCATTGATGTGAAAAAACCGACGACCATTACCGTGGCCAGTAACACTGACACGTTGAAAACCTCGGTACAGTCCTTCGTCAGTGCGTACAACACGCTGATGACCGCCATCAATACCCAGACCAAAGTTACTGCAACCGGTGACGCGTCGACTACCACCGCAGGTGCCTTGACCGGCGATGCGTCAATGCGCCAATTGGTGAACAGCCTGCGCTCCGAACTGGTCAACGGCTCCGGCGCGGGCACCATGACCAGCCTGGCCCAGATGGGTATCACCACCGATCAGAAAACCGGCCTGCTGAGCCTGGATGACAAGACGTGGGACAAGGCGGTAGTCAAAGGCGCTGGCGATATTGCCAAGCTGTTCACCGGCGACACTGGTTTGATCACGCGCATGAACAAGGCGACGAAGAGCTACGTGGGCACCACCGGCACCCTGGCAACCCGGGCGACGGATCTCAACAACAAGTTGACCGACTTGACCAAAGAGACGGCCGACCTGACACGACGTATGGACGCCTTGCAAAAATCCCTGACCGCCAAGTACACGGCCATGGACACCATGATCGCGCAGATCAACGCCAGCAGCTCCAGCATCCTGACCACCCTCAACTCGCTGAACAATCCGAAATCGAACTGATGGGCGGCGCGCTTTCAGGCCCTGATTCAGGGCCTTGGCGTATGGTTGGGAATTAAAGTTTTCGTCGCCACGGTCGAAAAACTGGTTAAGCAAACCTATTCGATTGTCGCCAGTTACGAGGTAGCAACATGAACCCGATGAGAGCCCTTCGCCAATACCAGAAGGTCAGTTCCCATGCCCAGGTCTCCGAAGCCAGCCCGCACCGCCTGGTGCAGATGCTGATGGAAGGAGGCCTTGATCGCATGGCGCAGGCCAAGGGCGCATTGAACCGTGGGGATATTGCCCAGAAAGGGCTGATGCTGGGCAAGGCGATTGAAATTATCTCTGGCCTGCGTGACGGCCTGGAGCCAGAAAAGGCCGAAGATCCGTCGGCAGTGCACCAGTTGGACGCCTTGTATGGCTATATGAGCAATCGTTTGGTCGAGGCCAACCAGGTGAATGACGCCGAGATAATCGACGAAGTCGCCCGCCTGCTGATCACCGTCAAGACCGGCTGGGATGCCATCGCTCCACAATAAGGCCGATCGCCTTGAGGGACACATCATGAGCCATGCACTGCAACGCATCGACGAAACCCGCGAAGCCCTTCTCGGCGCGCTGGCTGAGCGCAATTGGGAAGCCGTGGGCGAGTTGGACCTGGGTTGCCGCGCGGTGATTGATGAGGTGCTCAGCGAAGCGCCGGTGGACGAGGGCGCCTTGCGCGAGAAACTGGAAAGCCTGTTGGTGGTGTATCAGCAGTTGCTGGAGGTCACGACCGGCGAGCGCCAGGCGATTTTCGAAGAGATGTCGCAGATCAACCAAGCGAAAAATGCGTCAAAGGTTTACCATCTCTTCGGTTGAACGGGCGCAGTTAATCCGCACGGCGCGTCATATATTTGACTGTGCCAGCATTTTTGACTTAACTAGTGCTGTTTTCAGATTTCAGACGTCTAGTAGGTAACAAATCTTACAGGCGTCTTGATTGCCCTCATTCCGGGGCAGGAAGTTTTACTAGGGAAGTTGCTATTGCATGTGGCGTGAAACCAAAATTCTGCTGATCGATGACGATAGCGTCCGCCGCCGCGATTTAGCGGTGATTTTAAATTTTCTCGGTGAAGAAAATTTACCCTGCGCCAGCCACGATTGGCAGCAGGCAGTTAGCTCGTTGGCGTCGAGCCGTGAAGTCATCTGTGTATTGATCGGGACGGTAAACGCTCCTGGCGCAGTTCTGGGCCTGTTAAAGACACTGTCAACCTGGGATGAGTTCCTTCCGGTGTTGCTGATGGGCGATATTTCTTCTGTGGACCTGCCGGAAGACCAGCGCCGCCGCGTGCTTTCCACCCTGGAAATGCCGCCCAGCTACAGCAAATTGCTCGATTCGCTGCACCGCGCCCAGGTCTATCGCGAGATGTACGACCAGGCCCGCGAACGTGGCCGTCACCGTGAACCCAACCTGTTTCGCAGCCTCGTCGGCACCAGCCGGGCGATCCAGCACGTGCGTCAGATGATGCAGCAAGTGGCCGACACCGACGCCAGCGTGCTGATCCTCGGCGAGTCGGGCACCGGCAAGGAAGTGGTCGCACGTAACCTGCACTATCACTCCAAGCGTCGCGACGGGCCTTTTGTGCCGGTCAACTGCGGGGCGATCCCGGCAGAGCTGCTGGAAAGCGAGCTGTTCGGCCACGAGAAGGGCGCCTTTACCGGGGCGATCACCAGCCGTGCCGGGCGTTTCGAGCTGGCCAATGGCGGCACGCTGTTCCTTGATGAAATCGGCGACATGCCGTTGCCGATGCAGGTCAAGTTGCTGCGCGTATTGCAGGAGCGCACCTTTGAGCGCGTGGGCAGCAACAAGACCCAGAGCGTGGACGTGCGCATCATTGCCGCCACCCACAAGAACCTCGAAAGCATGATCGAGGTCGGCAGCTTCCGCGAAGACCTGTACTACCGCCTCAACGTATTCCCCATCGAGATGGCCCCGCTGCGCGAGCGCGTGGAAGACATTCCGTTGCTGATGAACGAGCTGATCTCGCGCATGGAGCACGAAAAACGCGGCTCCATTCGTTTCAACTCCGCTGCGATCATGTCCCTGTGCCGCCACGGCTGGCCGGGTAACGTGCGTGAGCTGGCCAACCTGGTGGAGCGCATGGCGATCATGCATCCGTACGGGGTGATCGGCGTGGTCGAGTTGCCGAAGAAATTCCGCTACGTCGATGATGAAGACGAGCAGATGGACAGCCTGCGCAGTGACATGGAAGAGCGCGTGGCCATCAACGGTCATACCCCGGACTTCGGTGCCACCGCCATGCTGCCGCCCGAAGGTCTTGACCTCAAGGACTACCTCGGCAACCTGGAACAAGGGTTGATCCAGCAGGCTCTGGACGATGCGCATGGCATCGTTGCCCGCGCCGCCGAGCGTCTGCGCATCCGCCGCACCACCCTGGTGGAGAAGATGCGCAAGTACGGTATGAGCCGCAAAGAAGGTGATGAACAGGCGGATGATTGACGCCTGTTTTTCAACTAGCTGATTTATAGGTAGATTTTTTTCGGCACGGGTATTGCTACAGCCCTCGCAACGTTCCGTTTAACTGACGGTCAGCCAAGCGAGAGAGCATCATGCCCCACGCCGCCCAACTATCTTCGGCCCCTGCCATCCAGGGGCTGGTTTCGCCTGTAGAACCGCCGACCCGCCAGGGCCTGGAACAAGCGTTCTCGCAGTTCAACCAGATGTCGAGCCAACTGACCGACTCCTACAGTCTGCTTGAGGCGCGGGTGTCCGAGCTTAAAGGCGAGCTGGCGGTGGTCAGCGCCCAGCGCATGCAAGAGCTGGCGGAAAAAGAACGCCTGGCCAACCGTCTGCAAAATCTTCTGGACCTGTTGCCCGGTGGCGTGATCGTCATCGACGACCAGGGCCGTGTGCGCGAAGCCAACCCGGCGGCCTGCGACCTGCTGGGCCTGCCGCTGGAGGGCGAGCTGTGGCGCCATGTCATCACCCGCTGCTTTGCGCCGCGAGAAGACGACGGCCACGAAGTCTCCCTCAAGGACGGACGCCGCCTGTCTATCGCCACTCGCTCCCTGGATGCCGAGCCAGGCCAATTGGTGCTGCTCAATGACCTGACGCAAACCCGTCACCTGCAAGACCAGTTGGCCCGTCATGAGCGGCTGTCGTCGTTGGGCAGGATGGTCGCCTCGTTGGCGCATCAGATCCGCACGCCCTTGTCGGCGGCGTTGATCTACGCCAGTCATTTGACTGATGAGCAATTGCCTGTAGCCACTCAGCAACGATTTGCCGGGCGCCTCAAGGAGCGCTTGCATGAATTGGAGCACCAGGTGCGCGACATGCTGGTGTTTGCCCGCGGCGAATTGCCGCTGACCGACCGTGTCACGCCTGCCGGGTTGATGCAGGCCTTGCAAGCAGCGGCGGCGACCCATGTACAGGGCGCCAACCTGCGTTGGCAATGTGACAGCCACCAAGGCGAGTTGCTGTGCAACCGCGACACCCTGGTCGGCGCCTTGCTCAACCTGATCGAAAACGCCACTCAGGCCAGCGGCCCGGATGCACGCCTCAAAGTGCACCTCTACGCCCGCGAACAAACCCTGCGCCTGTGTATCAGCGACAGCGGCAGCGGCATCGACCCCCAGGTGCTGCAGCGCCTGGGCGAGCCGTTTTTTACCACCAAGACCAACGGCACTGGCCTGGGCCTGACCGTGGTCAAGGCAGTGGCACGCGCCCATCAGGGAGAATTGCAGTTGCGCTCCCGGTTGGGGCGCGGCACCTGTGCATTGATGACCTTGCCGCTGTTTTCCAGCGCGGCGAGCGCGGAGTAAAAGGATTATGGCTATCAAGGTTTTATTGGTGGAAGACGATCGCGCCCTGCGTGAAGCATTGGCTGACACGCTGCTGTTGGCGGGCCATGACTACCGGGCGGTCGGCTCTGCCGAGGAGGCCTTGGCGGCGGTCGAGCAGGAAGCCTTCAGCCTGGTGGTCAGCGATGTGAACATGCCCGGCATGGACGGCCACCAGTTGCTCGGCCTGCTGCGTGCGCGCCAGCCGCAGTTGCCGGTGCTGCTGATGACTGCCCATGGCGCCGTGGAGCGGGCGGTGGACGCCATGCGCCAGGGTGCGGCGGATTACCTGGTCAAACCGTTCGAGCCCAAGGCGTTGATCGAGCTGGTCGCCCGACATGCCCTGGGTGTGATGTCGGCGGGCGAGGGTGACGGCCCGATAGCCTTTGAACCGGCCAGCGCGCAATTGCTGGAACTGGCAGCGCGGGTGGCGCGCAGTGATTCCACTGTGCTGATTTCCGGCGAATCCGGCACCGGTAAAGAAGTGTTGGCACGCTACATCCACCAGCAGTCCAGCCGTGCCCAGCAACCGTTCATTGCGATCAACTGTGCGGCGATCCCCGACAACATGCTCGAAGCGACGTTGTTCGGCCATGAAAAGGGCTCGTTCACCGGCGCCATCGCGGCCCAGGCCGGCAAGTTCGAACAGGCCGACGGCGGTACCATCCTGCTCGACGAAATCTCGGAAATGCCCCTGGGCCTGCAAGCCAAGTTGCTGCGTGTGTTGCAGGAGCGTGAAGTGGAGCGCGTGGGGGCACGCAAGCCGATCCAGCTGGATATCCGCGTGGTTGCCACCACCAACCGCGATCTGGCGGGCGAAGTGGCAGCGGGGCGCTTCCGTGAAGACCTGTTCTACCGGCTGTCGGTGTTCCCGCTGGCCTGGCGCCCTTTGCGCGAGCGCCCGGCGGATATCATCCCCTTGGCTGAGCGCCTGCTGAACAACCACGTCAAAAAAATGAAGCATGCCCAGGCGCGGTTATCGCCGCAGGCTCAGGCGTGCCTGGTCAGCTATCCGTGGCCGGGCAACGTGCGCGAGCTGGACAATGCCATCCAGCGCGCGCTGATTTTGCAGCAGGGCGGGTTGATCCAGCCGCAGGATTTCTGCCTGGCCATGGGCAATGGCGCTGCGCCGTTGCCGAGCCTGGCCCCGGCTCCAGTGGTCGCCGAGGTTGAATCAGCTGGCGCCCTGGGCGATGACCTGCGTCGTCGCGAATTCCAGATGATCATCGACACCCTGCGCGCTGAGCGTGGCCGCCGCAAAGAAGCGGCCGAGCGCCTCGGCATCAGCCCGCGCACCTTGCGCTACAAGCTGGCGCAGATGCGCGATGCTGGTATGGATGTGGAAGCTTATCTTTTCGCCACATGACCGGTAACAAGTTCTACAAGCTTTGTCGCCTTTTCTTACGAGTTGCTCCAGAGCTGGCACCCTTGTTGCTACCACCCCTAGTAACCGCTGCGTAGTGTCAAAAAATTGCGGGTCGTCGGAGAGAGAAGGTCATGAGCCAGGGTATTGAGTTCAATCGGTTGATGTTGGATATGCGCGCCATGCAAATGGATGCCATGGCTCAACCGAAATCCGTCGCGCCAGCGCCGGAATTGGGCCAAAGCAGTTTTGCCGACATGCTCGGTCAGGCAATCAATAAAGTCAGTGATACCCAACAGGCCTCCAGCCAGTTGGCAACGGCGTTCGAGATCGGTAAAAGCGGCGTGGACCTCACCGATGTGATGGTCGCCTCGCAAAAGGCCAGTGTGTCCTTCCAGGCCTTGACTCAAGTGCGTAACAAGCTGGTTCAGGCTTATCAAGACATCATGCAGATGCCGGTTTAAGGACGAGATTTAAGTCATGGCAGAAGCACTCTCCGACAACCTCCCCGCCAAGGCAGACGGCAAGCCGCCGTTGTTTGGCCTGTCGTTCCTGGAAAACCTCTCGCAAATGACCATGCTGCGTCAGGTGGGCCTGATGGTCGGCCTGGCGGCCAGCGTGGCGATTGGTTTTGCCGTGGTGTTGTGGTCGCAACAACCCGATTACCGCCCACTGTACGGCAGCCTGTCGGGCATGGATTCCAAGCAGATCATGGAAACCCTCGCCGCTGCCGACATCGCTTACACCGTGGAGCCCAACTCCGGCGCCTTGCTGGTCAAGTCTGATGACGTGGCCCGTGCACGGATGAAACTGGCCGCCGCTGGCGTGGCGCCGTCCGACAGCAATATCGGTTTCGAGATTCTCGACAAGGACCAGGGCCTGGGCACCAGCCAGTTCATGGAAGCTACCCGTTATCGCCGTGGCCTGGAAGGCGAACTGGCGCGCACCATCTCCAGCCTGAATAACGTCAAGGGTGCCCGTGTGCACCTGGCGATTCCGAAAAGCTCGGTGTTCGTGCGTGACGAACGCAAACCCAGCGCTTCGGTACTGGTCGAACTGTTTGCCGGCCGCTCCCTGGAGACTGGCCAGGTGCTGGCGATCGTCAACCTGGTGGCCACCAGCGTTCCCGAATTGAGCAAGTCGCAAATCACCGTGGTCGATCAGAAGGGCAACCTGCTCTCCGACATGGCCGAAAACTCCGCGCTGACCCAGGCCGGCAAGCAATTCGACTACAGCCGCCGCATGGAAAGCATGCTCACCCAGCGCGTGCACAACATCCTGCAACCGGTGCTGGGCAACGACCGCTACAAGGCTGAAGTGTCCGCCGACGT
The DNA here is from genome assembly GCF_023127835.1 of Pseudomonas sp. B329. NCBI lineage: Bacteria > Pseudomonadati > Pseudomonadota > Gammaproteobacteria > Pseudomonadales > Pseudomonadaceae > Pseudomonas > Pseudomonas sp. B329. Next base: position 162,032 of record NZ_SPKP01000011.1, on the reverse strand, counting down.
AGACTTCAGCGCTGTCGAATCGACCTCCGAACAGTTCAACCCTGACCAGCCGGCGCTGCGCAGCGAGCAGTCCACCAGCGAGCAGCGCACCGCCGCCAATGGCCCGCAAGGTGTGCCGGGGGCCTTGAGCAACCAGCCACCGTCGGCCGCCTCGGCACCGCAGACCACTGGCGGCGCCGCTGCCACTGCTGGCGCGATCCAGCCTGGCCAGCCGCTGCTGGATGCCAACGGCCAGCAGATCATGGACCCGGCCACCGGCCAGCCGATGCTCGCACCGTACCCGGCGGACAAGCGTAACCAGTCCACCAAGAACTTCGAACTCGATCGCTCTATCAGCCACACCAAGCAGCAACAGGGCAAGATCAATCGCCTGTCGGTGTCGGTGGTGGTCGATGACCAGGTCAAGGTCAACCCAGCCGATGGCGCCGTGACCCGTGCGCCCTGGACCGCCGACGAATTGGCGCGCTTCACCCGCCTGGTACAGGACGCCGTCGGTTTCGACGCCAGCCGTGGCGACAGCGTCAGTGTGATCAACATGCCGTTCTCCGCCGAGCGCGCTGAAGTGATCAGCGACCCTGCGTTCTACACCCAGCCGTGGTTCTGGGACATCGTCAAGCAAGTGCTGGGGGTGTTGTTCATCCTGGTGCTGGTGTTCGGCGTGCTGCGCCCGGTGCTCAACAACATCACCGGCGGCGGCAAGAAACAGCTTGCGCTCGCAGGTGGCGACGTCGAGTTGGGTGGCATGGGCGGCCTGGATGGCGAACTGGCCAACGACCGCGTCAGCCTTGGCGGCCCGCAAAGCATCCTGTTGCCAAGCCCGAGCGAAGGCTATGACGCTCAGTTGAACGCAATCAAGAGTCTGGTGGCAGAAGACCCGGGCCGTGTGGCCCAGGTCGTGAAAGAGTGGATTAACGCTGATGAATGATCGAGCCGCTGTGGCCAAGCTCTCCCGGGTCGACAAAGCCGCCGTGTTGCTGCTGTCCCTGGGTGAAACCGACGCTGCCCAAGTGCTGCGCCACATGGGCCCCAAAGAGGTCCAGCGTGTCGGCGTGGCGATGGCGCAGATGCGCAACGTGCACCGCGAGCAAGTCGAGCAGGTGATGAGCGAGTTTGTCGAGATCGTCGGCGACCAAACCAGCCTGGGCGTCGGCTCCGACAGCTACATTCGCAAGATGCTCACCTCGGCGCTGGGCGAAGACAAGGCCAACGGCCTGATCGACCGTATCCTGCTGGGCGGCAACACCAGTGGCCTGGACAGCCTCAAGTGGATGGAACCACGTGCGGTCGCCGACGTGATCCGTTACGAACACCCGCAGATCCAGGCGATCGTTGTGGCTTACCTGGACCCGGACCAGGCCGGTGAAGTGCTTGGCCACTTCGACCACAAAGTGCGCCTGGACATCATCCTGCGCGTGTCGTCGCTCAACACCGTACAACCGGCGGCCCTCAAGGAACTCAACACGATTCTGGAGAAGCAGTTCTCCGGCAACTCGAATGCCTCGCGCACCACCCTGGGTGGCATCAAGCGCGCGGCCGACATCATGAACTTCCTCGACAGCTCGGTCGAAGGCCAGTTGATGGACTCGATCCGCGAGATCGACGACACCCTGTCCGGTCAGATCGAAGACCTGATGTTCGTCTTCAACAACCTTGCCGATGTCGACGACCGTGGCATCCAGGCGCTGTTGCGTGAAGTCTCCTCCGACGTGTTGGTGCTGGCCCTCAAGGGCTCGGACGAAAACGTCAAAGAGAAAATCTTCAAGAACATGTCCAAGCGTGCGTCCGAACTGTTGCGCGACGACCTGGAAGCCAAGGGCCCGGTGCGCGTCAGCGATGTGGAAACCGCGCAGAAGGAAATCCTCACCATTGCCCGCCGTATGGCCGAAGCCGGAGAAATCGTTCTCGGCGGGAAGGGCGGCGAAGAAATGATCTAAGGCGCCTTGCATGTCGAACAAAGATGAGACGCCCAGCGATCTGATTCGCGCGCGGGATGTCGGCGGGTTCGACATCTGGTCGTTGCCCAGCTTCGACCCCCATGTGCCGGAGCCCGAGCCTGAGCCGGTCGAAGAGCTTCCGGTGGAAATGGAAGAAGTGCCGCTGGATGAAGTCCAGCCACTGACCCTCGAAGAGCTTGAAGCCATCCGCCAGGAAGCCTACAACGAAGGCTTTGCGGCGGGTGAGAAAGACGGTTTTCGCAGCACCACCCTCAAGGTCCGCCAGGAAGCCGAGGCAGCGCTGGGCACCCAGCTGGCCAGCCTGGAACGCCTGATGGGCAACCTGTTCGACCCGATTGCCGAGCAGGACACCCAACTGGAAAAATCCATGGTCGACCTGGTGCAGCACATTGCCCGCCAGGTGATCCAGCGTGAACTGGTGCTGGACTCCAGCCAGATCGAAAGCGTGATGCGTGAAGCTCTTAAGTTGCTGCCCCTGGGCGTCGGCAATGTGCGGCTGTACATCAACCCCCAGGATTTCGAGCAGGTCAAAGCCTTGCGCGAGCGCCATGAAGAAACCTGGCGCATCGTCGAGGACGCTTCGTTGCAACCCGGTGGGTGCCGTGTCGAAACCGAACACAGCCGCATCGATGCCACGGTGGAAACCCGCATCAGCCAGATCATGGCCAAATTGTTGGATCAACTGCATGAGCAAGCCCTGCATCCGGCAGCGCCTGACGTGAGCGTTGACCTGGACGCTCCCGATGCGCCTTGATCGCACCAGCTTTGCCAAGCGCCTGAGCAGCTACGCCGAGGCAACCGAATTGCCCGGCCAGCCGATCCTTGAAGGGCGCTTGTTGCGCATGGTTGGCCTGACCCTTGAAGCCGAGGGCTTGCGCGCCGCCATGGGCAGCCGCTGCCTGGTGATCAATGACGACAGCTACCACCCGGTGCAGGTCGAAGCCGAGGTGATGGGTTTTTCCGGCAACAAGATTTTCCTGATGCCGGTGGGCAGCCTGGCCGGTATTGCCCCGGGTGCTCGCGTGGTGCCGCTGGCCGACACGGGCCGCCTGCCCATGGGCATGAGTATGCTCGGCCGCGTACTCGACGGCGCCGGGCGTGCGCTGGATGGCAAGGGCGGCATGAAGGCCGAAGACTGGGTGCCGATGGACGGCCCCACCATCAACCCGCTCAACCGCAACCCCATCAGCGTGCCGCTGGATGTGGGCATTCGCAGCATCAACGGTTTATTGACGGTCGGCCGCGGCCAGCGCCTGGGCCTGTTCGCCGGTACCGGCGTGGGTAAGTCGGTGTTGCTGGGCATGATGACGCGCTTTACCGAGGCCGACATCATCGTGGTCGGGCTGATCGGTGAGCGGGGCCGTGAGGTCAAGGAGTTCATCGAGCACAGTCTCGGTGAAGAAGGGCTCAAGCGCTCGGTGGTGGTAGCGTCGCCTGCGGACGATGCGCCACTGATGCGCCTGCGCGCAGCCATGTACTGCACACGCATCGCCGAGTATTTCCGTGACAAGGGCAAGAATGTGCTGCTGCTGATGGATTCGCTCACGCGTTTCGCCCAGGCCCAGCGGGAAATCGCCTTGGCCATTGGTGAGCCACCGGCCACCAAAGGCTATCCGCCGTCGGTGTTCGCCAAACTGCCCAAGCTGGTGGAGCGCGCCGGTAATGCCGAGGCCGGCGGTGGCTCGATCACTGCGTTTTATACCGTGTTGTCCGAAGGCGACGACCAGCAAGATCCGATTGCCGACTCGGCGCGGGGCGTGCTCGACGGCCACATTGTGCTGTCGCGACGCCTGGCAGAAGAAGGGCACTACCCGGCCATCGACATCGAAGCGTCCATCAGCCGGGTGATGCCGGCGGTGGTCACCCCTGAGCATATGGCCCGTGCGCAGCAGTTCAAGCAACTGTGGTCGCGTTACCAGCAGAGCCGCGACCTGATCAGCGTCGGCGCCTATGTGGCCGGCGGCGATCGCGACACCGACCTGGCCATTGCCTTGCAACCACAGCTGGTGAACTACCTGCGCCAGGGCCTCAATGACAAGATCAGCATGGGCGAAAGCGAAGCGCATCTGCAGTCCATCTTCGCCCCCGCGCCAGGCGGTTAAGCCATGGCCAACAGCCGCGCCGCGCGCCTGGCCCCGGTGGTGGAAATGGCCGAAAAGGCCGAGAAAACCGCCGTGCAACGCCTGGGTTACTTTCAAGGCCAGGTGCGCCTGGCAGAGAGCAAGCTGGGCGACCTGGAGCGCTTTCGCCTGGAATACCAACAACAGTGGATCGAGCGCGGCAGCAAGGGCGTGTCGGGCCAGTGGTTGATGGGGTATCAGGGCTTTCTCAATCAGCTTGAAACAGCCGTCGGCCAGCAGCGCCAGAGCCTGGCCTGGCACCAGAACAACCTCGATAAAGCCCGGGAAAGCTGGCAGCAGGCGTTTGCCCGCGTGGAAGGTTTGCGCAAGCTGGTGCAGCGCTATATCGACGAAGCGCGGGCGATTGAAGATAAGCGCGAGCAAAAGCTGCTTGATGAATTGTCCCAACGCCTGCCCCGCCAGGAACAATTCTAACTAACGACGCAGGATAAATGTGGGAGGGGGCTTGCTCCCGATAGCGGTGTGTCAGCCAGCAAATCCATTGCTGACACACCGCTATCGGGAGCAAGCCCCCTCCCACATTTGATTCGATGTGTTGCTCAGATCCGGTTCGCCTGCTAAACCTTGTTGCACAGTGCCAATGACAAGGAAGCAGTCACATGTCAATCGAGTCCGATGTATCCCTGGATGGGAAGAAGTTGACGATCGCAATCAAGGGCCGGTTCGATTTCGGCAGCCACCAGGCGTTTCGGGAGGCCTACGAGCGTTTCTACAAGGTGCCCGAGACCTATATTGTCGATCTCAAGGAGGCCACCTACATGGACAGTTCAGCCCTGGGTATGCTCCTGTTGCTACGTGATCATGCTGGCGGTGATGACGCCGAGGTCCGCGTGACGAACAGTAACTCCGACGTGCGCAAGATCCTCGCCATCTCCAACTTCGACAAACTGTTCGATATCAGTTGAGCGCCTTGGCCCCGGTCCTTGAGGCGCTGACTATCCTGATCGCCGAAGACAGTGCCGCCGATCGGCTGTTGCTGTCGACCATCATCCGTCGCCAGGGCCATCAGGTGCTGACTGCCAGCAACGGTGCCGAGGCGGTGGAGATCTTCCGTCATGAGGGCCCGCAACTGGTGCTGATGGATGCGCTGATGCCGGTGATGGACGGCTTTGAAGCCGCCCGGCAGATCAAGCAGTTGGCGGGGGAGGCGCTGGTGCCGATCATCTTCCTCACCTCCCTGCGCGAAAGCGAAGCGCTGGCCCAATGCCTGGACGCCGGCGGCGACGACTTCTTGCCCAAACCTTACAACCCCCTGATATTGGCGGCGAAGATCAACGCCATGGATCGCCTGCGCCGCCTGCAGGCCACGGTCTTGCAACAACGCGACCTGATCGCCAGGCACCACGAGCACCTGATGCATGAGCAGCGGGCAGCCAAGGCGGTGTTCGACAAGGTTGCCCACTCCGGCTGTATCAATGCCGCACCCAATATCCGCTACCTGCAATCGCCCTATGCCTTGTTCAACGGTGATTTGCTGCTGGCGGCCTACACGCCGTCCGGTGACATGCACGTGCTGCTCGGCGATTTCATCGGCCATGGCTTGCCGGCCGCCATTGGCGCCATGCCGTTGGCCGAAGTGTTCTACGGCATGACTGCCAAGGGCTACGGCCTTACGCAGACCTTGCGGGAGATGAACGCCAAGCTCAAGCGCATCCTGCCGGTGGACATGTTCTGTTGCGCCACCTTGTTGTGCCTGAGCGCCCAGCGGCGTGCGGTCGAGGTGTGGAACGGCGGTATGCCCGAAGGCTATGTGCATGAAGTCGCCACTGGCAAGCGCACGCCGCTGATGTCGCGGCATCTGCCCCTGGGCGTGCTGTCGGCGGAAAGCTTTGATGACAGCACCGAGGTCTGGCCCATGGCCTTGGGCGACCGGGTGTTTCTGCTCTCCGATGGCGTGCTGGATACGGCTGACGCCAATGATCAACTGTTCGGCGCCGAGCGGTTGCAACAGGTGTTCGCTGCCAACCGCGAGCCTGACCGCCTGTTTGAGGATATCGAGCACGCCCTGGCTACGTTTCGGGGGCTGGCGCGCGATGACGTCAGCATGGTCGAGATCACTTTGCTCTCCGGCCAGGCGCTGCGAGTGGCCGAGCCGATGTATGCCGACAGCGGCCAGTCGTGCCCGCTGGATTGGTCGGTGGGTTTTGAGTTTCGCGCCCAGACGCTGCAGCGCTACAACCCGCTGCCGTACCTGCTGCAACTGCTGCTGGAGATCCATGGGTTGCGCGAGCAGAGCGGCGCGCTGTACAGCGTGATGGCGGAGTTGTATTCCAATGCCCTGGAACATGGTGTGCTGGGCCTGGACTCACGGCTCAAGCGCGATGCGCAAGGTTTTGCGCAGTATTATCATCAGCGCAATGAGCGTCTGGCGCAGCTGAGCAGTGGCTACGTGCGCGTGGATGTGCAGGTGGTACCGACCGACAAGGGCGGCAAGATGACTCTGTGCATCGAAGACAGCGGGCCGGGTTTTGATGTCGAACAAGAGCTGGCGCGGCCCTTGGAAATTGACCGTCTGTCTGGCCGAGGGCTGAACCTGGTGCGTCAACTGAGCAGCGCTGTACGCTGGTCCGAGGGCGGGCGCCGTGTCTGCGTGGAGTTTTGCTGGGAAGCTCTGGCATAATCCGCTGATTCTTGATCAAGGAGCGAGCAAGTGGCTGAGATTCATCTGGACCCCGACGTGTTGTCGGGTTTGCAGGACGTCATGGAGGGTGAGTATCCCAAACTGCTCGACACCTTCCTCGATGACTCGCAAAAGCGCATCGAAGCGCTGCGCGACGCGCGCGACGATGCCAAGGCATTGGGACGGATTGCGCACAGTTTCAAGGGCAGCAGTGGCAACCTTGGGGCGGTGCGGCTGGCGCAGTTGTGTCAGCGGCTGGAGGCTGAGTCCGTCAAGCCATCATCGGATCTGGGTGAATTGGTTGACCAGATCGATCATGAGTTCGCGTTTGTCCGGCCGCTGTATGAGTCGGAGCGCCAACGTTCAGTTTCTGAATCATCGCGCTAAACCTGGCCCGAGTCTTGCTCTATCTCCACAGACTGCATCCCCGACCCCATGCAGTGGAGAGCCTTACCCATGCCAGTCGCCCCCAATTCGCTCCTTCAGGCTGCCCCTGCGGCCAAGCCGTCAGCGCCTGCCGCTAACCCGCCGGTAGCGGTTGCGGCCCCGCGAGACAAGGGCGCAGGCTTTGCTCAAGTGTTTGCCAACCAGGGCTCCAAGCCGACGCTGAAGGGCGACGACACCCCCAATAAAGTCACGCGTGACAAGCCTTCCGATACCGGCGCCAAACCGGCTGCCGGCAGCGACAAGCCTGCCGCCAGCACGCCGGCGGTTGCCGATAGCGGCAATCCCTTGCCTGCCAAGCCGTCGGCCAAGCCCGATGACAGCGCCGGCACCGAGGGCGATGAACCCAGCGATCCAGTTCTGGCGCAGTCACCTGCGGTAGACCCTGTTGTCGACCCTGCGGTAATCGCCGCCGCGACGCCGGTGGCGGTGCCTGTACAAGTGTCGGCGGTTGACGAGGACGCCAAGGCCCAGCCGGTGGTCGCCGTGGTCGAGGAGGCCTTCGACCCGCAGGCTGATCCCCTGGATGCGATGCCGGCCGTACGCCTGGCGATGGAGCAGGGTGGGCACGTGTCGGCCAGCAGCCAGACGCCGCAGAAAAGCGCAGCCGCCCCTACGGATCAACCGACCGCCGCGCAGAGCTTTGCCGCTGGCCTGGCCACGATGGTCGACCAGCAAGCCACCAAGGACAGCACCGACCAGGGTGGCGACAAGGCGTTTGGCGCGTTGATCGATGACGGCCTCAAGGACCTCAAGAACGCCAGCAGCGACACCCGCGTGGACGATTTCGCCAACCGCCTCGCCGCGCTGACCCAGGCCGCCACGCCCAAAACCGCCAACGCCTTGCCGCCGGTTGCCAATGCACCGCTGGCCATGCACCAGAGCGGCTGGACCGAAGAGGTCGTCAACCGCGTGATGTACCTGTCCAGCGCCAACCTCAAGTCGGCCGAGATCCAGTTGCAGCCGGCTGAGCTTGGGCGCCTGGATATCAAAGTCAACATGACGGCGGACCAGCAGGCCCAGGTCAATTTCATGAGCGGCCATGCGGTGGTGCGTGAAGCGCTGGAAAGCCAGTCTGGCCGCTTGCGTGAGATGTTTGCCCAGCAGGGGATGGGGCAGGTGGATGTGAATGTGTCCGACCAGTCCCGTGGGCAGGACCAGCAGCAACAGCAGGGCCAGGCGCGGGGGGTGAGCGGCAGCGGCAGGCGTGCTGACAGCGGCGACGCTGGTGGCCCTGTGGACGTGGCCGAAGTGGCGGGGCCCGTGAGCCAGAGCGTGATCGGCTCCAGCGCGGTCGACTACTACGCCTGACTTCCTGTCCAAACCCGGTCAGTGTGGGAGCTGGCTTGCCTGCGATGGCGGTGTATCAATGACACATATGTGAACTGACCCACCGCCATCGCAGGCAAGCCAGCTCCCACATTTGATTTGGGTTGCCTTCGCGCCAGACAACTCTGGCATAACACTTGCTCTTGCCTTCCCGTAGATCTATGAATTCCCGAATAGTGACGGATTATTGGCATGGCGAAGAGCGACGACGCAGCAACTCCCCCCGCAGCAGGCAAAGGCAAGCTCAAGCTGATCCTGTTGATTGTGCTGGGCCTGCTTTTGGCTATCGGTGCCTCGATTGGCGGCACCTGGTACATCATGCACAGCAGTGCAAGCAAGCCGGCACCCGCCGCCGATGCCGCCACCAACGTCAAGCAACCGGCAATCTTCGAGCAGATGCTCCCGGCGTTTGTTGCCAATTACAACGTCAACGGTCGCCAGCGCTACCTGCAAGTGAGCATTACCTTGCTGGCGCGCAACCAGGCGGACCTGGATGCCCTCAAGGTGCATATGCCGGTGATCCGCAACAACCTGGTGATGCTGTTCTCCGGGCAGGCCTTCGACAGCCTGGCCACCCCGGTCGGCCAGGAAATGCTACGCCAGAAGGTCACTGCCAGCGTGCAGGAAGTGGCCCAGAAAGAGCTAGGCAAAGTCGTGGTCGAGCAGGCGCTCTTCACTAACTTCGTATTGCAGTAGGATCACGACATGGCCGTGCAAGACCTGCTGTCCCAGGATGAAATCGACGCGCTGTTGCACGGCGTGGACGATGGTCTGGTACAGACCGAAATGGCTGCCGAACCCGGCAGCGTCAAAAGTTATGACCTGACCAGCCAGGATCGCATCGTCCGTGGACGTATGCCGACCCTGGAAATGATCAATGAACGTTTCGCCCGCTACACCCGTATCAGCATGTTCAACATGCTGCGCCGTTCGGCGGACGTGGCGGTGGGCGGCGTGCAGGTGATGAAGTTCGGTGAATACGTGCACTCGCTGTACGTGCCCACCAGCCTCAACCTGGTCAAGATCAAGCCGCTGCGCGGCACCGCGCTGTTCATCCTCGACGCCAAACTGGTGTTCAAGCTGGTGGACAACTTCTTCGGCGGCGACGGCCGTCACGCCAAGATCGAAGGGCGTGAATTCACCCCCACCGAACTGCGTGTCGTGCGCATGGTGCTGGAGCAAGCCTTCATCGACTTGAAGGAAGCCTGGCAGGCGATCATGGAAGTCAATTTCGAGTACATCAATTCGGAAGTGAACCCGGCCATGGCCAACATCGTCGGCCCCAGCGAGGCGATTGTGGTGTCGACCTTCCACATCGAACTCGATGGCGGTGGCGGTGACCTGCACGTGACCATGCCGTACTCGATGATCGAGCCGGTGCGCGAAATGCTCGACGCCGGTTTCCAGTCCGACCTCGACGATCAGGACGAGCGCTGGGTCAAGGCCCTGCGCGAAGACCTGCTGGATGTCGACGTGCCCCTGAGCGCCACCGTGGCCCGTCGGCAGTTGCGCCTGCGCGATATTTTGCACATGCAGCCCGGGGATGTGATCCCTGTCGACCTGCCGGAAGAACTGATCATGCGCGCCAATGGCGTGCCGTCGTTCAAGGTCAAGCTCGGTTCCCACAAAGGCAACCTGGCGTTGCAAGTGGTTGAGCCGATCAACCGACGCTGATTCAACCCTAATTCATGATTGTTTGCTGCGCCGAGGACATGTAATGGCTACCGAACACGAAAACACTTCCGCCGAAGACCAGGCCCTGGCTGACGAGTGGGCCGCGGCCTTGGAAGAAACCGGCGATGTTGGCCAGGACGACATCGACGCACTGCTGGCCGCCGACGCAGCCACTGCGCCTGCCGGCAAGCGCCTGCCGATGGAAGAATTTGGCAGCGTGCCGAAGAACAACGAGCCGGTGACCCTCGACGGTCCGAACCTGGATGTGATTCTTGACATCCCCGTGTCGATTTCCATGGAAGTGGGCAGCACCGAAATCAATATCCGCAACTTGCTGCAACTCAACCAAGGCTCGGTGATCGAGTTGGACCGCCTGGCCGGTGAGCCACTGGACGTGCTGGTCAACGGCACGCTGATCGCCCACGGCGAAGTGGTGGTGGTCAATGAGAAGTTCGGCATCCGCCTGACGGACGTGATCAGCCCGAGCGAACGCATCAAGAAGTTGCGCTGAGATGAAGTACTCGATGGCGGGACTGTTGCTGGCGCTGCCATTGAGCGCCCGGGCGGTGGAGCCGGTCGCGCAAGCGGCTGCGGCACCGGTGGTCGGCAGCGTCGGCGGGCAATTGACGCAGCTGGTGCTGGGCCTGTTGCTGGTGATCGGCTTGATCTTTGTGCTGGCCTGGCTGATGCGCCGCGTACAGCGCATCGGCCCGGGCAATGGCCAGGTGATCGAGCTGGTCGGTTCGCGCGCCCTCGGCCCGCGTGATCGGCTGGTGCTGGTGCAAGTCGGCGAGGAGCAGATCCTGCTTGGCATCACCCCCGGACGCATCACCCCGCTGCATGTACTCAAGACTCCGGTGGACGCGGCCAAGACCGAGACCGCCACGCCAGAATTCGCCCAGCGCCTGATGGAGTTGCTGGGCAAGGATCAGAAGGATAAGAAGTAATGCGCGTTTTGCTGACGCTCATGCTGTTGCTGGCCGCGCCGCTGGTCCTGGGCGCCGACCCGTTGTCGATCCCGGCGATCACCCTGGGCACCAACGCGGCCGGCGCGCAGGAATATTCGGTCAGTTTGCAGATCCTGCTGATCATGACCGCGCTGAGTTTTATCCCGGCCTTCGTGATGTTGATGACCAGCTTCACGCGGATCATCATCGTGTTCTCGATCCTGCGCCAGGCCCTGGGCCTGCAGCAGACGCCGTCGAACCAGATCCTCACCGGCATGGCCTTGTTCCTGACGCTGTTCATCATGGCGCCGGTGTTCGACAAGGTGAACCAGCAAGCCCTGCAACCTTACCTCGCGGAAAAGCTCAACGCCCAGGACGCCATCGACAAAGCCCAGGGCCCGATCAAGGACTTCATGTTGTCGCAAACCCGCTCCAGCGACCTTGAACTGTTCATGCGCCTGTCCAAGCGTACCGACATCGCCACTCCGGACCAGGCACCCTTGACCATTCTGGTGCCGGCGTTCGTCACCTCCGAATTGAAGACCGCGTTCCAGATCGGCTTCATGATCTTTATCCCGTTTTTGATCATCGACCTGGTGGTGGCGAGCGTGCTGATGGCCATGGGTATGATGATGCTGTCGCCGTTGATCATCTCGTTGCCGTTCAAGATCATGCTGTTTGTGCTGGTGGACGGCTGGGCGCTGATTATTGGCACCCTGGCCGGCAGTTTCGGAGGGGTATAGGGCCATGACCCCAGAAGTCGCCGTCGACCTGTTCCGCGAAGCACTGTGGCTGACCACCCTGATGGTCGCCGTGCTGGTGGTGCCGAGCCTGTTGGTCGGCCTGCTGGTGGCGATGTTCCAGGCGGCCACCCAGATCAACGAACAAACCCTGAGCTTTCTGCCGCGCCTGCTGGTGATGCTGGTGACCCTTATCGTCGCCGGCCCGTGGCTGGTGCAAACCTTCATGGAATACATCCTGCAGTTGTACGGCAGTATTCCGCAGTTGATTGGCTGAGCCGATGCAGTCCTTGCTGGCGTTGACCGACACCCAGATCAGCACCTGGGTGGCCTCGTTCATCCTGCCGTTGTTCCGCGTCACCGCGATGTTGATGGCTATGCCGGTGTTCGGTACCACCCTGGTTCCGCGTCGCGTGCGTTTGTACTTTGCCGTGGCGATCACCGTGGTGATCGTGCCGGGCCTGCCGCCGATGCCGCCGGTCAACGCGCTGGACCTCAGCGCCTTGCTGTTGATCGCCGAACAGATCCTGATCGGCGCCATGCTGGGGTTTTCCCTGACCTTGTTTTTCCAAGCCTTTGTGGTGGCCGGGCAAATCATCTCGATCCAGATGGGCATGGGTTTCGCCTCCATGGTCGACCCCACCAACGGCGTGTCGGCGGCAGTGATCGGGCAATTTCTGACCATGCTGGTGACCTTGCTGTTCTTGGCCATGAACGGACACCTGGTGGCGTTCGAGGTGCTGACCGAGAGTTTCACCACCTTGCCGGTGGGCGCAGGCTTGGTGGTCAACCACTTCTGGGAACTGGTGGGGCGCCTCGGTTGGGTACTCGGCGCGGCGCTGTTGCTGGTGTTGCCGGCGATCACGGCGCTGCTGGTGGTCAATATCGCGTTTGGCGTGATGACCCGTGCGGCGCCGCAACTGAACATCTTCTCGATTGGTTTCCCGCTGACCCTGGTGTTGGGCATGGGGATTTTCTGGGTCGGCCTGGCCGACATTCTCAATCAGTATCAACCGCTGGCCACCGACGCCCTGCAGTTCTTACGTGATCTGGCACGGGCGCGCTGAGCCATGGCCGAGAGCGAGAGTGGTCAGGACAAAACAGAAGACCCCACGGAGAAACGTAAAAAGGACTCCAGGGAAAAGGGCGAGATCGCGCGCTCCAAAGAGCTCAACACCTTTGCCACCATGATCGCCGGTGCCGGTGCCTTGCTGATCTACGGCGGGGGCCTGGCGCTGGATTTGCTGGAGATGATGAAACACAACTTCAGCTTGCCCCGCGAAGTGTTGCTCAACCCCGACGCCATGGGCCAGTACCTGCTGCACTCAGGCAAAATCGCCCTATTGGCGGTGCAACCGATCTTGATCACCTTGCTGCTCGCCGCGCTGATCGGCCCCGTTGCCCTCGGCGGCTGGTTGTTTGCCGCGGGCAGCATGGCGCCCAAGTTCAGCCGCATGAACCCGGGCGCGGGGCTCAAGCGCATGTTCTCCGCCAAGGCCTTGATTGAATTGCTCAAGGCCCTGGCCAAGTTTTTCCTGATTCTGTTCGTGGCGTTGGCGGTGTTGTCGTCCGACATCGACGACTTGTTGCGTATCGCCCATGAGCCGCTGGAGTCGGCGATCATCCACAGCGTGCAGGTGGTGGGCTGGAGCGCGCTGTGGATGGCCCTCGGGCTGATCCTGATTGCGGCCGTGGATGCGCCGATCCAGCTGTGGGAAAGCCACAAGAAACTGCTGATGACCAAGCAGGAAGTGCGTGACGAACACAAGGACCAGGAAGGCCGGCCCGAGGTCAAGCAACGCATTCGCCAACTGCAGCGCGAAATGTCCCAGCGCAAGATGATGGCTTCGGTACCCGACGCTGACGTGATCATCACCAACCCGACCCACTACGCCGTAGCGCTCAAGTACGACCCGGAGAAGGGTGGCGCACCGATGCTGTTGGCCAAGGGCAGCGACTTCACCGCCCTGAAAATCCGCGAAATCGCCGTGGCCAACGACATTCTGCTGCTGGAATCGCCGGCGCTGGCGCGCTCGATTTTCTATTCCACCGACCTCGACCAGGAAATCCCCGCCGGGTTGTACCTGGCCGTTGCCCAGGTACTGGCCTACGTTTACCAGATCCGCCAATACCGCGCCGGCAAGGGCAAGCGGCCTGATCCGCTCAAGGATTTGCCGATACCGCCGGATTTGCGTCGCGACACCTGATTCTTCTCTGACCTGTCAACTTTGACAGTAGCCATTACGCCGCCTTCACTGTTTGATACAGCGATGAGGCGCGCAGCCATGCGCGGCTCGGGAGGCGGTGATGGATAGGGGCACGGTCAGGTGGTTCGATGCGGTCAAGGGCATTGGTTTTATTGCTCGGGATCGCGATGGCAATGCGGTTGCCGTCCAATCGACGAATGTCAAATGCGCCGAACCCCCGCAAGCGCCTGCCAAGCAGCGCAAACCCCGCAAACGCAAAAAGTCAGGGGATGCATGATCCGCAACATTGCCATACCTACACTCACTGGAAGCCCGCGGCTACCTGTCAACTTTGACAGTAGCCAAAGGGCGCTGCCCGCTGTTTTATTACCCTCCATGCACTGCGCGTATGTAGTAAACGAGATGCAGGGAGAGCGGTTGTGAAGGTGGTTACGGGTACGGTCAGGTATTACGTTTGGCTCAGAGGCGATTGGTTGATCAAGCCCGATGGCGGGGGAGAGGATGTGTTTATCAATGGCAGAGACTGGCGTTGCACTGCGCTGTGGTTTGGCAAGCGCATGGAGTTCCAAATGGTCCATCGACCCGAGGGTATTTATGCGTTGCCCGTCAAACTGTGCAACCCAGGTGAACCGGGTCTCAAGTGAAGTGTAGGGAGAATGCCAATGGCAACTGGCACGGTGAAGTGGTTTAACGCGGAGAAGGGGTTTGGTTTTATTACCCAAGATGATGGAGGGCCCGATGTGTTTGCCCATTACTCGGCAATTGCGACGGCTGGGTACAAAAGCCTGGAGGAGAATCAAAAAGTAGAGTTTGACATCACGCAAGGTCCAAAAGGCCCACAGGCTGAGAATATACGGCCAGTTTAGAAACTGAATCACAGGTGGGAGCTGGCTTGCCTGCGATGGCTGACTCACAGCCAATATCCCAGTGGCTGACACACCGCAATCGCAGGCAAGCCAGCTCCCACCCTGCCCGTATTATCCGCTGCTTGCTTTGCCCGCCATTGCGGCGCCAAGGTGCAGGCGATCAGCCAGTAATTGCGCCAGTTCGATCAACTGCGCAACGCCAGTGGTGTACGGAGACTAGAGAGCCGGTTTCCTAGGGGCAACCCCAAATCCTTGTCAGAAATTTCCTCGATAGCCCCGGCTGTACACAGATCAAATGTGGGAGGGGGCTTGCTCCCGATAGCGGTGAATCAGCCAAACATCAGTGCCTGACACTCAGCAATCGGGAGCAAGCCCCCTCCCACATTTGGATTGATTTACACCCGGTGGCCCGGGGTGTTTGTGAGGTTCTCCGGGCCCAAAAGCAAAGTTGGAAGGCTTCTTGCAACCCCGCCTCCAAGTCGCCTTCCAGCGTCAAAACTTTGCTTCAAGGACCCGAGGAATACCGGTGGTAGATCGCTCTCAAATGCTCAACACGGCCCGTGGCACCCTGACTGACCTGTCGCGGGGCAATCTGGGTGTGCCGTTGTTGTTGCTGGTGATGCTGGCAATGATGATGTTGCCGATGCCGCCGTTCCTGCTCGATGTGTTCTTCACCTTCAACATTGCCCTGTCTGTCGTCGTGCTGCTGGTCTGCGTGTACGCGCTGCGGCCGCTGGATTTCGCGGTATTCCCGACCATTCTGCTGGTGGCGACCCTGCTGCGCCTGGCGCTGAACGTGGCGTCCACGCGGGTGGTGATGCTTCACGGCCAGGACGGCCATGCCGCTGCCGGTAAGGTGATCCAGGCGTTCGGCGAGGTGGTGATCGGCGGCAACTACGTGGTCGGTATCGTCGTGTTCGCGATCCTGATGATCATCAACTTCGTGGTGGTAACCAAGGGCGCCGGGCGGATTTCCGAGGTGAGCGCGCGGTTTACCCTCGACGCTATGCCCGGTAAGCAGATGGCCATCGACGCCGACCTCAACGCCGGCCTGATCGACCAGAACCAGGCCAAGTCACGCCGGGCGGAAGTCGCCCAGGAAGCCGAGTTCTACGGCTCCATGGACGGTGCCAGCAAATTTGTGCGCGGTGACGCCATCGCCGGCCTGCTGATTCTGTTTATCAACCTGATCGGCGGCATGGCCGTCGGTATCTTCCAGCACGGCATGACCTTCGGTGATGCGGGCAAGGTGTACGCCTTGCTGACCATCGGTGACGGTTTAGTGGCGCAATTGCCATCACTGTTGTTATCGACAGCTGCGGCCATCATGGTTACCCGCGCTTCGGGCTCCGAAGACATGGGTAAGCAGATCAGCCGCCAGATGTTCGCCTCGCCCAAGGC
This sequence comes from Pseudomonas sp. B329, assembly GCF_023127835.1. Lineage (NCBI taxonomy): Bacteria > Pseudomonadati > Pseudomonadota > Gammaproteobacteria > Pseudomonadales > Pseudomonadaceae > Pseudomonas > Pseudomonas sp. B329. Next base: position 145,708 of record NZ_SPKP01000011.1, on the reverse strand, counting down.
CCTGGCCGTGGCGGCGGGCATCATGGCGATCATGGGCATAGTGCCGGGTATGCCCCACTTCTCGTTCCTGAGCATGGCGGCCCTGGCCGGCGGCGCAGCTTACCTGTTCTGGAAAAAGCAGAACGCGGTCAAGGTCCAGGCCCAGCAAGAGATTGCCCGCCAGCAGGATCTGCTGCCATCCCCGGCCCGCGCCCAGGAAACCAAGGAGCTGGGCTGGGACGATGTGACCCCGATCGACATGATCGGCCTGGAGGTCGGCTACCGCCTGATCCCGCTGGTGGACCGCAACCAGGGCGGGCAATTGCTGGCGCGGATCAAGGGCGTGCGCAAGAAGCTGTCCCAGGACCTGGGCTTTTTGATGCCCACCGTGCATATCCGCGACAACCTCGACCTGGCCCCCAGTGCCTACCGCCTGACCCTGATGGGCGTGATCCTGGCCGAAGCCGAGATCTACCCGGACCGCGAGCTGGCGATCAACCCCGGGCAGGTGTTCGGCACGCTCAACGGCATTACCGCCAAAGATCCGGCTTTTGGCCTGGAAGCGGTGTGGATCGAAGTCAGCCAGCGCAGCCAGGCGCAATCGCTGGGTTACACCGTGGTGGATGCCAGCACCGTGGTTGCCACGCACCTCAACCAGATTCTCTACAAGCACTCCCACGAGCTGATCGGTCATGAGGAAGTCCAGCAATTGATGGGCTTGCTGGCCAAATCCTCACCGAAACTGGCCGAAGAGCTGGTGCCGGGTGTCCTGACACTGTCGCAGTTGCTCAAGGTGCTGCAAGCGCTGTTGGCCGAGCAGGTGCCGGTACGTGACATTCGCAGCATTGCCGAGGCCATCGCCAACAATGCCGCCAAGAGTCAAGATACTGCCGCTCTGGTGGCGGCGGTGCGCGTCGGATTGTCCCGTGCAATCGTGCAAAGCATTGTAGGCATTGAGTCCGAGCTGCCTGTGATCACCCTGGAACCCAGGTTGGAACAAATATTGCTCAATAGTATTCAGAAGGCAGGGCAAGGCCAGGAAGAGGGCGTTTTGCTGGAGCCGAGCATGGCTGAAAAGCTGCAGCGTTCGTTGATCGACGCCGCACAGCGCCAGGAAATGCAAGGCAACCCGGTGATCCTGCTGGTGGCCGGCCCGGTTCGGGCGATGTTGTCGCGGTTTGGACGCCTGGCTGTACCGAATTTGCACGTGTTGGCTTACCAGGAAATTCCTGACAATAAGCAAGTGACTATCGTCGCGACAGTTGGGCCCAATGGCTGAGGTAGTGGGTTATGCAAGTTAAGCGTTTTTTCGCCGCCGATATGCGTCAGGCCATGAAACTGGTCCGTGATGAGCTGGGCGCCGATGCCGCGATTATCGGTAACCGTCGGATTGCCGGCGGTGTCGAGCTGACGGCTGCCCTGGATTACACCCCCCAGGCGCTGGCCCCGCGCGTGCCGAACATGGAACTCGAAGACGAGCTGCGCAAGACCGCCTCGCGCATTGTGTCGGCCCAGGCTGAACTGAGTATGCGTGGCGACAGCGATGCCAGCACCAATCGTCAATTGTTCGCCGGCCTGCCGTTGACCGCCGCCGAGCCGCTGGTAGAGCCGACATTTGTCGAACCGCCGCGTCCAGCCGCGCCCGCCCCGGCTGCTGCTGTCGACCAGCGTGTGTTCGATTCGATGCGCTTTGAACTCAATGGCCTGCGTGAACTGCTGGAAGTGCAGCTGGGCTCGTTGGCCTGGACGCAACTGCAAGGCAGCAAGCCCCAGCAAGCCAACCTGTGGCGCCGCCTGCAACGCATCGGCTTGTCCGGCCCTTTGTCCCGCGACCTGCTGGCCTTGACCGCCGAAGTCGAAGAGCCGCGTCAGGCCTGGCGCATGTTGCTGGCGCACTTGGCGCGCATGATCGCCACCCCGGAAATCGAACCCCTGGAAGAGGGCGGTGTGATTGCCATGGTCGGCCCCGCCGGCATGGGCAAGACCACCACCCTGGCCAAGCTGGCCGCACGCTACGTACTCAAGTACGGCGCACAGAATATCGCCCTGGTGAGCATGGACAGCTACCGCATCGGCGCCCAGGAGCAGCTCAAGACCCTGGGCCGCATCCTCAATGTGCCGGTGACGCACGTCGATCCGGGCCAGTCCCTGGCCAATGCCCTCGACCCGTTGCTGCGCAAGCGCGTGGTGCTGATCGATACCGCCGGCCTGCAAGCCAGCGACCCGGCCCTGCGTATGCAGCTCGAAAGCCTGGCCGGGCGTGGCATCAAGTCGAAAAACTACCTGGTGCTTGCAACCACCAGCCAGAAACAGGTTCTTACCGCCGCGTACCATAGTTACAAACGCTGCGGTCTGGCCGGCTGCATCCTCACCAAGCTCGACGAAACCGCGAGCCTGGGCGAAGTGTTGAGCCTGGCCATCAGTCATGAATTACCGGTCGCCTACCTGACCGACGGGCCGCGGATCCCGGATGATCTGCATCTGCCGCGCCGTCATCAGTTGGTCAGCCGTGCCGTCAGTGTGCAAATGCAAGAAGAGCCTAGCGAGGAAGCGATGGCCGATATGTTCGCCGACCTTTACCACCACCCGGCAAAACGGGTCGGTTGAGGCAGGATGAACACCGTGAAATGTACCTACATCGATGGTCTGCAAGCGTTTCAAGCGGCCAAGCCATGTAGCCTGCGTCTAAGCAAGACAAGGTAAAGAAATAAAATGGGCAGCATGCATCCCGTACAGGTGATCGCGGTGACCGGCGGCAAAGGTGGCGTCGGCAAAACTAACGTGTCAGTGAATTTGTCCCTGGCCCTGGCAGAGCTTGGCCGTCGCGTCATGCTGCTGGATGCTGATTTGGGCTTGGCGAACGTGGACGTTCTGCTGGGGCTGACACCCAAACATACCCTTGCCGATGTGATCGAGGGCCGCTGTGAGCTGCGCGATGTGCTGCTCCAGGGGCCCGGAGGCATTCGTATCGTGCCGGCTGCCTCGGGCACCCAGAGCATGGTGCACCTGAGCCCCGCGCAACATGCCGGGCTGATCCAGGCCTTCAGTGATATCGGCGACAACCTCGACGTGCTGGTGATCGACACCGCCGCCGGGATCGGCGAATCGGTGGTCAGCTTTGTGCGCGCCGCGCAGGAGGTGCTGCTGGTGGTGTGCGACGAACCCACTTCCATCACCGACGCCTACGCGCTGATCAAACTGCTTAACCGTGACTACGGCATGAACCGCTTTCGCGTGCTGGCCAACATGGCCCAGAGCCCGCAGGAAGGGCGCAACCTGTTCGCCAAGTTGACCAAGGTCACGGATCGCTTCCTCGATGTGGCTTTACAATACGTCGGCGCAGTTCCCTATGACGAGTGTGTGCGCAAGGCCGTGCAAAAGCAGCGTGCGGTCTACGAAGCGTTCCCTCGTTCGAAATGCGCACTGGCGTTCAAGGCCATTGCCCAGAAGGTCGATACCTGGCCGTTGCCCGCCAATCCGCGTGGGCATCTGGAGTTTTTCGTCGAGCGTTTGGTGCATCAGACGAGTGCGGGACCGGTGCTATGACATCCAGCGGCTACAACCTTTACAAAAAGTCGGCACGTGACAGCCAGGGCGAATTGATCGAGCGCTATGCGCCTCTGGTCAAGCGCATTGCCTATCACCTGTTGGCGCGCCTGCCGGCGAGCGTGCAGGTCGAAGACTTGATCCAGGCCGGCATGATCGGCCTGCTTGAAGTGTCGACCAAATACGACGCGAGCAAGGGTGCGAGTTTCGAGACGTATGCGGGTATCCGTATTCGTGGCGCAATGCTCGACGAGGTGCGTAAAGGCGATTGGGCGCCGCGTTCGGTACACCGCAATACCCGCATGGTCAGTGATGCAATTCGTGCAATTGAAGCAAAAACCGGTCGTGACGCTAAAGATCATGAAGTTGCGGCCGAACTCCAATTGAGTCTCGACGATTACTACGGGATTTTGAACGATACCTTGGGCAGCCGCCTGTTCAGTTTCGACGACCTTTTACAGGACGGCGAACACGAAGGGCTGCACGAGGACGGCGCGAGTGCACATCTTGAACCGTCGCGCGATCTGGAAGATGAACGTTTCCAGAAAGCGTTGGCGGACGCGATTGCCAACTTGCCGGAGCGTGAGCGCCTGGTGCTGGCGCTGTACTACGACGAAGAGCTGAACCTCAAGGAAATCGGTGAGGTCCTGGGGGTCAGCGAGTCGCGTGTCAGCCAATTGCATAGCCAGTGCGCAGCCCGCTTGCGGGGGCGATTGGGAGAGTGGCGCGCGCGCTGACAGGCAGTGTGGGGACACTGCAGACGCTACCGCGAAACCGCAGGGTTTTGCGGGTGAGTACCGTGGTGCCCTGGGCAGTCCTTTTTGTGTAACGCCTGTTGATTGAAATGGCGCGTCCAGGTGCTGGGCGCGTTTAAGACTGCTTGGAGGTCGAATTGGACAAGAACATGAAAATCCTCATCGTTGATGACTTCTCAACGATGCGGCGGATCATTAAAAACCTGTTGCGTGACCTTGGGTTCACCAACACGGTCGAGGCGGATGACGGCATTACGGCGATTCCGATCCTCAACAGTGGCAGCATCGACTTTCTGGTAACCGACTGGAACATGCCGGGTATGACTGGTATTGACCTGCTGCGCCACGTGCGCGCCGATGAAAAGCTGCGCAGCCTGCCTGTGCTCATGGTGACCGCCGAAGCCAAGCGTGAACAGATCATCGAAGCCGCCCAAGCCGGGGTCAACGGTTACGTGGTCAAGCCATTCACGGCGCTGGCCTTGAAAGAGAAGATTGAAAAAATCTTCGAACGCATCGGTCATTGATGTCGCCACGGGGGAGCTATGGAGCATAACGAAACGTCACAGGGCGACTTTGAGTCGACCCTGAAAAAACATGCTCACCAGTTGGTCGACAGCCTGGAAAAAGGCCAGTTCGCCGATGCGGTGCAGTTGATCCATGAGCTTAACCAGACCCGTGACCGCGGCCTGTACCAGGAAGTGGGCAAGCTCACACGCGAGCTGCACAGTGCGATCGTCAATTTCCAGATTGACCCGCGCATGCCCCAGGCCGAAGAAATTTCGCAAATCACCGATGCCACTGAGCGGCTGTCCTACGTGGTCAGGCTGACCGAGGCCGCTGCCAACCGCACCATGGACCTGGTGGAAAACGCCACGCCTCTGGTCAACGGCATGGCCAGCGAAGCCCAGGCCCTGAGCCTTGACTGGGGCCGCTTCATGCGCCGTGAAGTGGGCGCTGAGGAATTTCGTGAGTTGGCGCGTCGGGTCGACGGTTTCCTGTCGCGCAGCGAGCAAGAGAACCGCACGGTGGCCAGCAACCTCAACGACATCCTGCTGGCCCAGGATTACCAGGACCTCACCGGCCAGGTGATCAAGCGCGTGACCCAGTTGGTCACCGAAGTGGAAAGCAACTTGCTCAAATTGGTGCTGATGGCCGGCCAGGTCGACCGTTTTGCCGGCATCGAACACGACCGCGAAGCGATCCTCTCGGAAAAAGATCCACAAAAACATCTCGCCAAGGGTGAAGGTCCGCAGATTCATGCCGATAAACGTGAAGACGTTATGTCAGGTCAGGATGACGTAGATGACCTGTTATCCAGTTTAGGCTTCTAAGGAGCACACCCATGAGCTTCGGCGCCGATGAAGAAATCCTTCAGGATTTCCTTGTAGAGGCCGGCGAAATTCTAGAGCAACTGTCCGAGCAACTGGTCGAGCTGGAAAGCCGACCGGATGATGCGAACCTGCTCAATGCAATTTTTCGCGGTTTTCACACTGTAAAAGGGGGCGCCGGCTTCCTCCAGCTCCATGAGCTGGTGGAGTGCTGCCACATCGCCGAGAACGTGTTCGACATCCTGCGCAAGGGTGAGCGTCACGTTGATTCGGAATTGATGGACGTGATTCTCGAAGCACTGGATGCGGTCAACGGCATGTTCAGCCAGGTGCGTGAACGTGCGCCGATCACGGCGGCTACCCCGGAACTGCTGGCCGCCCTGGCGCGCCTGGCTGAACCGGCTGCTGCTGCTGCTGCTGCGCCGGTTGTGCAAGCGGCGCCTGAGCCGGTGGTAGAAGCCGAGCCGGACGTGACCGACAGCGAGTTCGAACAGCTGCTCGACTCGCTCGATGCGGTCAAGGCCGAAGCCGAAGGCCCGGCGGCGCCTGTCGCCACGCCGACCAGCGAAGACATTACAGACGCAGAATTCGAATCCTTGCTCGACCAGTTGCATGGCAAGGGCCAGTTCGCGGCCGATGCCGTGGCCCCTGTGGCGCCGCCGCAAGTGCCGGATGCCAATGCCAGCACCGACATTACCGACGATGAGTTCGAAGCACTGCTCGACCAACTGCATGGCAAAGGCACCTTTGTGGCCGAAGCCCTGCCGGAAGTCGCAGCCACGGCTGCCGCCCCGACCACCAAGGCTGGGCCTGCCGACGACGGGCTGATCTCCGATCACGAGTTCGAAGCGCTGCTGGACGAGCTGCACGGTAAAGGCAAGTTCACCGAAGTGGCCCCGGCTGCCGCCGCAGCGGTCGCCACTGCCGCACCGGCGGCTGCCAAAGCGCCTGCGCCAGTCGCCAAACCGGCACCCGCGCCGGCACCTGCCCGTGCAGCGGCACCGGCCGCGGCGGAAAAGCCCGCCAGTGAAGCCGAAACCACCGTGCGCGTCGATACCGCACGCCTGGACGACATCATGAACATGGTCGGCGAACTGGTGCTGGTGCGTAACCGTCTGGTGCGCCTGGGCCTGAACAGCGGCGACGAAGCCATGCAAAAGGCCGTGTCGAACCTCGATGTGGTCACCGCCGACTTGCAAACCGCCGTGATGAAAACGCGGATGCAGCCGATCAAGAAAGTCTTTGGCCGCTTCCCGCGCCTGGTCCGCGACCTGGCGCGCCAGCTCAAGAAAGAAATCAACCTGGAACTGGTGGGCGAAGAAACCGACCTGGATAAAAACCTGGTCGAGGCCCTCGCCGACCCGCTGGTCCACTTGGTGCGCAACGCGGTCGACCATGGGGTAGAAACCCCGGAAGAACGCGAAGCCGCCGGCAAGTCGCGTAACGGCAAAGTGATTTTGGCGGCGGAGCAAGAGGGCGACCACATCCTGCTGTCGATCACCGATGACGGCAAAGGCATGGACCCGACCATCTTGCGCAATATCGCGGTCAAGCGCGGCGTGATGGACAAGGACGCCGCCGACCGCCTGACTGACACCGAGTGCTACAACCTGATCTTCGCCCCGGGCTTCTCGACCAAGACCGAGATTTCCGACGTGTCCGGCCGTGGCGTCGGCATGGACGTGGTGAAAACCAAGATCAGCCAGCTCAACGGCTCGATCAACATCTACTCGACCAAGGGCCAGGGCTCCAAGATCGTCATCAAGGTGCCGTTGACCCTGGCGATCATGCCGACCCTGATGGTGATGCTGGGCAACCAGGCGTTCGCTTTCCCGCTGGTCAACGTCAACGAAATTTTCCACCTCGACCTGTCGCGCACCAACGTGGTGGACGGCCAGGAAGTGGTGATCGTGCGCGACAAGGCATTGCCATTGTTCTACCTCAAGCGTTGGCTGGTGGCGTCGGCCAAGCATGAAGAGCAGCGTGAAGGCCATGTGGTGATTCTGTCCGTGGGCACCCAGCGCATCGGCTTTGTGGTCGATCAACTGGTGGGCCAGGAAGAAGTGGTGATCAAGCCTTTGGGCAAGATGCTGCAGGGCACCCCGGGCATGTCGGGCGCGACCATTACCGGTGACGGTCGGATCGCGTTGATTCTCGATGTTCCAAGCATGCTCAAGCGTTACGCCGCACGGCGTATTTGATTCTGGTGGGGCAGGGCGGTCATGCCCGCCCCACCTAACGGAGTGTTTATGGCAGTCAAGGTCCTGGTGGTGGACGATTCGGGTTTCTTCCGCCGCCGCGTCTCGGAAATTCTTTCCGCCGATCCAACGATCCAGGTGGTCGGCACGGCCACCAACGGTAAAGAGGCGATCGATCAGGCCATCGCGTTGAAGCCGGACGTGATCACCATGGACTACGAGATGCCAATGATGGACGGCATTACCGCCGTGCGTCACATCATGCAGCGCTGCCCCACCCCGGTATTGATGTTCTCGTCGCTGACTCACGAAGGCGCACGGGTGACCCTCGACGCGCTGGATGCCGGCGCGGTGGACTTTCTGCCGAAGAATTTCGAAGACATCTCGCGCAACCCCGACAAGGTCAAGCAGATGCTGTGCGAGAAGGTGCACAGCATTTCCCGCAGTAACCGTCGTAGCCTGTTCAGTGCACCTGCGCCGGCACCTGCGCCTGCGCCCGTAGCGGCTGCACCGACCTCATCGTTTGCACGCCCGGCCCCTGCGCCGGTGGCTCGGCCTGCGGTGGCGCCGGTACGTGCCGCCGCTGCACCGAGCACCCATTCGCCAGCGCCCAAGCGCAAGGCTTACAAGCTGGTTGCCATCGGTACCTCCACCGGCGGCCCGGTGGCCTTGCAGCGGGTGTTGACCCAGCTGCCGGCCAACTTCCCGGCGCCGATTGTGCTGGTGCAGCACATGCCCGCGGCGTTCACCAAGGCGTTCGCCGAGCGCCTGGACAAGCTGTGCCGGATCACCGTCAAGGAAGCCGAGGATGGCGACATCCTGCGTCCTGGCCTGGCGCTGCTGGCGCCGGGTGGCAAGCAGATGATGGTGGACGGCCGTGGTGCGATCAAAATCCTGCCGGGCGACGAGCGCTTGAACTACAAGCCGTGTGTGGATATCACCTTCGGTTCGGCGGCCAAGTCCTACGGTGACAAAGTTCTGGCGGTGGTGCTCACCGGCATGGGCGCCGATGGCCGTGAAGGCGCACGCCTGCTCAAGCAAGGTGGCAGCGCCATCTGGGCCCAGGACGAAGCCAGCTGTGTGATCTATGGCATGCCCATGGCCATCGTCAAGGCTGACCTGGCTGACGCGGTCTACAGCCTGGACGACATCGGCAAGCATCTGGTGGAGGCCTGCCTCTGATGGATGTCTTGAGCCTGATCGGGATCACCATGGCGTTTGTCGCCATCATCGGCGGCAACTACCTCGAAGGCGGCCACCTCGGCGCCCTGGCCAATGGCCCGGCAGCGCTGATCGTGATTGGTGGCACCGTGGGCGCGGCGCTGTTGCAGTCGCCGCTGAGCTCGTTCAAGCGGGCCATGCAGATCCTGGTGTGGATCATTTTCCCGCCACGGGTCGACCTGCCCGGCGGCATCGACCGCGTGGTCAACTGGAGCCTCACTGCCCGCAAGGAAGGTTTGCTGGGCCTGGAAGGCGTGGCCGATGCCGAGCCCGACAGCTACGCACGCAAGGGCCTGCAATTGCTGGTGGACGGCGCTGAGCCGGAAGCGATCCGCAGCATCCTGGAGGTGGATTTCTACACCCAGGAAAGCCGTGACATCAATGCGGCCAAAGTCTTTGAAAGCATGGGTGGCTACGCGCCGACCATCGGCATCATCGGCGCGGTGATGGGCCTGATCCACGTGATGGGCAACCTGGCTGATCCTTCGCAACTGGGCAGCGGTATTGCCGTGGCGTTTGTGGCGACCATCTACGGCGTGGCCAGTGCCAACCTGGTGCTGTTGCCGGTGGCCAGCAAGCTCAAGTCAATTGCCATGCGCCAGTCGCGTTATCGCGAAATGCTGCTCGAAGGCATCCTCTCGATTGCCGAGGGCGAGAACCCGCGCTCCATCGAATTGAAGCTCCAGGGCTTCATGGATTGATGGGGAGGAACCGCCTGTGAGCCGTCGCCGTCGCGAGCCTGAAGAACATGTCAACCACGAGCGCTGGCTGGTGTCCTACGCGGACTTCATCACCTTGTTGTTTGCGTTTTTCGTGGTGATGTATTCGATTTCGTCGGTCAACGAAGGCAAGTACAAGATCATTTCCCAGGCACTGGTGGGCGTGTTCAACGATACCGAGCGTGCGCTCAAGCCGATTCCCATCGGTGACGAGCGGCCCAAGACCGTCACCCCGGCCAAGTCGCTGGTTAACGACAGCGATGAGATCGCTGCCGGTGTCGGCGGCACCAGTGACCCGCTCAAAAGCATCGCCGATGACATCAGTGCCGCCTTTGGTGACCTGATCAGTTCCAATCAGATGACCGTACGCGGCAACGAGTTGTGGGTGGAGATCGAACTCAACTCCAGCCTGTTGTTTGCCAGTGCCGATGCGTTGCCCAGTGACCAGGCGTTCACCATCATCGACAAGGTGGCGGCGATCCTTAAACCGTTTGAAAACCCGATCCATGTGGAAGGCTTCACCGACAATTTTCCCATCAGCACCGCGCAGTACCCGACCAACTGGGAACTGTCATCGGCCCGTGCATCGAGCATCGTGCGCATGTTGGCCATGCAGGGTGTGAACCCTCAGCGGCTGGCGTCGGTGGGCTATGGTGAATTCCAGCCGGTGGCCAATAACGCCACGGTGGAAGGGCGGGCACGCAACCGCCGGGTGGTGCTGGTGGTGTCGCGCAACCTGGATGTACGTCGCAGCCTGACCGGCACCGGCACGGCCAATGCAACACCGGATGCGGCGTTGAAGCGCGCTGGCACACAAACTGCACCGGCCCCTGTAAAGTCGCCGGTTCGGGCAAGCGCCGTCAATTCTCCGTCACCGGCTCAATAACCTTATGCCATGTCTCGGTCGCGCCTGTGCCCGCCGGGAGGAACCAACCGAATGAGAGTCTGGGCAGTTGCCAATCAAAAGGGTGGAGTGGGCAAGACCACCACCTCCATCGCCTTAGCCGGCTTGCTGGCCGAAGCGGGCAAGCGTGTGGTCGTGGTCGACCTCGACCCCCACGGTTCCATGACCAGCTATTTCGGTTACGACCCGGATGCGCTGGAACACAGCTGCTATGACCTGTTCCTGCACAAGGGCAGCGTGCCGGCGGATTTGCCCGGGCAATTGCTGCTACCCACCAGCAACGAGAGCATTTCGCTGTTGCCATCGAGCACCGCGCTGGCCACCCTTGAGCGCCAGTCGCCGGGGCAGAGCGGCCTGGGCCTGGTGATCGCCAAAACCCTGGCGCAGCTGTGGCAGGATTTCGACTACGCGATCATCGACAGCCCGCCGTTGCTGGGCGTGCTGATGGTCAACGCCCTGGCGGCCAGCCAGCAATTGGTGATCCCGGTACAAACCGAGCACCTGGCGGTCAAGGGCCTGGAACGCATGGTCAGCACCCTGGCGATGATCAACCGTTCGCGCAAACAGGCGCTGCCGTTCAGCATCGTGCCGACGTTGTTCGACCGCCGTACCCAGGCATCCCTCAGCACTTTGCGTGTATTGCGCGATGCCTATCCGGACACCATCTGGAACGGCTACATCCCCGTGGATACGCGCCTGCGTGATGCCAGCCGTGCGGGGCTCACGCCGTCGCAGTTCGATGGCAAGAGCCGTGGTGTGCTGGCCTACCGTGCGTTGCTCAAGCATCTGCTGTCGCAGCAGCTTGTGGCGCAGGTGGCGTGATGAACCGTCCTGTCGAATTCAAGACCCGGCCGCAACTGGCGCTGGAATCCTACCTGGATGCCCTGCTGCAGGATGCGACTGACGAAGCGCTGCCGGAACCGATTCTGATACTTGAGCCTGCTGTCGAGCCTGACACTACGCTGGACGATTTCCAGCAGGCCGTCATGGAAGAGCAGGCGCGCGATGCGCAGGTGGTGGAGGCTCCAGTCGTGGTGCCGATCACCCCTGCGGTGGTGGCGCCGATGGTGGTCGAACCGGTGGTGGACGTGCACCTGCCGCCGAGTATCACGCCACCGCCGGTAACCGGTGACGGCCGCCCGGCGTGGGCGGCCGAGCCGTTCGAGTGCCTGCTGTTCGACGTCGCCGGCTTGACCCTGGCAGTGCCGCTGGTGTGCCTGGGCTCGATCTATTCTTTGGAAGGCCAGGAGCTGACACCGCTGTTTGGTCAGCCGGAGTGGTTTCTCGGCATCCTGCCCAGCCAGGCCGGCAACCTCAAGGTGCTGGACACCGCGCGCTGGGTGATGCCCGACCGCTACCGCGACGATTTCCGCCAGGGCCTGCAATACGTGATTTCGGTGCAGGGCTACGAGTGGGGGCTGGCGGTGCATCAAGTCAGCCGCTCGTTGCGCCTGGACCCCAATGAAATCAAATGGCGCAGCCACCGCGGCCAGCGCCCCTGGCTGGCGGGCACCGTGATTGAGCACATGTGCGCATTGTTGGATGTCGCTGAACTGGCCGAGTTGATTGCCAGCGGTGCGGTCAAGGCGATGCCACAGAACAAACGTAGTTGATTGAACAATAAGGGCCGTGCGGTTGCGCGGCGCAATAGCATACACGCCGTCGATAGCGGCATTTGAAGGGGTTACACGAATGAACAAGTCAGCGTCCGCACAAGGTTTGGATGATCCGATCCTGCAATGGGTTACCTTCAAACTCGACAACGAGACCTACGGCATCAACGTGATGCGCGTGCAGGAAGTGCTGCGCTACACCGAGATCGCTCCGGTACCGGGTGCACCGAGCTATGTGCTGGGCATCATCAATCTGCGTGGCAATGTGGTGACAGTCATCGACACCCGCCAGCGTTTTGGCCTGGACACGGTTGAAGTCAGCGACAACACCCGTATTGTGATCATCGAAGCCGACAAGCAAGTGGTCGGGATCATGGTCGACAGCGTGGCCGAAGTGGTTTACCTGCGCCAATCGGAAGTGGAAACCGCACCGAATGTCGGTAACGAAGAATCGGCCAAGTTCATCCAGGGCGTGTGCAACAAGAACAACGAACTGCTGATCCTGGTTGAGCTGGACAAGATGATGAGCGAAGAAGAGTGGTCGGAACTGGAGAGCATCTGATTGTTCCTTGAGGCAGCGGTGATTGTCCTGGCCCTGTTGTGGGCCGGGACCTTGGCGTTTGTACTGCGCTATATGCGTCAGCAACGGGAATTGGCCTTGCAACAGGCCGAACGCGATGCCGTGCGTGATCGGCGCATTCTGGAGCTGGTCAAGCGCGTGGATCATTACCAGCAGAGTGCGGTGCGGGTCGGCGATGAAGTGCATGAACTGCGCGCGATTCTCGGGCCTTTGCCGGATAAGTTGGTGCAACTGGAACAACGTGACCCTTCGAACCTGTCCTTTGCCCAGGCGGCCAAGCTGGTGGGGATGGGGGCGACGGTGGACGAACTGACCCAGTCGTGCGGCTTGACCCAGGCCGAGGCGCAGTTGATGAGCAAGTTGCACAAGAGCTGATTCGGTTGGTCAGGTTCAATGTAGGAGCGAGCTTGCTCGCGAAAAACCTCAACATGACGCGTGCTTCCTGCATAAACACGGCGCCTATGGGTTTCTCGCGAGCAAGCTCGCTCCTACAGTGGACATTGGAGGTTGCCCCCTCCCACCTGTTGATCATCAGTCAATTTTTCTCCAGCCACAGACTTTTCCCGTTCTCCAAGGGTCAACATCCTTCAAGCACCTTGACCCAGGAGATACCCTCAAATGACTACCCCCAAAGCCCTGTTGATCCTTCACGGCAAACAAGCCCTGAACGAGGACGTGCGTGCCGCCGTGCTGGCCCGACGTGAGCAGGGTTGGGAGTTGGCGGTGCGGGTGACGTGGGAGGGTGGTGATGCCCAGCGGCTGGTCGATGAAGCCCTGGCTGACGGCTACACCCATATCATCGCCGGCGGCGGCGACGGTACGCTGCGCGATGTGGCCGAGGCCATGGCGCTGGCCAAGGCCGACGCCAGCCTGGTGTTGATGCCCCTGGGCACCGCCAATGACTTTGCCAAGGCCGCGGGCGTGCCGTTGGAACCGGCCGGCGCCCTGGCGTTGCTTGACGTCGAGCCCAAGGCCATCGACCTCGGCCAGGTGGGCGGGCAGATCTTCCTGAACATGGCCACCGGCGGTTTCGGTAGCCAGGTCACGGCCAACACCTCCGAAGACCTGAAGAAAGTCCTAGGCGGCGCCGCCTACCTGTTCACCGGTTTGTCGCGCTTCAGTGAATTGAAGGCCGCCTACGGGGAGCTGGAAGGCCCGGATTTCCACTGGAAAGGCGAGCTGCTCGCGCTGGGTATCGGCAACGGTCGCCAGGCCGGTGGCGGGCATGTCCTGTGCCCCGGCGCATTGGCCGATGATGGATTGCTCGACGTCAGCATCCTGCCAGCCCCCCAGGAAGTGGTCGGCACCCTGCGTGAATTGATGAACAATGGCTGGGGGCTGGACACCATGTTCGTTCGCGCACGTCTGCCATGGGTCAATATCAAGGTCGCCCAAGGCTTGTACATCAATCTCGATGGCGAGCCGCTGGAAGGCGACGACCTGCATTTCGAAGCGTTGCCCAAGGCGCTTCGCGTGCATCTGCCGCTGGGTTCGCCGTTAGTCGTCCAGGCTGATGATTTGCTCACGCACGGCGAATAACACCAGGCCCGCCACGTCGAAAATCTGCAAGCGCTTCATGATCTGCGAGCGATGGGCCTCCACTGTCTTGATGCTCAAGCCCAGGCCATGGGCAATTTCCCGGGTGGACTTGCCACGTACGATCAAACGCAAAATCTCCAGTTGCCGCGCCGTCAGGTTATGGCTGTGGGCAACGGGGGCGCTGGGGCTCTGGCTGCGGATCAGCGCCTGGTTGATCACCGTGTGGGCGATGGCGGGGCTCAGGTAGCGTTCGTTGTTACGCAGGGCCAGCAGCGCATGTTCCAGCTCGTTGGCGGTGGTGTCCTTGAGCAGGTAGCCGTGGGCTCCGGACTCCAGCGCGCGCATGATCAGGTCTGGTTCGGTGTGCATCGACAGAATCAGCACCTTGCAGTTGGGGTAAAAGCGCTTGAGTTGCTGCAAGGCATCCAGCCCACCGGTGTGCCGCATCGACAGATCGAGCAGCACGATATCCGGCTGCAAGGCGCTGTATTGCGCCAGCAGTTGTGCGCCATCGCTGGCTTCGCCGATGACGCTGTAGCCGGGAATATCCAGAATCAGCGCACGCACACCGGCGCGAATCAGTGCGTGGTCATCCACCAGGAGTAAATTGCAGGTCACTCGAGAACCTTAGGGGCGCTGGCCCGTTCGAGAGCGCGGGGCGCCCAGGGGAAAAGTGCGTTGATACGGGTGCCGTTGCCAGGCTGGCTGCTGATGGAAAAGGTGCCCCCCAGCTGGTGTGTCCGTTCGCACATACCGGCCATGCCCCGTTGGCCTTCCCGGCCCGGGTCGGGGGCAGGCGAGAACCCCTGGCCGTCATCGCAGATCATCAGCGACAGGCCTTCAGGCAGGCGTTGCAGGCGCACCAGCAGGTTGCGCGCCTTTGCATGGCGAAGCATGTTGGTCACCGCTTCCTGGGTGATGCGAAAGACCGCCACGGCCACTTCTTCGGGGATGCCGGTGAGCCGTTGCTGACACTCCAGGCTCCAGCACACCTGGGTGTTTTCCAGGGTCTTGAGCAGGTGCGCGCGCAGGCTGGCTTCCAGGCCCAGGCTGGTCAGTTGGCGGGGGTTGAGGATGGCGCAGACGTCGCGCACCTTGGCCAGGGTTTCATTGAGCGTATTGCACAGCACCGTGCAATGGGTGTTCAGGTCCGGGGGCAGGCGGCGCTGCAACCATTCGCTTTGCAGTTTGGCGGCGGTCAGCAGTTGGCCGATATCGTCATGCAGTTCGCGGCTGAGCCGGTGGCGTTCGTTCTCCTGCACTTGCAGCAAGCGGTCGGCCAGCTCCTGGGGCTCGAACTTGATGGCTTTGCGCGAATTCCACTGTTGCAGTCCCACCACCACCAGCGTGGCGAAGTTGAGCAGCAGGATCGGCAACGGCAGCGGCGCGTCCTGCAGATAGGCCCACAGGCTGCCCAGCAATGAGCACAGGCACAGCGCAAGGGTGAGTCGGCGCACATGGCTGCGGGACACGGACCTGGCGATAAGTGACTTGAAACTCGCGTACATAGCGGATGGAGCCAATGAGGGTTCACTGCGGTGAGGCCGGTTGACCGGGCTCTGTTTGGAGTGCGCTGCCAAATCGTCTTTAAGCATGTTGAAGTTAAATCACTTCGAGCGGGGCATAGTACCACCCCGCTTACCGTTGGTCGCCTGATTGGTTTATGGCCCACACAAATACTCTGGCCGTTAATCCCAGAGTTGAAAGCGGAAAGTTGTATTAACGAAGTTGGTTTGTATAATTATTACATTGATGGCTAATTGATATTTTCCCATTGCGTCCAAGCCGGTCGTTTTTAGATAACTCGGCAGTTAAATACGACCTGCACGACGCTCACGACCCATGATGCAGATGCTGCGGCGGTGTACGGCTCAAATCCTTTTGCGGGATCTGCAAGGCAACCGTTGCGATCAATGAAGTTTGCTCGCTGTCATCCAGGCTCAGTTCACCGGTGCGGGTGTCGATCAGTTCCAGTTGCCAGGCCAGCAGGGTCAGGCAGTCATGCAGCGCGTCCAGCGCCTCGTCATGCAACTGCAGAGGGCTTTGGGCATTGGCGATCAGATTTTGCAGATGCCCCGAGAACTCGCTGATTGCCTGCAGCGCCAGGCCATCGGCTTTTTCAGCCAGTTTGGCCAAGCTGGCTTTCATGCAGTCGATGGCGTCGCTGTCGTTGCGGATCAAATGCAGATGGCTCAAACACTCTTCGGATTTGCCCAGAAGCAGTTGAGCCTCGCCCAGAAATGCGAGAAGTGCTGTTTGCCATTCGTTTGCGCTATTCATCATGCAAGTCTCCGCAACGTAAGGTCGGGTGATGAGATGTCGCACCGGGTGAATGGCTTAAAACTAGCGCTGAAATACGACTTGGACTTGTAGGTCGCTTCCGATGTTTCAGTAGGACGTTTATTGAAATGCTCACGAAAGTCGTATGTAGCCCCTGGGGTACGGGATGACACGACTTCAGTTGCCGATACGTGAGTGCCTGAAAGGCCCGTGGGCCAAGGGCTGGGGATGGCAAACAAAAGCCTGACTCCATTCATGCAATGAGAATGGCGTCACATTAATGGCTATTAGATATCGCGAATATCAGGTTGGGCCTGATTGCGTATAGGGGAACCCCCTATATGGTGGAACTGCACGTCGGTTCGACTGTCGCGCACGGCGCCTTGAAACAGTATTAAGGGCCGAAGCAGTAAAGCATGATGTCAGTGTGACATCAATGGATTTACATGGCATTTTATTGGGGTCAAGGTCCGGCGCTTGCCGCCGATAATGTACCTATACGACTGCACACCCTCTCAACGCGCCTGCGGCGTGTACACCAGGAGCTTTTAATGGCCGGCATTCTCGACACGGTAGATCAACGCACGCAATTGGTGGGTGAGAATCGCCTGGAAATTCTCATGTTCCGCCTCTTCGGTCGGCAGTTGTTCGCGATCAACGTGTTCAAAGTGCAGGAAGTGCTGCAGTTACCCAAGCTGACCCTGATGCCCCAGCGCCACCCATTCGTGTGCGGGGTGGTCAACCTGCGGGGCCAGACCTTGCCGGTGATCGACTTGTCCCAGGCCATCGGTATGCGCCCTTTGGTGCCGGGGCCCAACAGCACCATCATCGTCACCGAATACAACCGTTCGGTGCAGGCGTTTCTGGTGGGCGGCGTTGACCGCATCGTCAACATGAACTGGGAAGCCATCCTGCCGCCGCCGACCAGCGCCGGTCGCCAGCACTACCTTACTGCCATCAGCAAGGTCGATGACCAGTTGGTGGAAATCATCGACGTGGAAAAAGTCCTCGCCGAGATCGTGCCCTATAACGCCAAGGTCTCGCGGGAAAAACTCGAAGACCCGGTGCTCGAACGTGCCCGTGGTCGCGAAGTGCTGTTGGTGGACGACTCCAACGTGGCCCTGTCGCAGTTGCGCGATACCCTGGGACAGTTGGGGGTGAAGATGCACATCGCCAGCGACGGTCTCAAGGCGTTGAACATGCTCAAAGCCTGGGCCGACAGCGGCCAGGTGATGACCGACAAGCTGCTGATGATCTTCACCGACGCCGAAATGCCCGAGATGGACGGCTACCGCCTCACCACCGAAATCCGCAACGACCCGCGCCTGCGCGGCCTCTATGTGGTGCTGCACACCTCGCTGTCGGGCAGCTTCAATGAGTCAATGGTGAAAAAGGTCGGCTGCGACAATTTCCTCTCCAAATTCCAGCCGGACAAGCTGGTGGATGTGGTGCGCGAGCGACTGATGTTGGACGAAGTGCCCGCCTGACTTTAGGATGACACTTTGTTTCCCAGGAAGGCAGGCCCATGCTTCGTCTCAGCGCGTTGTACCGTTACCCCCTCAAATCCGGCAAGGCCGAAGCCTTGCAGCACATCGGCCTGGATAAACTCGGCCTGCAAGGGGATCGACGTTGGATGCTGGTGGACGAAGCCAGTGGGCGGTTCCTGACGCAGCGGGCGGTGGCGAAGATGAGCCAACTGTCGGCGCTGTGGAACGACGCGGGCGGCCTGACCTTGAGTTCGCCGGGCTACTCATCGTTGGAGGTGGCGTTGCCGGAGGGTGCCAGTGAACTGCGCGGCGTGACCATCTGGCGCGACACCCTGCGCGTACCCGATGCTGGCGATGAGGCGGCCGCCTGGGTCAGCGAGTTTATCGGCAAGCCTACGCGCCTGGTGCAGCTTCCCCTGGAACGTGCGCGCACCACCGAAGCCGGCTACGGCAAGGATGACGACAAGGTCGGCTTTGCCGACGGCTACCCGCTGTTGCTGATCGGCCAAGGCTCCCTGGATGACTTGTGTGAGAAGATCGGCCGCCCGATGGAGATGCTGCGTTTTCGTCCCAACCTGGTGATCGAAGGCGCCCAAGCCTTTGCCGAGGATGGCTGGAAGCGCTTGCGCATCGGCGATGTGGAGTTCCGGGTGGTCAAGCCGTGCTCGCGTTGCATCCTCACCACCATTGATCCCCGCACCGGCGAGCGCAGCCCCGACCGCGAACCCTTCGCGACGCTGGAGACCTATCGCAAGACCGAGAAGGGCGCGATGTTCGGCCAGAACCTGGTCAACGATGGCATCGGCCACTTGGAAGTCGGGATGCCGGTGACGGTCCTGGAATAAAAAATGCCCGTCTCGCTGGAGACGGGCATTTTTGTTTACCGGTGATACTTAGCCGCGGTATTCACACAGGTAAGCGGTGTCTACGGCGACCTTCAACTGGAACTTGCTGTTGGCCGGTACGTTGAACTGGCTGCCGGCGGCGAAGGTTTCCCACTCGGCGTCGGGCAGTTTGACGATCAGTGCGCCGCAGACCACATGCATGATTTCACGCTGGGCGGTACCGAATTCGTATTCACCCGGAGCCATCACGCCGATGGTCGCCGGACCTTCTGCAGTGCCGAAAGCGATCGACTTGACGGTGCCGTCGAAGTACTCGTTGACTTTGAACATGGGTGAATCCTCGGAAAAAGGGTCTGGAAAGGTCGGCCAGTATGCCCAAGCCCACGGGAGCTGCCTAGACCGGCAAAATCAACGGTAACAGGCGTGCGGTGTTACGCGCGTCTTCCAGGGCGCGATGCTGTTGGCCATTGAACTGCATCCCCGCCAATTGCAGCGCACCATTGAGCCCCAGTGGTTTGTCCAGGCGCCGGGCCTTGGCAAAGCGTTGCTTGAGGTTTACATGGGGCGTTTGCCCCAGGGCGCTGGACAGGCCATGGCGCTGCCATTCGAGTTCAAGTTGCACGCGATCGTAATCACCCCAGCTGGCCCAGCCTTCCAGGCGTGCCTGGTGCTGGCCCAGCCAGCGCTCGAACAGCGGCCACACCTCGGTGATCGGTGTGGCTGCATCGATATTGGCTTGGGTGATATGGGTCAGCTTGCGGCAAAAGGGCGTCAGCAACGGCCGTCGCAGTGGCCGCACAAAGCGCTGAAAGTGATCCAGTTCGCGGCCCTGGCGGTTGACCAGGCTGGCGCCGATCTCGATGACTTCCATCTCCGTCACGGGCCAACCGCCGTCATCCGTTGTGGCTTCAAGGTCAATAATCAGCCAATGAGGCATGGTGCAGGTTCCCGTACTCGTCCCTTTCTGATGGGGATAGAGCGTAGCCCGGCCCTGTAGTTCCGCCTAGGGCGTTATTCGATCTGTAGCAAAACCTGACGATTGCGCACCTGATCGCCCGCCATGACCTGCACCGCCTTGACGATGCCGTCGATCCCGGCCTTCAGCGGGTGCTCCATTTTCATCGCTTCGAGCACCAGCAACAGTTGGCCTTTGGTGACTGTGTCGCCGACGCTGACCTGGATATCGACAATGGCGCCATCCATCGGCGCCTTGACCGTGCCACTGCTGGCATCCACCTGGCGGCTGGCGACCTGCTGGGTGCGGTTGGTCACCTTCACGCCGGGCAGCCACAGTTGGGTATCGTCGATGTAGTAGGCGGTACGCCGCCGGATGCCGTTGAGCACCCAGGTGGCCCAGCGACCGTCGATGGTGAATTGCAGGTCGTCGACACTCACGGTGTGGGTTTGGCCATTGACCTCCAGGCGGTAGGTGCACGGCACATTGGCGGTGTTGCGCCATCCCGCCAGGCCTTGGGGATGCTGGTCGGCGCTGTGCCGGTAAAACAGCGCTGCGGCCAGGCTGAGCTGTTCAGTCGATGGCGCCTGGGGCGGTAGCTGGCCGAAGCGTTCGGCGATAAAGGCGGTGCTGAACTCGCCGGCGATAAAATCCGGCTGCTTGAGCAAATCAACCAAAAACCGCTGATTGGTGGTGACACCCAGTAGCACGGTGTCTTCCACTGCCCGCAGCAACTTTCGGCGAGCTTCTTCGCGAGTGGCGCCGTGGGCGATGATCTTGCCCAGCATCGGGTCGTAGAACGGGCTGATGGTTTCGCCTTCGCGTAGGCCATGGTCGATGCGCACGCAGGCGGCAGGCTCCCAGCGCAGCACGTCACCGGTTTGCGGCAGGAAGCCCTGGGCCGGGTCTTCGGCGTACAGGCGCACTTCCATGGCGTGGCCGCTCAGCACCACATCGGCTTGTGCCAGCGGCAGCGGCTGGCCGGCGGCGATGTGCAGTTGCCAGGCCACCAGATCGAGGCCGGTGATCAGCTCGGTCACCGGGTGTTCGACTTGCAGGCGCGTGTTCATTTCCAGGAAATAAAACCGACCATTGCGATCGAGCAGAAACTCCACGGTACCGGCGCCGACGTAGCTCACCGCCCGCCCGGCCTTGAGCGCCGCGTCGCCCATGGCCTGGCGCAGTTCGGGCGTCATCACGGGGCAGGGCGCTTCTTCGATGACTTTCTGATGGCGGCGCTGGATCGAGCAGTCGCGCTCGCCCAGGTAGATCAGGTTGCCATGGCGATCGCCGAACACTTGCACCTCAACGTGGCGCGGGTCGATCAGGGCCTGCTCAAGAATCAGTTCGTCGCTGCCAAAAGCGTTCATTGCCTCAGAGCGCGCAGTGCGCAGTTGCTCCAGCAGCTGTTCAGGTTGGTGTACCAGGCGCATGCCACGCCCGCCGCCACCGGCGCTGGCCTTGATCATCAGCGGGAAGCCGATGCGCTCGGCTTCCTGTTGCAGCGTGGCGTCGTCCTGGGCGCTGCCTTGGTAACCGGCGATACAGGGCACACCGGCGTCGAGCATGGCGATCTTCGACAGGCGCTTGCTGCCCATCAGCTCGATGGCTTCGCTGCTGGGGCCGATGAAAACGATATGGGCGTTCTGACAGGCGCGGGCGAAGTCGGGGTTTTCCGAAAGGAAGCCGTAGCCGGGGTGGATGGCGTCGGCGCCGGTGCGTCGGGCGGCGTCGAGGATGGCGGCGATGTTCAGGTATGACTGTTGTACGGGAGCCGGGCCGATATTCACGGCTTCGTCGGCCATCTGCACGTGCAGGGCATGGGTGTCGGCGTCGCTGTACACGGCCACGGTGCGGTAGCCCAGGGCTTGGGCAGTGCGCTGGATACGGCAGGCGATCTCGCCGCGGTTGGCGATCAGGATTTTGGTGAAGGCGGGCATTGGGTTATCCCTTACTGGATGTGGCGTGTGTTGGGGCCTCTTCGCAGGTAAGCCAGCTCCCACATTTGAAATGTGTTCCCTGTGGGAGCTGGCTTGCCTGCGATGGCGTCATCGAGACCAACCCGGCTTTCGCTTCTGCACAAACGCCTGCGTCCCCTCAATCCCTTCCTCGCTTCTCACCGCCTCGGCAAACCACTGCGCCCCGCGGTCCAGTACTGCATCAAGCGGCTCATCCACGCTTGCCAGCAACAGGGATTTGGTTCGCGCATTGGCCCCCGGCGCGCACTGCAATACCTGCCCCAACACTTCATCCAGCCGCTGCGCCAGTGCCTGGGCATCGTGCTCGACAAAATGCACCACGCCCAAACGGCCAGCCTCGACCCCATCAAACCGCGCCGCCGTCAGCGCCAGCCGCCGTGCCTGGGTCAAGCCGATGCGCTTGACCACAAACGGCGCTATCTGCGCCGGCAACAACCCCAGGGTGGTCTCCGGCAAGCCGAACTGCGCCTTGTGTTCGGCGATCGCAATATCGCTCACACAGGCCAACCCAAACCCACCGCCCAGCACCGCGCCTTGCAGCACTACGATCACCACCTGCGGCAGCGCTTGCACCTCTTGCAGCAAGGTGCCAAACGCGCGGTTCAACGCGTGTAACTGATCCCCCGCGCCGACCAGGTCCTTCACATCGGCCCCCGCGCAGAAATGCCCCCCCGCACCGCTGATCACCACGGCGCGTACCTGTCTGTCCAATTGCGCCAGTACTGCACGCAGTTCCTTGACCATGGCCAGGCTCATTGCATTGCGGCATTCGGGCCGGTTGAGGGTGATATGCAGCACGCCGTTATGGGCTTCCAGCAGCAGGGTACTCATGGTTTTTTACCGGGCAGGGTGCCCATCAGTTTGCAGATGATGCCCAGCATGATTTCGTCGGCACCGCCGCCAATCGATACCAGGCGCACGTCGCGGTAGGCGCGGGCCACCGGGTTGTCCCACATGAAGCCCATGCCGCCCCAATATTGCAGGCAACTGTCGCTGACCTCACGGCCCAGGCGTCCGGCCTTGAGCTTGGCCATGGACGCCAGGCGAGTCACGTCCTGGCCCTTGATGTACTGCTCGGTAGCCTGGTAGACCAACGCACGCAGACACTCGATTTCGGTGGCCAGTTCGGCCAGGCGGAAGTGGATCACCTGGTTGTCGATCAGCGCCTTGCCGAAGGTCTGGCGCTCTTTGCAGTATTCGATGGTGCTGTCGATGCAGTACTCCAGGCCCTTGATCATATTGGCCGCGCCAAATAGGCGTTCTTCCTGGAACTGCAGCATCTGCATCATGAAGCCTGCGCCTTCATGGCCGATGCGGTTGCGCTGAGGCACACGCACGTCGTCGAAGAACACCTGGGCGGTTTCGGAGCTGTGCATGCCGAGCTTTTCCAGGGGCGGGCTGACGCTGATGCCCGGCGTGTTCATCGGCACCATGATCAGCGACTTGTTGATATGCGGCTTGTCATCGGAGGTGTTGGCGAGCAGGCAGATAAAGTCGGCGCTGGGCGAGTTGGTGATCCACATCTTGCTGCCGTTGATCACATAGTCTTCGCCGTCTTTACGCGCATGGGTCTTGAGCCCGGCCACGTCGGAGCCGGCGCCGGTTTCCGACACGCCGATGCAGCCGACCTGTTCACCGCTGATGGCCGGGCGCAGGAACTCTTCGCGCAATTCATCGGAGCCGAAGCGAGCCAGGGCCGGGGTGCACATGTCGGTCTGCACGCCGATGGACATGGGGATGCCGCCACAGCGGATGCTGCCGAACGCTTCGGCGGCGACGATGGAGTAGCTGTAGTCCAGGCCCATGCCGCCGAACTGCTGCGGCTTGGAAATGCCCAGCAGGCCCAGGTCGCCGGCCTTGCGGAAGATCTCATGGATGGGAAAGCGCCCGGCTTTTTCCCACTCGTCGACATGGGGGTTGATCTCGCGGTCGACGAAGGCGCGCACGGTGCGGCGCAGTTCCTGGTGTTCCTGGGTGAAGATCATTTTTATTGTTCTCCTGATTAGAATCGCGCCACACCAAAGCTGTTCGGTTGCAGTTGCCTTAGTTCAGCCTCATGGCAGATATCCAGCAGGAACCCAAGCAAGGTGCGGGTATCCCGTGGATCGATCAACCCGTCATCCCACAGATTGGCGCTGCCGTAGAGCGCCGTGGACTGGCTGTCGAGCTTCTGCGCGGTGACCTGTTCGAGCATGTCCAGCACCTTTGGGTCGGGCACCAGGCCGTCCTTCAACTGCTTGGCCTCGGTGACGATGCGCAGCACCTTGCCGGCTTGCGCGCCGCCCATGACCGCTGTGCGGCTGTTGGGCCAGGCGAATATAAAGCGGGGGTCAAGGCCGCGCCCGCACATCGCATAGTTACCGGCACCGTAGGAGCCACCGACCACCACCGTGAGCTTGGGCACGCGGGCGTTGGCCACCGCCTGAATCATCTTTGCACCGTGCTTGATCACCCCTTGCTGTTCGGACTCGGTGCCAACCATGAAGCCGGTGGTGTTGTGCAGGAACAGCAGCGGCGTACGGCTCTGATCACACAGCTGGATAAACTGCGCGGCCTTGCTCGCGCCTTTCGGCGTGATAGGGCCGTTGTTGCCGATCACACCAACGGCGCGGCCCTGGATATGCAGATGGCCGCAGACGGTATGGGCGTCGAACTCGCTTTTGAACTCCAGGAAATGAGAGGCGTCGGCCAGGCGCGCGAGGATTTCGCGCACGTCGTAGGGCTTTTTCGGATCATCGGGGATCAGCCCCAGTAACTCGTCGATGGGGTACAGCGGCTCGGCATAGGTGTTTTTTACCGCTGGCGGCTGCCGGTCATTCCACGGCAGCAGGCCGACAATTTCTCGCACGATACGCACGCCATCGGCATCATTTTCCGCCAGGTATTCAGCGGTGCCGGCGGTTTGCGCGTGCATCTGCGCACCGCCCAAATCTTCGTCGCTGGCGACTTCGCCGGTGGCGGCCTTGAGCAGTGGTGGCCCGGCAAGGAACAGCTTGGCCTTGCCGCGCACCACCACCACGTAATCCGACAAGCCCGGCTGATAGGCACCGCCTGCCGTGGCCGAGCCATGCACCACGGTGATCTGCGGCAGGCCCATCGCCGACATGCGCGCCTGGTTGGCAAAGCTGCGCGCGCCTTCGACGAAAATATCGGCGGCATAATTGAGGTTGGCGCCGCCGCTTTCGGCGAGGGTCACCACCGGCAGTTTGTTCTCCATGGCGATCTGTTGCAGGCGCAGGGATTTCTTCAGGCCCGATGGGGAAATGGTGCCGCCCTTGATCGCGCTGTTGTTGACCACCACCAACATACGCACGCCGCTGACATAGCCGATGCCGGCGATCAGCCCGCCACCGGCGGCGCTGCCGTCCTTGTCGTCGTGGAGTTTGTAGCCGGCCAGGCTGGCCAGTTCCAGAAACGGCGCGCCCGGGTCGAGCAGCAGGTTGAGGCGCTCGCGGGGCAGCAATTGGCCGCGCTTGTCGAACTTGGGCTTGGCCTCCTCAGCCTTGGCCAGCAGGTTGTGTTCCAGTTGATGCAACTGGGCAATGGCGGCCAGCATGGCGGCGCGATTCTGTGCGAACTGTGGGCTGTGGGGATCGACCAGGGTTTCAATCGTCGGCATCGTGTTATTGCTCCGTCTTGAGCACATCCGGCAGATAGGCGCGGTGGAACCCATTGAAGGGTTGGCTCGGCGCCTGCGCCTTGTGCAGCGGCCATGCCCGACTGCCCAGGCTGGCGGCACCGTCGATGCGCAGCGTGCTGCCGCTGACAAAGGCCGCGGCCGGGCTGAGTAGAAAAACGATGGCCGCGCTGACTTCCGACTCGGTGCCGATGCGTTTGAGCGGCACATGCTCGCGCAAGGTGGGGATCACGGCCTTGAACGCGCCTTCATAGGTGTCCATGCCGCTGGAGGCAATCCAGCCGGGCGCCACGGCGTTGACGCGCACCCCGGCATAGCCCCATTCAAACGCGGCGGTCTTGGTGAAATTATCCATGCCCGCGCGCGCTGCGCCGGAATGGCCCATGCCGGGCATACCGCCCCACATGTCGGCGAGCATGTTGACGATTGATCCACCGTGCTTGCTCATCGACTGGTTGAACACTTCCCGCGCCACCAGGAAACCACCCACCAGGTTGGTGCGCAGTACGGTTTCAAAGCCCTTTTGGTTGATGGCGGCCAGGGGCGAGGGGTATTGGCCGCCGGCGTTATTGACCAGGCCATGGATGGGGCCATGGTCGTGCAGAATCTGCGTGACCAGCGCCTTCACCGCCTCTTCATCACGAATATCACAGACATGCCAATGGGCGACGCCGCCATCTTCGACAATTTCCGCTGCGACCTTCTGCAGTTTTTCCGGCTTGCGACCCACCAGGATCACGCGAGCGCCCAAGGCCGCCAGCTCATGGGCGGTGCAGCGGCCAATGCCACTGCCGCCTCCGGTGACAATCACGGTTTGCCCCTGGAACAGGTCGGCTTTGAAGATCGAGTCGAAGGCCACGGCGACGGTCCTTTAGGTGAGTTGGTCGGCAATGTGTTGCGGCACGGCGATGGGGATTTCCAGCAGTTGCTGGGCAAAGGCTTTGCCTTGCGGGTCGATGCGCAGGCTGGCGATACCACCGCCGCCCAGGGCATTTTCCAGCAGGAAATTCAGGCTGTGGCTGCCGGGTAGATACCAGCGCTCGACGCGGCCGTGACGGGGGTCGAGCACGTGGCTCATCCAGTCGACGATCACCTCCCGGGTCAGCGTTTCGGCGATCCATGGCAGGTAGTCGGGGTGGCGGGCGATCACGCCGATATTGCTGTGGTTGCCCTTGTCACCGGAGCGCGCCACGGCAAGTTTCACCAGGGGCACGCTGGCGTCGGCGCGGCCTTGGGGTTTGGGCGGTTCGATGGGGGCAGCGGGCGTGCGTAGGGGGAGCGCGGCGGGCAGTTCGACGGCATGGCGTTGGCCTTGATAATCGATGCTCAGTGCACAGGCCGCCTTGTCGATCAGAAACGAAAACAGCCGAATCAACGGGTAGACCGTAGGCCGCCCGCCGACGATGCCGGTGAGCCCCGGCGCCATGCCGGTGGCCGCTTGCGCGATCTCGCGGGCGAACAGCACCAGGGCCTGTTTGCTCGGGTGCCTCACGGCCAGTTTCATCACCACTTCGCGGCAATCCTCACGCCGGGCATGGGCGCCGTAGGTGGCTTCGCTGCCCAGCAGCTCAATGTTCACGTCGGTGTAGGGCGCCCAACCGCGTTGGCTGAACAGTTGCTCGGTCTTGTTGATGATCGCCTGGCTGACCCGCTCGGCCTTGGCCACCGCGTCGATCCCGGCAAGCAGGCAACTGGCGGTACAGCGGAAACCATCAGGATAGGTGGCGCTGACCTTGTACTGATCGGTGGGTGGCAGCCCCTTGGCGCCGTGCACGCGCACTGAATGCTTGCCTTGCTGCTGCAACTTGACCTGGCTGAAATCGCAGATCACATCCGGCAGCAGATAGGCGCGCGGATCAGCGATTTCATACAGCAGTTGTTCGGCCACGCTGAGTTCACTGATCAGGCCGCCGCTGCCTTCGACTTTGTTGACGGTGAACTGGCCGTCGGCGCTGACTTCGACGATGGGGAAGCCGATGTGCTCGTAGTCCGGTACGTCGCGCCAATCGGTGAAATTGCCGCCGGTGCACTGGGCACCGCATTCGATGATATGCCCGGCCAGGGCGGCCTGGGCCAGATGATCGTAGTTCTGCCATGACCAGTTGAACTCATGCACCAGGGCCGCGCTGACCACCGCGCTGTCGACCACCCGGCCGGTGATGACGATGTCGGCGCCGAGTTCCAGGGCCTGGGCAATCCCCGGCGCGCCGAGGTAGGCATTGGCGGACACGCACAAAGGTGGCAGCGGGGTGCCGTTGAACATGTCGGTGACGTTGGGCAGGTGTTTGAGTTGGGGGTGCAGGTCATCGCCGAGCAGCACCGCGATTTTCAGCGCAATGCCGGCCTGGTCGCAGGCCGCTTGCAAGGCGGCGGCGCAGGCCTTGGGGTTGATGCCGCCGGCATTGCTGATCACGCGGATGCCCTGGCGTTGGAGATCCGCCAGCAAGGGCGTGAGGACCTCGACAAAGTCCGTGGCGTAACCGGCCTTGGGGTCTTTCATGCGTGCTCCGGCGAGAATCGACATGGTGACTTCCGCCAGGTAGTCGAACACCAGGTAATCCAGGGCGCCGCCGTGCACCAATTGAGCGGCCGCCGTGCAGGTGTCGCCCCAGAAGGCGCTGGCGCAGCCGATACGAACCGTTTTGCTCATGAGAAATCCGTCCTCCAGGGGCTGGCGTCGAGACTACCAAGCAAGCGCTTGGTTTGTAAACTGTGCGCACAAGTTTTACCCAAGCGCTTGCTTGGGTGGCGGCCACGGCCTAAATTGCCGCCCAAGATGTCAGCACAAGTGAAGGAGAGCAGCATGGATGAGCACAAAGCCCTGGGGGTGATGCGCGCCATGGTCGCCGGTGGCCGATTGACCGACCCCGAGAGCGCCCGGGGCAAATTGCTGCAAACCGCGGCTCACCTGTTTCGCAACAAGGGTTTTGAGCGCACTACCGTGCGTGACCTTGCCAGCGCCGTGGGCATACAGTCGGGCAGCATCTTTCATCATTTCAAGAGCAAGGACGAGATTCTGCGGGCGGTGATGGAAGAAACCATCCACTACAACACCGCAATGATGCGCGCCGCGCTGGAGGAGGCGAGCACTGTGCGCGAGCGTGTGCTGGCGCTGATTCGCTGCGAGTTGCAGTCGATCATGGGCGGCAGCGGCGAGGCCATGGCGGTGCTGGTCTACGAATGGCGTTCGCTGTCGGCCGAGGGCCAGGCCCAGGTGCTGGCCTTGCGCGATGTTTATGAAGATATCTGGTTGCAGGTATTGGGTGAGGCCAAGACCGCCGGGTATATCCGCGGTGACGTGTTTATTACTCGGCGCTTCCTGACGGGCGCGTTGTCCTGGACCACTACCTGGTTCCGTACCCAGGGCAGCCTGACCCTTGAAGAATTGGCCGAAGAGGCCCTGCTGATGGTGTTAAAGGCGGATTGAGGTGCACGCTATTAATTTGAGGGCGAACGTTGTCTCCCCCGATAAAAACGCCTAGCTTAGCGCCATCAGAATATTCAACGGTGTGTGCCTCGATGTTTTCGCCATGGCGGCTGGCTGCAGGACTTGCATTATGGGCACTGGGCAGCGCCGCGTGGACGCAGGCGGGCGCTGCGCAATTGGTGAGGATCGGCGCGGCGCACTTTCCGCCTTACACCGTACGTCCTGAACAAGGTGCCGATACCGGTTTGCTGCCGCAATTGATCGAGGCCCTGAACGCTGCGCAAACCGACTACCAGTTTGTCTTGGTACCCACATCTATTCCCCGGCGTTTCCGTGATTTCGAGCAAGGCCGGGTCGACATGGCGATCTTCGAAAACCCGTCCTGGGGCTGGCGGGATATTGCCCATACCAGCGTCGACATGGGCCTGGAAGACGCAGAAATCTTCGTCGCCCAACGTCAGCCCGGTCGCGACGAAAGCTATTTTGCCGACCTTGCCGGCAAGCGCCTGGCAGTCTTCAGCGGCTATCACTATGCCTTTGCGGGTTTCAACCCGGATCCCAGGAACATGGCCCAGCACTTCAACGCCACCTTGACTTATTCCCATGACAGCAACCTGTTGATGGTCGCGCGTGGGCGGGCTGATATTGCCTTGGTGACGCGTTCGTACCTGAGTGATTTTCTGGTGCGCAATGTGGACATGGCCGGGCAATTTCTGGTGTCCGAGCGCATTGACCAGGTGTATCACCATTACGCGTTGCTGCGGCCCAAGGCACCGATCACGGCAGAGGCGTTTTCCGCATTGCTCAAGGGCTTGCGGGACAATGGGCAGATGCTGAAGATTTTCGAGCCGTATCGTATTGATCTGACGCCAGTGCCCTGAGGGGGATTTGAAACCTTTTTGATGGGGCCGAGGGAGCTGGCTCCCGTGACGGTCGGATAGCTGGCGCATATCTACCTGACACGCCAAGATCCAAATGTGGGAGGGGGCTTGCCCCCGATGGCGGCCTAAGAGCCGACCAGGATGTTGGATCAGACCGAGTACATATCCATTCCTGCGGTAACGGCCACTTAGGGTTCCGCTTTTACAGCGGGTCACTTTTGAAAAGCGCAG